>JAICQL010000341.1 GCA_025937895.1 Polyangiaceae bacterium | reverse complement strand
CAAAGCGCAGCTCAATCCACAAAGCGCAGCTCAATCCACAAAGCGCAGCTCAATCCACAAAGCGCAGCTCAATCCACAAAGCGCAGCTCAATGCCCTCCACCTCGCACGCGCGGCGCGTGGCGGGCCGCGCCGCCACGTGCTGCACGCAGCGGCGCACGTTCGGCAACTGAGACGGCGGCTCTGCGAGGCGCTGGGCCCACCAGACCAGCATGTACAGGTAGGCGTCACACGCGCTGTAGTCAGCGCCAAGCAAGAAGGGGCCCTGTGACAGCGCGTCCTCCAGCACGCGAAAGGCGCGGGTGCCCTGCGCAACAGCCGCTTGCCGCACGCCCTCGTGCTGCGAAGCCTCGGTGGTGTAGTGCTCCGGGTAGCGAAAGGCCATGTACGCGGGCTGCACCGTGTTGGTCAGAAACATCAGCCACTTGTAAAAGTGAGCACGAGCCGCCGTGCGCGGCGGCGGCGCCAGGCGCGCCTCCGGGTACAGATCCGCGATGTACAGACAGATGGCCGCCGACTCGAACAGCACCAGCTCCCCAGAGACCAGCACGGGGATGCGCCCGTTGGGATTGAGCCGCAGGTACTCCGCGCTCTTCTGCCGCTCCTGCTTGCGATCGACCAGCGCGAGCTCAAAATCACAGCCCACCTCTTGCAGCAGGATGTGCGGGGCCAAGCTGGCGTTTGCGGGGTAGTAGTACAGTCGGTGTTTCATCGCCATTCCATCACTGCGAAGCTCGCTCGCTCCAGGTTGCAGCTCCTCAATTGTCGGGCGCCCCGCACACCAGCCACGCCAGCAGCGCACGGCGCTCCTCCGCGCTCAGCGGCATGGCCGGCGCCGGCGGCATGCGGCAGCCGTATACCAGCGTCAGCGCCGTGCGGCGCGCCGCAAACACGCGCTCATATTCGCTGAGCACCACGCTCGAGAAAGGATTGCCCGGATAGTGACAGCCTTGACAGCGCTGCTCCAGAATGGGCGCCACCACCGCCGCATAGGACGGCGCAATCTGCGGACATTGCGCGTCATCCGGCAAGTCGCTCGGACACGTGCTCTCCGGCGGCGCATCGTCACCGCCATTGCCGGCGCAGCCGGCGATGGCGGTGACGATGATGATGGTCGCGACATATAGCGCGCGCAGCGGGCTCGGCGCGCGCAGCGGGCTTGGTGGGGGCTGCGCCTGGAGCGGGGGGTTGGCGTGTGGCAGAGCCGCGCTCCCGGATGCCGGGCAGCGAGCTTGGAGACGCGCGGCTTCGTACGGCGCCCGCTCTCCCAACACCCGCAAAGCTTGCCCTCGAGCGTGTCACGGCGCAAGCGGCTCCTCCACCGGCTGGGCCGGCGCAGCGGCTGGGGCGGATTCAGGCGAATGGCGCCGAAACGGCCGGAGCCAGAGTCATGTGCCGTCCAGGCAGCCGAGCACTGCGTAGGGCAAGCCCATGCATTTTTCGCCGGCAGATTGGCGGTCGCACGGGCGCTGGAAGGGATCCGAGACACTGTCGTCAGAGGCGTCCGGTCGCTTCCAGGTGCCCGGCGCGTAGCCGGTGGAGTCGAAATCGGCGACGGCGTCGATGCCGCGCCCGACCTCCGCGCGCCGCACCAGCCAGCGCTGGCGGCGGCCATTGCGGCCAGTGGAGTACGCCTTCACGTACCAGCGCTCGACCTCTCGCTGCGGGCCGATCACCTCTGCGTCTTCAGGGCCGCGGAAGTAGCGCATCTCTTCCACCACGAAGCGCTCGCTCTTGCGGGCTCGGATCATGTCGAGCGCAGCCTTGCGCAGCGGATTGCCGCGGCCTGGCGTGATCCAGCCACTGACGCAGGTCTCGCTCGGCGAGCCATCTCTCGATCCCGTGTCAGGCGTGCGGCGCGAGCTCGGGACGCTGCGCGAGCTCGGGACGCTGCGCGAGCTCGGGATGCTGCGGGGCTCTGTCTGCTCGGAAGCAGCGCTGGGCGGCGCTGGACTGGCGCTGCCCTCGTCCCGCACGTCGGACTGGCGTGGGTCGTGCGGGCGCGGAAGCAGCCGCGATGCCACTTGCTGCGGCTCCGCGCTCGCCGAGGCCTGTGCGGATGCGCTCGGAGTTGCACGCTCACAACCGGGCAGCGCCGCAAGCACGACGCTCGACCACCTGATCAGGCACGGACGCAACATCGGCACGAGCAAGCTCGATAGATAGTGACTCTCCTCGCCGAGTCCACTGCGTTCGCAGGGCGCGCGGTCCTTCCGGAAGCGCAGCGCTGGGCCCAGCTCGCACATGAGTTGATTTGCATCAGCTCAGCGAAGTCGCACACGGCGGAAACCGGCCTCCATTCCAGTGTCCTGCACGTGAGGGCGCGATCCAGAGAACTGGACACGCAACGGTCTCATGTGCTGAGCGCCATCACCTGAATGAGCACTGACACGGCGCAATCTGGGCTCGTGAAACACGGGCGCACGCACGTGCAGCACGCGCGCGAAGCTCGAAGGAGCGGCACGCGCGGTGCTCGTGCACTCGCGACGGAGCGGGAGCGGTGCTCACGGGCGAAGGGGAGCTGTAACGGTGTGGAGTGGCCCGTTCGGCGTGGGCGCCGTCCACTGCGGCTGGTCGCTGCGAGCGCCGCTTCACGCAACGTGCTGCACGCAGCCTCGTCACGCGATTTTGCGCCGGCGGAAGGTACACGGTTACGACAGGCGAAACCTACCGCCCTGCGCGGCAGAGGGCGATGTCACGTGGTAGACTCGCTGACATGCTGGAGCGCAAGAACGGCGGCAGGCGCCGCGGCTGGGAGCCACCGCCGGCAGAGCTGCGCCAGCTCTCACATGGCATTGCGGGAGCCATCCTGCTCGGACTGGCTGTGGCAGCCAGCTGCTGGCTGGATGCGCACAGCAGCGAGGCTTGCGAAGCTGTCAGTCCGCAAGTTGCTCCCCACGCGAGGTGAAGGGCACCTCCTGGCGTGTTATCTGCGACATGCTGGTCTGACCTGTTGGTAGTGTCTGCGCGCGGGCTTGAGAGGTGATGAGTCGCTTCGATTGCGGCCACCGCCTTGACGGCTGCCCTTTTGTTCAGTATATATTCTCGATGCAGTGCTCGCTCTTTGGTGCGGGTCCCGCTCGTTTTGATGGAGCCTTCAGCGGCGTACGGCGCTGGCAGCTCGCGGGTGGGGCTTGGATCGAGCATCACCCCGGGTGGCTCGATGGGCACGCGCGTGTGTTCGAGCAGCTGGCAAGCCAGGTGGCGTGGCAGCACATGAGGCGGCAAATGTATGAGCGCGAGGTCGATGTGCCGCGCTTGCTCGCGCAAGCACCGGAGACAGGTCCGATTGCTGAGCTGCTGCAGAAGCTCTCGCAAGCGCTCTCGCACCGTTACGGCTGGCCACTGGGCAGAGTGTCGCTGGCGCACTACCGGGACGGTCGCGACAGTGTCGCTTTCCACGGGGACAAGGTGGGGCGTCTCGTGAACGACTGCGTCATCGCCACGGTTTCGGTGGGCGCGCCGCGCCGCTTCCTGCTCGCGCCCCGGCATTCCATCGAGCGCACACGAGCCGGCAGCTCCGCGCTGGACACCGCCGCGCTGGACACCGCCGCGCTGGACACCGCCGCGCTGGACACCGCCGCGCTGGACACCGCCGCGCTGGACACCGCCGCGCTGGACACCGCCGCGCGCTGCACCCACCCCATCCTCGAAGACGGCAGCCGTGGCTCGCACGCCTTCGATCTCGGCTGGGGCGATCTCTTCGTGATGGGCGGCAGCTGCCAGCGCACCTGGCAGCACGCAGTGCCCAAACGCGCCCACGCCGATCCACGCATCAGCATCATGTTCCGACCACCCCTCGAGTGGTCACACGGCTCCCGACTGCAATGACACGCTCGAGCGCCTTGTACATCGTTGGTCGCGAGGCACACCTCGACGCCCCACGCATCATCACTCCATGCGCGCTCGGTCCGTCCGGGTGACGAGCAGGTCCGCCACTATCCGCGACAACCCGAATGACGACGCCACTCAGCGCCGACGAGTGCGCCAGCAGTGTGCGGGCGCTCGGCAGCGATGGGTCCACTTGGTGAGTTCGCCAGTATCCGCGCTGCGCGGATAACCATGGCGGCGAGCGCCGGCAACGTCCGCGCGCTCGGCGGCGATGGGCTCACGCGGCGAGCGGCTCCGCCACTATCCGCGCAGGGCGGATAATCACGCGGCTCTCGGTGGTGGCGAGCGCCGGCAGTGCTCGCTCGGCCGCGCGGGGCTCGCTCGGCGGCGATGGGCTCGCTCGGCGGCGATGGGCTCGCTCGGCGGCGATGGGCTCGCTCGGCGGCGATGGGCTCGCTCGGCGGCGACTTGCGCCGCACCATGGCACTGGTGGCGGGGGGTGCTGGATGGCGGGGGGTGCTGGATGGCGGGGCGCGGGGCGATGGCGGTGGACCGAAACACAGTGACCCGACCGCGCGTGCATGCTACCGAGCAAGGGTGTTCTCTGCGCTGAAGCGGGTGCTGCGCGTCAGGGTCGGTGGGGGTGCGAAGGAGCCAGCTAGTGCATGCGGGGCGTCGACCTCACGAAGGGTACTGGCGTGGGGCGTGTGGGCGTTGGTGCTGGGCAGCGGGTGTGTGCAGCTGGACGCTGGCGGGGTCGATGGCATGGGGGATGGCACGGAGCAAGATACGGAGGCGAGTCGTCCGCGCGGGGGGAACGTGATTCCGGGCAGGCTGCCGCGCGGGGGCGGTAGCGGCGGGGCACCGAGCATGGCGCCGATGTTCGGGCCTGAGTTGCAGCGTGGCGTTCAGCTGCTGGGTAGCGTCGAATATCGCTTCGAGGATGCAGCCTTCTTGCATTGTGGCTTGCAGGAGCTATGGGCCATTCGCTTCGAGGGGCTGGCGTTCGAGCGGTTTCAGGAGCTTGCGCTGGGTGAAGAGTGTGACATCGCGGGCTGTCTCTTTCTGCTTGCCGGCTCTGGGGACTTGAGCGCCCGCGGCCGCTTTGGCAACGTTCGAGAGTACCCGCGCGAGCTGACCGTCACGCGCGTCACCAGTCTCGAGCGCGTGACTCGCGTCAGCGATCTGGCCGCCCTGAACGGCGTCAGCTGCCCGCGCTAACTCCCTTCCCCAGCGGCCGCTGGTTGCGCCTTGCACCGTGACCGTCTCAGCCGGCATTCGCGGCTGTGCGTCCGCTCGATGTCAAAGGGCCATGCTGCTCCCACGGAGCACTCTGCCATCTCGCGGCGCGGGCCGGCAGCGCCGCGGCGCGACTACGTGACGAGTGTTGCCGCGAGCGCCCATTTACCGCCTTGCCGCTTGTCAAACGCCACATGCTACCTGACTTCCAAGGCGCCGAGGTTGGTGCCGGGACGTGGAGTGGCAGCCCGGCCCGCTTTCTCCCGCTCAATCGTCGCCCCGGGGGCGTGCGGGTCTCGATGGTGGTTGGCGTGAGCAGCGGGGGCGGTGGTTGCCGTCAGGGGGTGGTTAGCTCTTTGCCGCGCAGGTGGGGGCGATGGGCTAGCGCGAGCATTTCGTTGTCCTCTGGGGTGTCGCCGTAGGCGTAGATCTGGTGGTACCGCTGGAGGTTGAAGCGCTGGCGGATGCGGCGGGCTTTTTCGGGGCCGGTGCAGTCGCCGTGGAGGTAGCGGCCAGTGTACTTGGCGCCGTGGGTCTCGAGCTGGGTGCAGATGAGGTGTAGGCCGTGGCTGCGGCACCAGGGCGCGAGGTAGGGCTCGAGGGAGGCGGAGACGATGACGATGGTGTCGCGGCGTGCACGATGCCACTGGAGGCGCTCGAAGGCTTCGGGGCGGAGCCCGCGCGGCAGCTCTCGCTGGGCGTAGCGCTCTCCCCACTGCGCGACTTCGCTGATGGGGCGGCCGCGAAAGGCGAACCAGGCGACGCGCTGGCGCATCCAGCTGGCGTGCAGGTAGCCGAGGCGATAGCCGACCACGAGCGGGCTGAGGCAGAGGTCGGCCACGAGCTTGCGGCGGGGTGACGCCTGCATGCGGGCGAAGGGCACGAAGTTGTCACCGCGGGTGAGGGTGCCGTCGAAGTCGAACAGTGCGAGGTTCATGGTGGAACGGGTCCGCGCGCATTGTTAACTCGAGTTGAGGCTGCGCTGCTTTGCGACGTGCGGCTCTGTGGCGACGGAGCGTCCGGAGGATGGGTGGTTGCTCCGTGCTGAATCAGAATTGCTCGCTGGCGGCACGGCTTTGCGCACTGCGAGTGGCGGTTGTCGCACCTAAATGCGGGTTGCAGTGAGGGGAGGCATGCTGACTGCGTTAGCGTCCGTCAAGGTTTTG
>JAICQL010000144.1 GCA_025937895.1 Polyangiaceae bacterium | reverse complement strand
GGTGAACACCGCAATCGGCGCGTTTTGCTTGCGAGCGACGATGGCGACGCTGTGCTGCGTCTGCACGGAGAGCGCGCGCAGCCGGCCGTCCTCGAAGCGATGCAGGCGGATGAGGGCGACCGCGCCCCGCTGCGGCGGCGCAGCGCGGAACGAGAGCCAGCCACCGAAGCGCTGCTGCATGTAGCGACCCCAGTAGTTGGTCCAGTTCTGCTCGCCGATGGCCATGGTGTAGTAGAGATCGGGAGCCACCAGGATGGGCTCCTCGATGTGGCGGGCGTACGCGGCCAGCGCTGTCACACCCTCCCAGCGAGCCAGGTTGGCGCGCTGCAGCGCCGTCACCCTGCGGTTGTGAGCCTGCACTGGCAGGCTGAGCGCACACACGGCCAGCGCGAGCGGCAAGAACGCCAGCGGCACGCCGCGCCAGCGAAGCCGCTGGTACGCTGCGGCCAGCAGCAGCGTCCCCAGCAGCACCAGCGGATACAGCGCCAGCTGGCTGGTGAGATACGTCTCATCCCAGTCGCGCACCCAGGCCTGGTACTTGCCGGAGAGCCCGAGCGGGCCATTGATGGCGAGCAGCGAGAGCAGCGCCAGCAAGACCATCGCAGCAGTGCGCGGAACGCGTGCCGATAGCTGCCTCTCCCCCGGGACCGTACGACGCAGCAAGCTGCAGAGCCCGAGCAGGCCCAGCGCGCTCAGCAGCAGCGCCCCGCCATCCAGGCCTGGCCAGGACGGGGTCACGTAGCTCAGCGTCCCCTCGCCCACGCGAGGATCCCCGAAGCGCAGCGGCTCGGTGTGGCCGTACGCTTCGGAGAAGGGCAACCCACCCACGGTATAGGCCACCGTCACCTGCAGCACCCGGCGGAGCGAGAGCTCGCCCTGCATCAGGCCATCGTAGGAGGTCGGGTAGTAGATGCGCCAGCCCACGTACAGCACGCCATACGCGAGCGCCGCGCCCGCCAAGGTCAGAGCCAGCCGCTTGCGCAGGCGCGGTAGCGGGGTGTCGTAGACGAGCCAGCCGAGCACGCAAAACGACATGCCCGCCACGGGCTCGTACTGAACGAAGCTGAGGAACGCGATCAGCCAGAAGCCGAGCAACAATGCTCCGCTGCCCACCGAGCCGCGCCGGCAGGCGCGAGCGATCAGCCAGGCCGCCAGCGGCCAGAGCAGAAACGGGAGGTGATTCACGCTCGGGTAGGCTGCCGGCGGCATGTGATGGTAGCTGGCCCAGCTCACGCTGGCGAACAGCCACACATACAGCAGCCGCTCGCGCCAGCTTCGAAACACCGCCAGCGCAAAACAGGGGGCGCTGAGCGCGAACACGATCAGATTGAACGCGTGGATGCGCCAGCCCTCGGGACGCGCAGCGAGCCAGAGATCGACGATCTTGTTGAGCAGAAAGTACACGCGCCCCTGGGCGCGCGCATGGCGGAACACGCCAGCCCAGAAGTCCCCCGTACCCTGCAGCGAGAAGTTGACCTGATCCTGGCTGGCCATGCCCACGCCGTGAAAGGGCTGGAGCCGCCACATCCACCAGATCGCCAGCAGCAGCACGCTCAGTGCGAGACCACTCTGCCAGGCAAGCATGACGCGGCTCTGCAGCCAGCGCAGCGCGGGGTGGAGCGCGTGGGCTCGAGCGAGCCAGCGCTCTCGCCACGGCCAGGCCGAGCGAGGAAGCCGTGGCTGCTCCAATGGATCCGCGCCCGCGTGATCGTTCACGAGCCGCCGAGGTAGCTCGAACCGGCGCTGGCGCGCAAGGCGCGAAAGCCAGCCGTCGCGAACTCAGCGCAGGCGTCAGAAGGGCACGGGCAGGCGTTTTTTGGGTTGTCTTCGGCAGGTCAGAGCGGCGAAATGTTGCTTCCCTTGCCGGAAGCAGCCCCTTCTCCAGCAGCCAGGCTCTTTCGCGTCGCCACCTGGCTGGTGCTGCTCGCGTCGGCCGTGCTGCGGCTCTGGCTGGCGCTGGAAGATCACAGCATCTACTGGCCGGATGAGCTGTACCAGAGCCTGGAGCAAGCCCATCGCCTGGCGTTCGGCTCGGGCATCATCCCGTGGGAGTTTCGCGATGGTGCTCGCAACTGGCTGCTGCCAGGGTTGTTCGCAAGCTGCTGGAAGCTGGCGGCGCTGCTGGGCATCAGCTCTTCTTTGACGCTGGTGGCGCTGGCGCGCGGCCTGGTGGTGCTGCTCGGCTTGCTGGGGATGTGGTGGAGCGCGCGCCTCGCCGAGTGGCTGGGGAGCGCGCGCGCGGGCTGGCTGGCGGCGCTGGTGCTCGCCGTCTTGCCGGTCTCGGTGGTGTTTGGTTACCGCACCTTGTCGGAGAGCGTGAGCGCTCCGCTGGTGGTGCTGAGCGCGCTGCTCTTGCTGGAGCGCTCGCCGCGGCGGGCTGCGCTGGCGGGGCTCTGGATCACGCTGGCCAGCTTGCTGCGCTATCAAAACGCGCTGTTCGGACTGGTGTCGCTGCTCTGGCTGTTACGGCAGCGTCGGCAGCGAGAGGCGCTGTTTTTTGCGGGCGCGGGCGCGGCGGCGCTGCTGGTGGGCGGGGGCTTGCTCGACTGGCTGAGCTGGGGGCGCCCGTTTCACTCGCTGCTCGCGTACGTGGACTTCAACCTGCTGCGCGGCGGCGCCTCCACGTTCGGGGTGGAGCCGTTCTGGTATTACGCGCAGAGTCTGTGGACCAGCTGCGGCCCGGTGCTGCCGCTGCTCGTGGCCCTGGCCGTGCTGGGCGGGCTGCGCGCGCCTGTGCTCGGTCTGGCCGTGCTGCTGGATGTGCTGGTGCACTCGCTCATCCCGCACAAGGAGCTGCGCTTTCTGGTGCCGGCGCTGCCGCTCCTGGCGGTGCTGGTGGGGCTGGGTGCCGATCGGCTGTTCCCGCAGCGCGGGCCAGCGCGCGCTGCCTGGGCGCTGTGCGCGGCAGCGGCAGCGCTGAGCCTGGCGCTGGAGCTGCCGAGCCTCACCTACCGCGAGCTCGGCCAGTACCTGGACGTGCCGCGCGGCACGCGCCGGATCTGGAACGCCGACGAGGAGCCCAACTTGCTGCTGGCCAGCGCCGGGCAGCAGCCGGATCTGTGTGGGCTGGGCGTGCTGGGCCTGCGCCCCGCCTTCACGGGTGCATACACGTATCTGCACCGCTCTGTGCCGCTCTTCTACGGGCGGGAGACGTGCGGCGCGGAAGCTGGCCTGAACTACCTGATGGTGCCCTATCACCTGCAGGACGAGCTCTTGCCGCCGGGCTATCAGCAGGTCGCCAGCCGCGGCTGGCTCGGGCTCTTCCGGCGCGAGGGCGCCTGTCAGCCGTTGAAGGTCGACCCGCTGCTCGACGGCGCGCACGACATGGGCCTGTACCGCCCGACCGCGGTGCAGGAGCAGGACGGCGCCGTGCGCTTTGACCTGCTGCAACACTCGGGCAGCTTCACCAGCGGCTGGGGCATCGGCGAGCTGGTGGAGTGCAGGCCCGCGCGCTGGGCGGTGGGGCGCAAGTCGCTGATCCGCTTCCAGGGCTCGGCCACGGATCGCACCAGCGTGCTGCGCGCGCGCCTGCGCGCCTACGACGGCACAGAGCCACAGCAGCTGGTGGCGGCGCTGAACGGCCAGGTCGTGTTTGCTGGTGAGGTGCCGGTGGAGCGCTGGCAGCTGAGCGCGGACACCCCTGCCCTGCGCCACGGTGAAAACGAGCTGAGCTTCGAGTGGAGCACGACGAGTGAGCCGGAGGGCGACGACACTCGCGCGCTGGCCGCGCTGTTCGAGTTTCTGGAGCTGGCGCCCCTGGCGCATGATTTTTCGCTGGTGGTGGGCGCGCGCGAAGACAGCGAGCACTTCCTGGAGGGCTTCAGCCCACCGGAGCTGGAGGGAGGCGCGGCCTTCGTCTGGAGCGAGGGGCCGTATTCGCTGGTGCAGGGCCGGCTGGATCAGCCCGAGCTGCCGCACCTGCTGTCCTTGACGGCGCAGTCGATGCAGGGCATCTCGGGCCGCACGCGCGTGTCGGTGAACGGCCATCCCCTGCGCACCCTGGAGCTGCCGGCGGACTGGCTGCCGCAGCGGCTGCTGGTGCCGGCGGAGCTGCTGCGCCGCGGCGCCAACCAGGTGCGCTTCGACTACGAGGCCACCGTGGCTCCGGCGGCGCTGTCGGCGCTGTCAACCGACCGGCGCGACCTGTCAGCGCGCTTCCGACAGATCGCGCTCGAGCCGCTGCCCGCGCGCAGCGTGATCGACGCCGGTGTGCCCGAGGCCCGCGCCGCGCTGCGCGACGGCTGGTCCGACGACGAGCAGGAGGGCGAGCGCAGCGCCGTGTGGAGCAGCGGCCCGCGCGCGCGTTTGCAGGTGTGGCTGCCCGGTGCTCGCGATGCACGCCTGAGCGTGGAGGCGCGTGCCTACCCGCCCGCGCTGCCGCTCGAGGTGGAGGTGCTGCTCAACGGACAGCCCATCGGCAAGCTCGAGCCCACTGCACACTGGCAGAGTCACGAGCTCACCCTGCCCGCGCGCCTCTTCAGCGAGGAGGAGGCAAGCATCATCGAGCTGCGCTTCAACCACACGGCACGCCCGCTGGAGCACGAGGCAGGCTCCAGCGACACGCGCGAGCTGGCGCTGCGGGTCGATCGCTTCACCATCACGCGCTGAGCGCGGAGCCTCTGACATGTTGCCCTTCACCGTCATCTCGACCGATCCCGCCTCGCGCGCCCGCCAGGGCGTGCTCACCACCGCTCATGGCCCGGTGGATACGCCCGCCTTCATGCCGGTGGGCACGCGCGCGGCCGTGACGGGGCTGGATCCGAGCGAGCTCAGCGCCATGGGCGCGCAGATGATCCTGGCCAACACCTATCACCTGATGCTGCGCCCGGGGCCCGAGCAGTTTCGCCGCGTGGGCGGCATCGGCGCCTTCATGCGCTGGCCCGGCGCGGTGCTGACGGACTCCGGCGGCTACCAGATCTTCTCGCTGGAGAATCGCCGCACCTTGAGCGAGGAGGGCGCGCGCTTTCGCAGCTATGTGGATCAGCGCGTGCACCTGCTCTCCCCCGAGCGCTCCATCGAGGTGCAGAGCGCCATCGGCTCCGACGTCATGATGGTGCTGGACGAGTGCATCGACTCCACGGCGGAGCCGGCGCTGGTGCGGGCCGCGATGGAGCGCACGCACCGCTGGGCGCTGCGCAGCCTCCAGGCCCGGCGCGAGCTGGCGGCGCGCGGCGAGTCGCGCGGGGCGCTGTTTGCCATCGTGCAGGGCGGCGTGAACCCGGCGCTGCGGCGCGAGTCGGCAGCCTTTCTCACCCAGCACGAGTTTGACGGCTTCGCCATCGGCGGCCTGGCAGTGGGCGATACTCGCTCGGACCGCGAGGAAACCACCGCGCTCGCAGCCGAGCTCTTGCCGCGCGAGCGCCCGCGCTACCTGATGGGCGTGGGCACCCCACCGGACCTGCTGTGGGCCATGCTGCAGGGCGTGGATCTGTTCGACTGCGTGCTGCCGACCCACCACGCGCGCCAGGCCACCGCCTTCACCGGCACCGGCAGGGTCAAGATCACCCGCTCGCGCTACGCCGAGAGTGACGAGCCACTCGACGCGCAGTGCAGCTGCAGCACCTGCGCGCGCTTCAGCCGCGCCTACCTGCGGCACCTGTTTCAGTGCGGCGAGTCGCTGGCCACGCGCCTCGTCTCACTACACAACATGCACCACTACCTGACCTTGATGGCGGAGGCGCGGGCGGCCATCGCCGCGGGCCGCTTCGCCACGTACGCACGGCACAAGCTGGACGCCATCGACCGGCACGAGCACAGCGGGCGCCGCATCGGCGCGCGCGACGCCGCGGAGTGATCATGGCTGACCTCGCAGCAGCGCTCGACTGTGAGGTCGTGTTGACCCGCGATGGAACCCCCGCGATGTTCGATCGCGCGACGGGCGAGCTGATGCACCGCACCGGCCCGCTGAGCGAGGCCCGCGAGCTGTACGCGGAGGCGGCGCGCCTGCCCGAGCGCCTGAGCGCGGCGGAGGCAACACCGCTGGTGGTGCTCGACGTGGGGCTCGGGGCTGGGTCCAACGCGCTCGCTGCCTGGCGCTGCGCGGAGCTGCCGCGCGGCACCGTACGGCGTGCGCTGCACATCATCAGTCTGGATCGCAGCACGGCCGCGCTGGAGCTGGCGCTGCGCTCCGAGCACGCCGCCGGTTTTGGGCTGCAGGAGCCGAGTGCGAGGGCGGCCGTGGCGGCCTTGCTCGAGCAGGGCCGGCACGAGGCGGCGCGCAGCCGCTGGGAGCTGCACCTGGGTGAGATCCAGAGCGTGCTGCCAGCGCTGGGTGCGGAGTTTGCGGACGTGGTGTTCTGGGATCCGTTTTCGCCGCAGGCCAACCCCGGGCTGTGGACGTGCGGAGCTCTTGGGGCCGCGCGCCGCGCCTGCCGGCAAGGCGCCACCTTGCACACGTACAGCGGCGCGACCGCGGTGCGCGCCGCGCTGTTGCTCGCGGGCTTTGCGGTGGGTGTGGGGCGGCCCATCTCGGCGGGCAAGACGGCGACGTGCGCGGCCACCTCCGTCGAGCAACTGGCAGAGCCGCTGGAGCGGCGCTGGCTGGAGCGGCTGCGTCGCTCCACGGCTCCCCTTCCCGCCGACGCACCCCGCGACGCGCTGGAGCGCATCGCGGGGCTGCCGCAGTTTCGCTGAGCGGGGCTGCCGCAGCTCAACGGAGCGGCGCTGCCGCTGTTTCAATTGGCGGCTCTGCCGCCCTCACTCCGGTAACGTCAGGTCGATGAACAGGTTCTGGAAGTACCAGTCGGTGGGTTGCGAGACCTCGACCGCAGGCGGGCAGTCCAGGGTCGCGCACTCTGCTTCGGTGAATGCGCGCACGTTGAGCCTGTAGTTGCCCCGCTGGGGAATGACCTTCGTGTAGCAGTTGACGGTATTGACAGCTGGCTGACCGCTCGGCGGCGGCGCCGTCACGCAGCTCGCCGGCATCCCCTGGAAGACCGTCTCGAGCTTTCCTGGCTGAAACACCGAATCACCGGGTTGAATCGCCACCCGCGCAGGCGCCGGGCAGTCGATGCCCGGGCAATCTGGGTTCAGCTCGCCCACGCATTCGCCGGTTGCGCAGGGATAGGTGAATGAGCGTGGCCAGCCGGAGCTGAGCGTCTCGTTGCAGCTCACCCCGCAGCCACCGCCGGTGGTGTTCACCAGCACGCCGTCGCGCAACACCTGCACCAGCGAATATTCATTGTCCCCGCCGCAGATGCCAAACTGCTGCAGATACAGCACCTGGGAGCTGCGGTTGACAATCGTGATGCCACGCAGGTCGGGCGGTGGCGATTGATCCGCGTAGTCCGTGCAGCTGAGCGCGCCGGGGTTCGACGGCGTGTCGTCGGGGTTCGACGGCGTGCCGCCGGGGTTTTGCGCCGTACCGCCGGCGCGACAGAACGCGTCTTCACACGTGTAGTCCGTACCGAGCGCGCTGCAGTCAGCGCTCGTGCTGCAGCCCACGTCGCACACGGCCACCTCTCCCGGCTCCACGCTCTGGTCGGTGCAGCGTGCGCCAGACCCCAGGTCCTCGCAGCTGGAGGAAGCGGTGAGACACGCGCGCGTACAGATACCGCCGATGCAGTCGAGCCCGCCAGGGCAGCTGCCCTCGCAGCGCGCCAGGAAGTGGGACTCGCTGCCGAGCCCCGGCGAGTTGGCGGTCGTGCCCCCGCAGGCCCCTGCCAGCAGGGCTAATCCCAGTGCCCAAAACCCCGATGCCCCGATGCGTTTCCAAGTGCGAGTATTCATGGTCAGCTCGAGACAAAGCATGAGGGGCGCTACGGCCCTGGACTAGGTGGCCATTGGGTCACCCCGCGCCTGGGGCTCACGAGGAGTGGCTCGGGATGACACTGGAGCCGTGCGAGCTCGGCGCACCTTGCCCCCCACGCTGCCCGCACCCCCCCGCGGCCGCTTGACGTCGGAGACTCAATAGATATATCTAATGTGTATCTTGACGTAACTTTGATATTCTCAACCGGGACGGGAGCGGACAAAATGCGCGATTTTACGACAATGTTTGGGCTCTGGAACGACGGCCGTGGCTGGTGGGGCGCCCGCGCTCAACCTCATCATCATCACCACCACCCCTGCGGCCATCCCGAGGGCGAGCAAGCGCACGCGGGCGGGCGGCATGGCTTTCGCCCCGGGGGCGGGCGCGGTGGCGGCCGCGGCGGGCCCTTTGGCTTCGGCGGCTTTCCCTTCGGCTTCGGTGGCTTCATGCGCGGTCCCCGCGCGCGCCGCGGCGACGTGCGAGCGGGCATCCTGGCCTTGCTCGCCGAGCAGCCGCGCAACGGCTACCAGCTGATGCAGGAGCTGGAGTCGCGCAGCCGGGGCATGTGGCGGCCCAGCCCGGGCGCGGTGTATCCCGCGCTGCAACAGCTGGAGGATGAAGGGCTGGTCAGGGCCGAGGAGGCGGGCAGTGGCCGCCTGTATCACCTGACCGACGAGGGCCGGAAGTACGTCGCAGAGCACGCTGCGGAGACGAAGGCGCCCTGGGAGCTACACAACAGCTCGGAGCACGAGGAGCTGGCGGACCTGATGGGGCTGATCCACCCGATCGCCACGGCGCTCTGGCAGATCGCCAGCCATGGCCAACCCGAGCAGATCGCAGAGGCCCGCAAGGCGCTGAGCCAGACGCGCCGCGCGCTGTACACCATCCTGTCGAAGGATCCGGACGACGAGGAGTGAGCGCGCTGCTCAGCGCTCTGCCTGCGGCGCCGCGAAGGTGGCCAGCTTGGCCAGGTCCAGGCGGCCACCTTCGCGCGCGACCCGCACTGCCTCCTCGATGCTGGCCACCACCAGCGCGTTGGCTTCCCATGTCCCAGCCCGGGCGGCGCCATCCGCTGAAAATGCGCGCGGCCCTCGGCAAGCCATGGCGACCCAGCGCGGGTCGTCGAACGCCGGGCCAGCTGCCTGCGGGGCTCCGGGTGGACGCCGGTGGGGCGCTCTGCGTGGGTGCGGGACGCCCCGGCCTGAAGCGGCGCCACCAACTGTTTCACCGAGCAACATAGCTGGCGGAACACTGGATGCGAGCTGCGAGCGCGGGGTGCACGAGTGCGAGCGCGGGGTGCACGAGTGCGTGCGCGGTGCTATCCGTTGTGTGTTGGTGTAGGCGCGCCGGGCGCCAGCGGAAGGAAAGTGAGCGCGATGGTTTCACGAGCACTGCGCATCTTCGGTCTGCTGCTGCTGATCGCGGGCCCCGCGGCGGCCCACGAGCGCCCGCTGCTGCCAGGCGAAGATGCGCGCAGCCTCGCTGGTGGCTGGGCCCGGCAGCACGAGCCGGGCGTGCGGCGCTCCGCGATCGACCTTGGCGCGAGGCGGGCCGCGCCCGCGTCGCAGCGGGCCGCCCGCCATGCGCAGAGGCGTGATCCGAGCG
Organism: Polyangiaceae bacterium; assembly: GCA_025937895.1. Lineage (GTDB taxonomy): Bacteria > Myxococcota_A > Polyangia > Polyangiales > Polyangiaceae > SZUA-265. The sequence continues at coordinate 11,673 of JAICQL010000144.1, read as the reverse complement.
GGAGGGTGTGGAGCACGGTCGAGCTGAGGCCCGCGCGGCTGCGCCCGGGCGCGGGCGGCACCTGGACCACCCAGCGCGTGGGCGACTGGAGCCACTCCTACTCGAGCGACGGCATCCACTGCGTTTCGCAGCGCACGGCCGAGCGCGTGTTCATCAGCTGCCAGTAGCGGCAGCCGTGGGGCTAGCTGCCGGCCTCGCTGGCATCGAAGCGGTCGCGATCCACGAAGAAGTGCACGAGGTGGTGCTCGAGCGCGCTCTGCAGGCTCGCGAACTCGAAGCTGCGGCAGCGGGTCTCCGGCTTGCCCCGCTGGCGGAAGGACCAGAGGTAGAGCGCGCCTGGCTCGATCAGCTGGCTCTGCGCCTGCGCGCTCCACACGGCCCGCTCCTCCAGCTGGTGTTCCGCTGCCAGCTGCGCGGCGTGTGCGGCGATCAGCGCGTGCTGCCGTGCCGGAGCCACGCCCAGCAGGCTCAGCGCGCCCAGATGGACGGGCAAGCGGCGGTCGATCAAGGCCTTCGTGTAGGAGCGGTCTTCCAGCTCGCCGAGCAGCGACGCACGATGGATGCTCGCCATCACGTAGTCATCGGTGAAGGCGAGCAGGCGCGGCTCGCTGTCCGGGTGCTCGATGCGCGCGTCCCGCACGGCATCCTCCAGCGCCTGCTGCAAGGTGGCGTTCAGGCCCACGTTGGTCTTGTGGTGCAGCACCTGCACGAACAGCTGGTAGCGCGACCACAGCATGTCCTCGAGCGCGTACCGCGCCTTCTCCGACACCGCCAGCACCGCCCTGCCCGCGACGAAGTCGATGCGCAAGCTCGCGAGCAAGAAGTCCACGTCGCACTGCCCGTAGGGTACCCCGCAGTGGAAGGCGTCGCGGACCAGGTAATCCAGGCGGTCGACGTCGAGCGTGCCGCTGATGAGCTCGTGCAACACCTGCAGGATCTGCTCCGCGGGGTCCGGGCCGTGCGCGGGCAAGGCGCCCTGCGCCGCGGCCAGCCGCGCCCAGAGCAGGCGCGCCTCGGCCTGAAAGCGCGGGGAGACCGGCAGGTGCCCGTGCACGAGCGCGCGCGTGTCCCTGCACAGCTCCTCGGCGGCAGCACCGGCGACCCGGCGTACGCTCTCCTGGGCGAAGATCCTCCCGATCAGCACCAGCCCGATCAGCTCGTGGCGAGCGGGGGCGTCAGCGGCGCTGCCGGGGCCGAGTGCTGGCTGGAGCAGCAGTTCGCGCAGCTCCGGCTGGCCCCATGCGGAGAGGAACTCCTTCACGGTGCCGAAGATGGGCTGGCCCTTGATCTGGACGTGCTCGATGGCGTGCGAAAAAGCGCAGTGGCCCACGTCATGCAGCAGCGCGGCCAGCTGAAACACCGTGCCCAGGTGCGAGAGCTCGGCGGCAGTGCCCGGGGGCAGCGTGCTCGACAGGTGCCGGAAGGCGCGGCGCGCCACCTCCATGGTGCCGAGCGAGTGAGCGAAGCGGGTGTGCACGGCGCCCGGGAAGATGAAGTGCAGCAGCCCGTTCTGGCGGATGTAGCGCAGCCGCTGGAAGTGCCGCGTGTCCACGACCGCCGCCTGCAGCGGCGTGAGCTCGATGTCGCCGTGAATGGGATCCCGGATGGTGCGGGAGTGAGCTGCTCGGGCGAGGTCTGCCATCGAGCCGATCTACCACCCTGGCGGCAGCCTTCCAGCAGGGCCTGCGCTCAGCCGGCGCTCGAGGGCTGCGCGCCCCGCTGCTTTGCCAGCTCCGCGATGCGCGAGCGCAGCTGCTCGATGTCGCGCATGCGCTGCACGACCATGCGCTTGAGCTCCTGCATGCGGCAGGTCGCCTGGCGCCGGAGCTGCCACTTGGCGGTCAACCCGTACGCCAGCTGACGCACCTCCAGCGGATCAAAGGGCTTGCGCAGGATCAGCAGGCGCTCCGTCCGGGGCAGGCGGGCGGCGATCTCCTCCCAGGAGTAGTCCGCGTAGGCCGTGCACAGCACGACCTCGATCTCGCTGTCGTGGCGCCACAGCTGCTCGATGGTCTGCAAGCCATCCCAGCCGGGTGGCATGCGCGCATCCACGAACGCCAGCGCGTACGGCAGCCGCTCGCGCACGCTCTTCAGCACCAGCTCGCAGGCCTCTTGACCCTGGCGCGCATGGCTGACCTGAAAATTGGTCTGCGGGCGGTGCCGCTTCTCTTCCCCGAACAGGGAGGCCGCGAAGTCATCGAGCCGCACGGAAGGCGCCGTCCGGTCGGGGTTCTCGAGCACCTTGTCGAAGTCGCCATGAATCCCCTCGTGATCGTCCACCACGAGGATGCGGCCATTGCGGTCACCGTCCGGCAGTTCCATGTCGAGTGCGGGAGCTGCGCCCCCTGAGCGCTGAACGGCACGCCTGGCGGGCGGCTGAGCGCGGTTTGCGCCGGAGCGGCGTGCGCGAGCCGCTGTTTCGCGAAGGCTGATTCAGCCCGGCACGGTGCAGCGGCACGAGCCCGCCCTGCGGGGTGATGGCCCGACGCACGCGGATGTGATCGAGCCGTTGCGGCCGGAACAGCGCACGCTCCGGCCAGGACGGCATGGACCTCGCGAAGGACCTCCGGACACTCTTGCAGCAGCTTTCCACCAGCTTCTGGTGCTCACCCCGAGCTGCTAGCTTCGGCCCCGCGAGCGGCAGCGCCGCTCCACCGGAGCCCTCAGATGCTGCACGAGTCCCTTGCCCTCGCCCTCTCCGCGCTGCTCTGCCTGGCCTGCGGGGAGGGCAGCCTCGCCCCGAGCAGCGAGCTGCCCGCCAGGGTCGTCGCCGCGAGCGAAGCCGAGCCCAAGGCTCCTTTCCCGGCGCCGCTCCAGCCCGCGCCGCCCGTCGCGCTGAGCGGTGGCGGCGAGGTGCTCGGGCCCATCGTCAATGGCACCGGGCTGGGTGGCGCGGGTGGCAGCGGCAGCGAGGTCGCTCCTGCAGCAGGTGCAGGCGGAGCGCCCGCCGTCAGTCTGGAGTGGCTGCCCTCCTGGGCGACCACGATCCAGCGCACCGAGCCCAACAACCTGCCGCCGCCGCTGGCCAACGCCACCTTGCGCCAGTTCGTGTGGCCCACCCTCTCGGGCCAGCAGATCCGCATCCAGCTGAGCAACGAGAAGGGCACGAGCCCTGTCTCCATTCAGAAGGTCCACATCGCGCGCGCGCTCACCCAGGCCAATCCGGGCAACAGCCAGGGGCAGATCGAGACCGTCACGGATGCCGCGTTTCAGTTCAACGGCGCGGCCAGCGTGAGCATCCCCGCGGGCCAGACGGTGTGGTCCGATCCGCTGGATTTTTCGCTGCAGGAGCTGCAGCTCACCGCCATCACCATGGCCTTCGGTGCGGCGCTCCCCGTGGAGATCACCGGCCACCCCGGCGCGCGCGAGACGTCGTACATCGCCGCGGGCGACGCCGTGTCCGCGCAGGGCCTCACGGGCGCGCAGACGCGCGACCGCTGGTACTTTATCAACGCGCTGGAGGTGATGGCGCCGAGCGATGCGTTCGCCATCGCGGCCCTGGGTGACTCGATCACCGACGGCTACGGCGTGCTCAACCAGTTCGCGCGCTGGACGGACTTTCTGACCCTGGCGCTGCAGGACGATCCGGCGCTGGCCGACAAGCGCTCGGTGCTGAACTTTGGCATGGGTGCGAACGCGCTGACCAGCAGCAGCATGTACCAGGACGCGGGGGTGCTGCGCTTCGAGCGCGACGTGCTGACCCGCGACAAGATCAAGTGGTTGATCGTGCTCGAGGGCATCAACGACATCCGCGCCAACGTCCAGGCGCAGCCCATCATCGACGCCTACCGGCGTATCCTCGAGCGCTCGCGCGAGAAGGGCATCCTGGTGTACGGGGCGACCATCACGCCGAACGGGCCCTCTGCCGTGCGCAGCGCCGTCAACGACTGGATCCGCAACAGCGGTGAGTTCGACGAGGTGATCGACTTCGACGCCGTGCTCCGCGATCCCAACGACGTGAACGGCATCCTGCCGATGTTCGACAATGACGGGCTGCACCCCAGCATCGCCGGCTACCAGGCGATGGGCAACGCCGTCGATCTCTCGCTGTTCCACGCTCCGCGCAACTAAAGCCTGCTGCTTTCACCCCGGAGGGCGCGCGCCCTGCTTTCCGAGCGGCCATGTCCTGAGCAGCGGACACGGCCTGCTGCGCGCGGCTCTCGAGCTCGGGCAGAGCTCGCTCGCCTGTTCACAGTGGAACACTGATGGTGCTCGTCAAAGGATTGATGACTTAAGCCAACGGCGCGAGCGTCGTCTCAGCAAGCCTGGAGGGGGACGCTTGCGGTTCCAACGACTATTCTCGTTCTTCGCGGCATCAGTTGCCGCCACTGCGCTGATCGGCTCATGCACCATCGAGGGCGCTCCGCGCGTGGGGCTCTCGGCCCCCGGCAGCGCGGGGCTCGGCGGGCTCGGGCCACACTCGAACCTCGGCGGCAGCGGCGGCGGCGGCGGCGCCAGCGGCACTGGCGACGCGGGTGAGCCGGTAGATACGGTGGCGCACGACGATGCGTACGAGGTGAGCGCCGTGGCGGCCACCACGGTGGCCGCGCCCGGTCTCCTGGAGAACGATACGCTGGGCGGCGGAGAGCTGCTGCCCACGAGCGTGAGCACACGCCTGGGCGGGACCGTGGTGATCCAGTCGGATGGCAGCTTTGTCTACACGCCGCCCGCCAACCCGGGGCCGCTGCCGCGAGTCGATAACTTCAGCTACTCGCTGGCCTCCGACGACGCTGAGAGCAGCGCCACGGTCGCGCTGACCCTGGTCGCGCCGCCGCTCGCCAGCGACGACGACTTCGGCACCTTGCCGAACGAGACCTTGACCCTCGCCGCGCCCGGTGTGCTGGTCAATGACGAGCCCAACGGCGCCCGCATCAGCGACTTCGACGAGAGCTCCAGCGAGGGCGGCGTGGTGCTGCTCGCGGACTCCGGCGCGCTCACGTATTTCCCGCCGTTCGACTTCGCCGGCGAGGACTCGTTCAGCTATACCCTGTCGAACGTCTCCGGCAGCGTCACCGCCCTCGTGCGCATCAGCGTCGATGAGGCGCCGCTGGCGGCCGAAGACCACTACATCGGCTCCAAGGGGCAGTCCCTCAGCTCAGCGCAGTCGCTGCTGGCCAACGACTCGCGCGGCGCTCCGCTCGCGACCCTGGTCTCGTTCGGCGGCGGCTCGCTGGGCGGCGGCGTCGACGATCATGCAGCGGGCACCAGCGCCAGCGCGGATGGCAGCCAGCTCGACGTGGGCGCCAACGGCTCCTTCACGTTCACCCCCGCCCCATCCCTGGTAGGGCCGTTCGAGTTCTTCTATCGCCTGGAGAACTCCCGAGGCTCCTCGGAGGCGCGCGTGGTGATCGACGTGCACGAGGCACCGCTCGCGACCGACGATCTCTACGACACCTCGGCGGGCACGACTCTCACCGTTGCCACCGGCGCCCCGAGCGCGCTGCTCGCCAATGACGTGGGCACCCCGGCGCCGGTCATCACCAGCTTCGGCGCGGGCTCACTGAGCGGCACCGTGGCCGATCATGCCGCCGGCAGCCAGGTCTCGTTCGAGGCGGGTGAGCTGACCGTCAACGCCGACGGCAGCTTCACGTTCGCCGCGACGGCGAGCGCGAGCGGTGAATACAGCTTCGACTATCACATCGAAAACGCGGCCGGGCAGGACGAGGGCACGGTGCGCATCACCGTGGCGCGTGCCCCGCAAATCACCAGCGCGGACACGCTGACCTTGCGCGCGGGCACGGACGAAAACCTGCCCTTTGCCGTGACGGCCAGCGGCACGCCGGAGCCGGTGCTCAACCTCGACGGCGAGCTGCCCGAGGGCGTCAGCTTCGAGAACGGCAGCCTAGTCGGCGCAGCAGACGCCGAGAGCGCAGGCGAATACGACGTCACGGTCACCGCCAGCAACGGGCTCGAGCCGGACGCGGTGCAGACCTTGACCATCGTGGTGCAGACCGAGGCGCTGCTCGGCGGCGCATCGACGGCGACGTTCACGGTCGGCAGCGCGGGTAGCTACGCGCCGCTGGTGCTCGGCGTGCCCAGCCCGGTGCTCACCCTGGATGGCAGCCTGCCCAGTGGGCTCTCCTTTGATGAGGAGACGGGCGAGATCTCGGGCACGCCAGTGGACGGCACGGGCGGAGTGTATCCGCTCAGCATCAGCGCCGATAACGGCCTGGACGAGGAGTCGATCCTGCTCCTGACCCTGGAGGTGCTGGAGGCGCCCGAGCTCACCTCGGCGGCCAACACCACCTTCGTGGTGGGCGAGGCGGGCTCGTTCGAGCTCACCAGCACGGGCCATCCCGCGCGCACCGTCGCGGTCTCCGGCACCTTGCCGGCAGGGGTCAGCTTCAATGCCGGCACCGCCACCATCGCCGGCACCCCGGCGGACGGCAGCGGCGGCAGCTACGAGCTCGACGTGACCGCCAGCAACGAGGTCACGCCCGTGGCCAGCCAGAGCTTCACCCTCACCGTCAACGAGGCGCCCGAGCTCTCGGGCGCGGCGGCCACCACCTTCCGCGTCGGTGAGCTCGGCAGCTACGCGCTGACCAGCAGCGGCTTTCCGGCGCCGCAGCTCGGCCTGAGCGGGAGCTTGCCCGCTGGCGTGAGCTTCGACTCACAGACTGGCACGCTCTCGGGCACGCCCGAGCCAGGCAGCAGCGGCGCGTACCCGCTGACCTTCAGCGCCAGCAACGGCATCGGCGCGGACGCGAGCCTGCCGGTCACCTTGAACGTCGACGAGGGCTCGAGCATCACCTCGGCCAGCGCGACCACGTTCACCGTGGGCAGCCCCGGCAGCTTTGTGGTGACGGCCAGCGGCACGCCCAGCCCGACCCTCTCCGTCGCGGGCACGTTGCCCGCCGGCGTGAGCTTCACCCCGGCCACCGGGGTGCTGGCGGGCACGCCGGCAGCGAGCACGGGCGGCGAATATCCGCTCACCTTCACTGCCAGCAACGGCGTCGGCAGCGACGGCACGCAGAGCTTCACCCTGACCGTCCACCAGGCTCCGGCCCTCATCGGCGCCAGCACCACCACGTTCACGGTGGGCGGAGCGGGCTCCTACGCGGTCAGCGCCACGGGCTTCCCGGCTCCGGCTCTCGGCGTCAGCGGCGCGCTGCCGGATGGCGTGAGCTTTGAGCCGCTCACCGGCTCGCTCTCTGGCACGCCAGCGCCCGGCTCGGGCGGCAGCTACCCCCTCACCCTCAGCGCCAGCAACGGCGTGGGCAGCGATGCCACCCTGGAGCTGACCCTGACCGTCGAAGAGGCAGCAGAGATCACCTCCTCCGACGAGATCTCGTTCCTGGTCGGCACCGAAGACAGCTTCGTCGTGACCGCCACGGGCACCCCGGCGCCGGAGCTGACGCTCGACGAGTCGCTGCCCGCCGGGCTCACCTTCACGCCGGAGACCGGTGTGCTCGAGGGCACGCCTGCTCCGGGCACGGGTGGCGAATACACGCTGACCTTCAGCGCCGACAACGGCGTGGGCGGTCTGGCCATCCAGAGCGCCACGTTGACCATCGAGGAACCCGCGGGGCTGCTCGGCGCTGCCAGCACCACCTTCGTCGTCGGTAGCCCGAACACCTACTCGGTCACGCGCACCGGCTTCCCCCTGGCCACCTCGAGCCTCGATGGCAGCTTGCCCGCGGGGCTCAGCTTCAGCGCCGCGGCGGGCACCATCAGCGGTACGCCGCAGGCGGGCACCGCGGGCACTTACCCCGTCACGATCGGCGCCACCAACGGCGTCGGCTCGGCAGCGAGCCTGGCGGTGACCCTCCAGGTGAACGAGGCGCCCAGCATCACCTCCGGCAATGCCACCACGTTCACCGCGGGCAGCCCAGGCACCTTCACGGTGACGGCCTCCGGCACTCCGGCACCCACCTTCAGCGCCACCGGCCTGCCCAGCGGGGTCACCCTGAACGCCAGCAGCGGCGTGCTCTCCGGTACTCCGGCGGGCGGTACGGGCGGCGTGCACGCGGTGACCCTGGAAGCCACCAACGGGGTCGCCCCCGTGGCCTCGCAGAGCTTCACCCTCACCGTGAACGAGGCGCCGGGCATCAGCGGTGCAACGGCCAAGACCTTCGTCGTGGGCGCTTCCGACAACTACACGCCGAGCGCCAGTGGCTTTCCCGCGCCCAGCTTCAGCCTGGCGGGCTCTCTGCCCAGCGGGCTGAGCTTCAACACCAGCACGGGCGCGATCAGCGGCACGCCGCTGCCCGCCACCGGCGGCAACTACTCGCTGACGATCACGGCGAACAACAACGTCGGCAGCACCGCGAGCCTGTCGTTGACCCTCACCGTCGAGCAGGCTCCGGTGATCACCTCTACCAGCGCTGCCACCTTCACGGTGGACAGCCTGGGCAGCTTCACGGTGACGGCGACCGGTTTCCCGGCGCCCAGCTTCAGCGCCACCGGGCTGCCCAGCGGGCTCAGCCTGAACGCCAGCAGCGGCCTGCTCTCCGGTACTCCGGCGGGCGGCACCGGCGGCGTGCATGCAGTGACGGTGAATGCCACCAACGGGGTCGGCACTGGGGCAGCGCAGAGCTTCACCCTGACCGTGAACGAGGCGCCTTCGCTCTCCGGCACGCCGCCCTCCCCGGTGGATGCGGACGCGGCGTATTCACATGCCTTTGCCCGCGGCGGCTTCCCCGTACCCTCCTGCTCCGTCAGCGTGGGCACCTTGCCGAACGGCGTCACGCTGGACTCGACCACGTGCGTGCTCTCGGGCACGCCGACGGCGCCGGGCACGTTCTCGGACATCACGGTGCAGGCGCTGAACAGCGCCGGCAGCGACAGCATCACCTTCTCCATCGTCGTGAACCTCGCCGTACCGCCGCCCTCGGCGACGGGTGAGGCGTTCGGCGTGACCGGGAACATTCCGATCGACGTCACCAGCTCCGTGCTGGGCAACGACACGCTCAACGGCGCCACCATCACCGGCTTCGGTGCCTCCCTGGCCTCGGCGGCGACCACGAGCCCCGGCGGCTCGCTGACGACCAACGCTGGCGGTAGCGTCGTGCTGGCTGCGGACGGCACCTTCACCTACGATCCACCGGCGGGCGTCACCGGCAGCGACGCCTTCGCGTACACGATCGCAAACGCTGGCGGCGCGGCCACGGCGCAGGTGAGCCTGACCATCAGCAACCGGGTCTGGTTCGTCGACGCCACCGCCGCGCCCGGCGGCACCGGCAAGCTCACCAGCCCGTACACGAATCTGACGGGTGTGGTCAGCGTCACCAGCGGTGACGTGATCTACGCGCGGCGGCGTGCCAGCCCGTATTCGCTCAAAGCCCTGTCTTCCGGCCAGCGCCTGCTGGGCGAGGGCGCGAACGTGGACTCGACGCACCTGGGCTTCAGCCTGGCGCCGTTCTCGCGCAGCAGCGCCTTCGCGGCGGCAGGCACGAGCACGCAGATGCGTACCCTCACCCTGGCCAGCGGCAGCTACGTGCGCGGCATGGATGTGGTGGCGCTGGCCGGCACCAAGGGGCTCGTGGCCAGCGGCTCCAGCTCGCTGGATGTCAGCGGCATGGCCGTCAGCGCCTCGGCTGCGGCTGCAGTCGAGCTGGTCAACTCCGGAGGCACCGTATCGTTGAGGTCGGTGACGGCCAACGGTGGCAGCAATGCCATCGTGCTGACCAACACGACGGGCAGCTTCACGGTGACGGGTGATGGCACCGGGGCGCGCAACGGCAGCGGCGGCACGATCCAGAACATGAGCGTCAATGGCATCGAGATGAGCAATGCCCTGAACGTCACCTTGCGCTCCATGACTCTGCAGACCATCACGACCGCTGCCGTGCACGGCACGGGGGTCAGCAACTTCACCGCGCAGGGGCTGACGATCTCGGGCATCGGCACGGGCATGGACTTTGATGATGGTGCGAGCGGCAACGCGAACCTGACAGGCATAGTCAGCATCACCGGGTCCGCGTTCTCGAACGCGACCGGCGGGTTCTTCGCGCTGAAAAACTTCTCAGGCACGATCTCCAGCCTCACGATCCAGGACAACTCGTTCACCACCTCCGCCGGACCTGGCACCGAGGTCACCATCTTCGACTCGGCCAGCGTGACCAGCGGAGCCATCAAGAACAACACCTACACGGCCGCAGGGGCCGGGTCCGCCAACAACGCGATCCTCGTCCTCCTCGGGCGCACCATCAGCCCAGCGTCGGCACCCTTTGCGCGGATCGACGTGGAAGGCAACACCACCTCTGGCTCGAACAGCAGCGGCATCCGCCTGAGGGCGATCGACAGCAATGCCACCTTGCACACCAAGGTGCTCAACAACTCGGTCACGAGCATGACCAGCACGGGTGTGGAGGACGGCATCTTCATCGGCTCTGGCAGCGCCACGGGAGATAGCACCGTGTGCGCACAGATCAGCGGCAACCAGTCCGTGTCCGTGGACGGCGGCTTCGGCATCGCGCTCCGGCGTCAGTCGAGCACGGGTGGGGTAAATGACATCTTCGGCCTCGTCGGTGGCCCCACGGGCAGTGATGCCTGCCCGCGGACGGGCGCCACCAACTGCGCCGGGTCAGCCGCCGTCGTGGTCTTCATCGACTCTCAGAACACTGCGGGCGGAGGCGCCGGGACGATCAGCGCAGCGACTGGCTTCTCGACTTGCACGCTGCTCTGAGCTGCGCCATTGTTGCGAGACGATGGGGGGCCCGCGAATGCGGGTGCGCGTTGACCTACGTTGAGGGAGGTAGAGATGGGCGAGCCATTCCTGGGCGAGATACGTCTGGTGGCGTTCAACTACGCACCGCGAGGCTGGGCATCTGCCAACGGGCAGCTTCTGCCCATCAACCAGAATCAGGCGCTGTACGCGCTCTGCGGCAACACGTACGGTGGAGACGGGGTCACGAACTTTGCGCTGCCGGATCTACGCGGCAGGGTCCCCGTGCACATGGGGGATGGCTACACTCGGGGCCAACGCGTCGGTGAGCCGACGCACACGCTGACCAGCGCGGAGATGCCGACACACACGCACACGGTGGCGGCCAGCAGCCTACCCGCAGACCTCACGGCACCGGCGGATAACATGCAGTTCGCCACCTTCAGTGACGTGCCCTACTTCTGCAACTCGGTCAACGCGCCGCAGGTACCCACCCCCGGCGCCTTCGGCTCTGCAGGCGGCGGCCAGGCGCACGAGAACATGCAGCCGTACCTCACCCTCAATTTCTGCGTCGCCCTGCAGGGCATTTTTCCCAGCCAGAACTGAGCGGTAGCCGATCACGGGCGGCTCCGCAGCGCCCCATCGGCAAGGCCCGATCAGCAGGCTGCCGATCAGCAGGCTGCCGATCAGCACACTGCCCTTCGGCACGCTGTCCCATCAGGCACGCTGCCCAGCAGCACAGTCTCCATCAACGAGGAGGAGCGACGAATGTCTGAACCCTATGTCGGCGAGATCCGCATGTTCGCAGGAAACTTTGCGCCCCTGGGCTGGCTGTTCTGTCAGGGGCAACTGCTCCCGATCGCGGAGTACGACACCCTGTTCATGTTGCTCGGCACCACTTACGGCGGTGATGGGCAATCCAATTGTGCATTGCCCGACCTGCGCGGCCGCGTGCCGCTGCACACGAGCAGCGCCTTTCCCCTCGGCCAGGCGGGGGGCACGGAGACCGTGCAACTCACTCTCAATCAGCTACCCGCGCACAATCACGGCTTCGTGAGCAACGCGGC
>JAICQL010000318.1 GCA_025937895.1 Polyangiaceae bacterium | reverse complement strand
GCTCCGGATGCGCGAAGAACCGATCCATCGCCAGTTGGTCGCGGAACTCTGAGAGTGACAGCGTGCGGATGCGCCGGTGATGGTCTTTGCAGACCGCGCCGATGTTCGCTGGGTCGCTCGGGCCGTGAAACTTCCTCGCACCGGAAGGCGCTGGCCATCACGAGTGAAGTTGTCGAGGGTGGCAAGCTTGGTGTCGTCGAGGAAAACGGAAACTCGTGGACAGGTGCCTGTCACGCAGCCTTGCGTCACGGTAACGTCCAGGCCGACCCGGTAACTCTGGCCTTCCTGCAGCTCGGGGCCGAGCATGGAAGGCGCTGCTCCGGAATCGAGAGCGATCGGCCAGCGGCCGAGCACGTCCAGCGGCGCGGGCTCGCGCGGAGGTCGGAGGGCGCGGGCGAGCGCGAGGTTCTGGGGGTCTGCCGCCAGGCTCGCGCGGGGGCAAGCAAGGTGGGTGAAGAGGGTGGTCTCTCCGCGTGGCCAGGCGCTGCAGTCTTGGTGCAGGCGGTCTGTCGCCGCGGCGAGGAGGGCCTGGGTCTGTGCCAGGCTCGCGTAGCTGATACCGGGGACTCCGGGGCCATGAAGGCCTCCGGACAGCGAGGGCTGGTGGTTGCACAGAAAGCTGTTGAGCTCGATGTCGCCGAAGGTGGCGGGCCCGAGCAGCTGCCAGGGCCCGAGCTCGCTGCGTTGCAGCGCGCCGGAGCCCGAGGTGCCGTGGCAGCCGAGGAGGTCGGTGAGCACGTGCTCGTCGAGGGCGAGTTTTCGGTGCGGCACGTCGACAGCAAGTCGAGTGGAGGTCAGTGGCAAGAGCTGGTGCTGCTCTCGGCCGTCCACTCCGAGCGCGAGATAGTGGTAGTTGTCCGCGTAGTCGAAGGCGAGCTCGGTGTAGCGTGCGAACAGGTCCGGCGCGGGGCTCCGGTCGAGGTCGTAGACCTCGTGCTTCCAGGGCATGAAGGGTTCAGCGTCGGGGCGATCGATCGTGGCCACGTCGAGAAAGCCGTAGCGGTCGCCGGGGCGGCCATCGCACTCGAGCAGGGCGATGTCGGGGCTGAGCTGGGGGCAGGGGCCCGGTGAGTCGAAGCCGCAACGCGCGAAGAGGTGGCACGTGAAGCGATCCACGTGGTAGCCGTGCTCGGGTCCGAGCCGGGCATGCTCGTAGTCGGGAAAGGTGCCACTCAGGATGCTGGCCGCGGTGAAGCCCTGGTTCAGGGCGAGGGTTGGGCGATACGCCTCAACCAGCAGCTCCGGGTCGGTGTCCACGGTGCAGTGGCTGGCGGTCACGGCAAAGCTGGGCGAGACGAACGTCACCCCGCAGCTGGCACCCACGCGCCGGCCGTCGGCATCGAACATGGGCGCGCCGTCGAAGGTGAAGCGCGTGAGCAAGCCGCCCGTGGCCAGGGCTGCCGCCTCTCGGCTGCGCGCGTCGGCGCCGCTCTCGTCGCTGAGCCTGGTGGCGAGCACGAATACCTGATCGGCGCCGGATAGCTCGACGTTGGCGCTGGAGTGGCCGAGAGCCAGGGGGCCCTCGGCGGACCCCGAGCACGCGGAGAGCACGAGCATTGCACTTGCCGGGAGGAGGCGCGCGTCGACCATGGCCGCAGCGTAGCTGGCCGCGCGCGCCTTGCCAGGGCTCATCTCGTACCGGAGACGGCCCCGAAGCTACGTAACCCCGCCCTCTGACCTGGTCCGGTAGGTCAGGCCTTACGTGCTCGGGCCGCACCCGTCAGGGTGGCGGAGCAGCATGACCTCGTGCGTGCTCAGCAGCAATGCGCGACCCTGCCTCGCTCGGCACGTGCTTGGTGCGGCGGGAAAGGAGCTTTGAGATATATACTAAGTAGACTATACTGTGGGCCATGGATCGCGCCAGATTGTTCAAGAACGGTCAGAGCCAAGCTGTGCGTCTGCCCAAACACCTGCGCTTTGAAGGCACAGAGGTCTTCGCCAGAAAGCTTGGCACGGCCGTGATCCTCCTCCCCGTCAACGATCCCTGGGGCTCCCTTCGGCAAGCGCTCGGTGGGTTCAGCGACGACTTCCTGTCAGAGCGGGCCGAACCTGCCGTGCAAGAGCGTGAGGGGTTGGACTGAGTGTACCTGCTCGACACGAACATCTGCATCTATCTGATCAAGAAGCATCCTCCGAAAGTGCTCGAGCGACTGACGAGCTGTTCCCCCGATGAGGTCGCATTGAGCGCGGTCACGGTCTCGGAGCTCGCCTACGGCGTGAGCAAGAGCCGGGCCCATAGACAGAACGCGGACGCGCTTCAGATGTTCCTCGCGCCGTTCCAGGTATTGTCCTACTCGCCCGAGGCCGCCTTTGCGTACGGGGACATCCGCGCTGAGCTCGAAAGGAAGGGCACCCCAATCGGGGCAATGGATCTCCTGATTGCCGCTCATGCCAGGGCCTTGGGCGCCACGTTGGTCAGCAATAATCTGCGAGAATTTCGCCGAGTGTCTGGCCTTCGGACAGAGAACTGGGCTCGCTGACGAAGTTCCGACGCTGGACCTACCGCGGTTAGACGGAGACCGTGAGGACGGCGAGAACGCGGCCGCACCCTCGAGACTCGTGAGCAGCAGGTGGCGGGCGGCGCTGCGGCGGTCGCGCCAGACTGCCGAGCGACTCAGCCCCGTCGCAGGCAACGGCCTCCGCGCGCGGAGCAACAGGTCAGAACGGCGCCCCTCACCTGCTGGCACACTCCGCCAGCATCCGCAGCGCCAGCTGACGCGCGGCGGGGCTGGCGCTCTCTGCCAGCATCAGCTCCAGCCCCGGCAGGAGCTGCACCCTGAGCCACGGCTCGCCGGGCGCCGGTGTGCTCTTCGTCGTGGCATCGCGCTGGGCCGCGACCTCCGCCGGGTTGGCTGAGCCGGCGGCGGCCGCGTTGGCGGCAGGTAGCCCCAGCGCCGTGGCCACGGCCGCGCTGAGTGGCCTCGCGGCCATCGCGGCCAGCAACTGGGCCTCTCCAGCTGCATTCAGGCGCTGCTGGATCGCGGACAGCCGGCGTACGCCCTCGTGCTTCAGCCGGCGAATGCTCAGCAGGCGCAGCAGGTGGCTGCGGCCGTAGCGAGTGGCGGTGCCGCGAAACGTGGCCGGCGCTAGCAGCCCTTGCTGCAGATAGTAGCGAATGGTGCGCGGCGTCTCCCCCGCCAGCGCTGCCAGCTCGGTGATCAACCAGCCTGTCTGTGCGGCGCGTGCCCGCCGGCGCTGCCGGTAGCGTCGCGCACGCTCGCGCTCCCGCGCTCTCGTCCTGGCGTCCCTCTTTCGCACCGTCGCCTCCCCCGTTCCTTCCTCGGGGCACCGGCCCCTCCAGTTGCGTGGCGAGTCTAGAAGGGCCGGTGGGTTGCCGTCCACACCGTCACTGTCAGGACGGTGGCTGCACTAGCTGGCTCATGGCGACTTGCTGTCTGGACGGAACGGTCGCATGGTTGCCGTCCACACAGTGCATGTCATGACGGAGTCACGCACTGGTTGCCGTTTCTACAGTAACTGGCTCGATAGCGTCCCGATGAGCAGCCTTCGATACAGTGACTGTATCGAGGACAACCGTCGAGCGACGCTGTCCGGACAGTGGCTGTCGGGACAGCAACCATCGATCGCTTCCCTCCTGCCAGCGTCGGCCTGGGAGCTGGCGCAGCTCAGCCAGTGCGCCCGACCTCGGCAGCTGACCTTCAGGCGGTCGGAAACGAGCGACGCAGAGTCGCCCGTTTCCTGGCCGGTCTGCCCTGCCCGAGCGTTCGAGCATCAGCTCGCGCTCGAGCGGCTGCAGTCACTGCTGCACGATCGGATCGAGCGTGAGCTTCACGAGCCGATTCTGCAGCGCGCCCGCCAGACCGTTTTCGACCACGAGCAACTCGGTCTCCGATATCTCGGTGATGCCGTCGGGGCCGGAGAGCAAGGTGTTGGCCACGTTGTTCTCGTTGAGGTTCACGATCGTCTCTGTTGCAGCGACGTCGGGCGCCGCCGGGTCAAAGCGCACGATGGTTCCAGCTTCGGTGTTGGCGACGAACAGGCCACCGCTCGCAAACGCGATGCCGTTCGCGCCGACTCCGCCTGGCGCCAGGGGCGCGAGGCCCGGGGTCGCAACGAGCAACTGCAGGCTGTTCGGGGTCAGCACGTTGGCTGCGTCGACGGTGAAGATCTGGCCTGTCGCGGATTCGGTGACGAACAGGTTGCCCTCCGCATCGAAGGTGACGTCGTTGCAGACGTCGTTGGCACCGGGGAACTGGTGGGTCACCACCACCGTGGCGTCGTCGAGATTCAGACCCGTCAGGGTGGCGCCCGCCACGTTGGGGTTCGAGTCGCAGACGAAGACGAGGTTGTTCACCTCGTTCACCTCTGCCCCGACGGCACCCCGCGTGAGCGCGGCGGGTGCAGGCGCCGCGAACTCTTCCGCAGTGAACGTGCCGGCGGGGATCTTCACGACCGAGCCAGTCACCAGGCTGCCGACGAACAGATCATCGGTGTCTGCGTCGAGCGCGATGCCCTCGGGGAAGAACTCGGCGCCGGGTAGCTGTACCGTATCTGCCAGCAGCCCCGTGCCATCCAGCGCGACGGTGACGACCTGGAAGGGATTGGCGACCTGACCGATGAGGCTCAGCTGCCCCTCGACGAGGAAGGCCACGTCGTCACGCACGGCGACAGTCGTTGGATTGAGAACGCCGCCGTTCAGCAGCACCTGCACCGAGGCGCTGTCTCCCGCCACGACCTGCGCCTGGCTCAGCGCCGGCGCAGCCATCAGCCCGGCGAAGGACAGGAGCCCCACGAAGGCCGTGAGCGAGCGCGAAAACGAACGGTTGGAAGCACGATGAGTCATTGAATACCTTTCCGGAGCGCACAGCGTACGACCGCACCAAACGCGCCTTGCTACCCGAGCTGCTGCTCGTGGGACCGCGGCGACGGATACGCTGTGCTCGCCTTTCGACCCGATGAAAGTCAGATGCGCCGACTCAGTCAACCCGCAATGAGACGGAGCATTTCTCAGCGCACCACGCGAGCGAAGCGATCCCATCGATCATCGAAGCTTCGATCCCACTGCGAGAAGACCAGCATCCCGGAAAGATCGCAGCGCCCTCGCCTACCATCTCGACTCGCTCGTCGCAGGATGCAGCATGCGCAAGGTCGTGAGCTGCGATCCTTCAAGGCGCACACGGCGCGTGCACGGCTCCGAACGCGCGGCTGCAAGGCATGAAGAACGGCGAGGCGGACGAGGCCCAGCGCGACAGTTCACATGCTCCGCTCGTGCCGCTCGAGAGAACGCGCTCGCCCCGAGACTCACCCCGACCTGACGGAACCGCCCCGCGACCCCCTCCGGCGCGACCCCAAGCTCGACATGCGGGGTCGCTGTCAATGCCAGCGGACTACCGGGCAGGAGCCAGAGGGCGGGAGCTTCGCGCCCAGCCGCGGCGCGACCACGAACGAAGTTGCGAGCTTTGCGCCCCTGGAGCCACGGGAGCGCCTCGCCCTCTCCAGCCGATCGGAGTCTGTGTTACAGTGCCGCATGCCTTGGCATCGGTTTGGTGGAACAGGTGACGCGCTGGCGAGGTATACCCTGGCTCTGGCAGCGCTGTCTGCTTGTGGCCGGGAGGAGCACGTTGCGAAAGCTCCGGAAGAGCCGAGCACCTTGGACCCGGACATCGCGTGTGAGTACACGGAGAGCGAGCTGTCGCTGAGTGAGCCGGAGCCGCGCGCTCTCTTTGACCTTCCCACAGCAGCTGCGTTGTAGCGAGTGGAGCCCGAGTGAAGCGCCGGTCGCCCCGGAGGGCAGCGTCGTTGCTGGTCCCAACGGCACCTGTCAGTCGCCAGAGGCGCAAGAGGTACCGCTGGAGGGCTCGACGGGCACGCTGTCACTGGAGCTCGATCCCACTCTGCAAGTGGACGGCATTTTACCTATGGAGCGCGCGCTCAGCCTGTACCTCTCGTTTACGCCGAGCGGGCCCCGCGGCAACTTTGACGTGCGCATGCACTGGCCTTCCGCTGGCGCGGCGAGCGAGCGCCAGGTCTGGGCACCGGCGCAGGCTCATTTCCCGGGTGAACATTGCATGGCCGATTTCGTCGCCTTGACCGGGGGCGACAGCGAGCACGAACGACTCGCGACGGCGAGGTACCAGGAGCTCGCGAGCGCCTGGCCGCGTGAGCCCATTGCCGCTGACTGGACGCCCGAGGGCTTTGCCGCTGCGACGGAGGTCACGCTGGAGCTCGGCGCCCCCATCGGAGCCTGCGTGTATCCCACGGGAAATGTCGAGCTGACCGCTGCGTTGAGGGTCGGAACGGCGGATGGTCTGGTGCAGCATCAGACCAAGGTGCGCGCGTACCGCAGCAGGGACGGCACCTACGAGCTCAACGCAGAAGGACCGCTGGTGCCGCTGCAGGATTTTGAGCGGGTCACTGGTGTTCGGGCCCGGCCGCTGGGTGATGCCACACATGGTTCCGTGGACCTCTTCGGCTTCTTGGAGCCAGCCCGCGAGCGCATGTCGTTGGCTCTGAGCTTGTACGCCACTCGCGGGCTCGAGCGGGTCGAGCTCGAGCCCGCGTCACTGAGCTGGTGTACGGGCGAGCGGCGCTGCCAGCGCGAGCGCTGAGCTTCACGATTGGCGCGCCGGGAACAGCCGAGGGCGCAGTCGCGAGCCTCAGTCTCTGCTATGCGACGATGATGTTGGCACGCCTGGGCGATCGCTCGCTCTTTCCCGATCTCGAGCCGTTCTCCTACTGCAATCACGCGGCCATCTCACCGCCGTCGTTGCCCGTGCGCCAGCGGGTCGAGGCGGCGCTGTTCGATCATGCGCGGCTGGGGCACGCGGCGTACCTGCCCTGGCGCGAGCGGCGGGAGCGGCTTCGCGCGGCGCTGGGCAGCCTGCTCGGCGCGGCGCCGGAGGAGGTCGGTTTCACGCCGAGCACCACGCGGGGGATCGGGGACGTGGCGCTCGGCATCCCGTGGCAGCGAGGCGATCGGGTGCTGCTCTTTCGGGGCGAGTTTCCGACCAACGTCAGCCCCTGGCAGTGCGCGGCTCAGCTGCACGGGCTGGAGCTGCGCTGGCTCGACGCACAGGCGTTTGCTGGCGGAGAGGGGCTGGCGCTGCTGGAGCGGGAGCTGCGGCGCGGGGTGCGGCTGGTGGCGGTGAGCGCCGTGCAGTTCCAGACGGGGCTGCGCATGCCGCTGGAAGCCATGGGCCGCGCCTGCCG
>JAICQL010000196.1 GCA_025937895.1 Polyangiaceae bacterium | reverse complement strand
CAGCTCGATCTGCCCGTCATCCCGAACAATCCAGACTGGTCGCCCGCGGGCGACAAGATCGCCTTTTCGGTGCTGGGCGGCGCACAGAAGTGGCGTGTGCTCTTCCTCGGTGGCGGCATCAGCTACATCCAGCGCAACGGTGACAGCTGGGATGCTGAGCAGCCAGTCGCGCTCGTGCCGCCGGACAGCGGCAAGAACCGCTTCAACCCTGCCTTCTTCCCGGATGGAGAGCTCCTGCTCTACAGCGAGGTAGATCAGGCCTCTTACACGGCGGAGGACGCCAACGCTTGTGGTGCGGGCAGCGCGGACGGGGACGGGCGCTACTGCAACGGCTACTCCGATCCCGGCGCCAAGACCTGGGCCGTCGCGGCGCAGCCCGGCGCCACGCCAGTGTTCCTGGCGAAGGCGGCGGCGCCCGGGGTGGGCGACCTGCTGCAGGCTGCGCCTGCACAGACCACCGTCGCCATGACGGACCTGATGGACACCTTCCCCAAGGCGTCACCGTTCCAGAGTGACCACCGCGGTGCGAAGCTCGGCTGGTTCACCGTGGGCTCGCAGCGCCGGGCGGGGCTGCGCAAGAAGTTCCCCAACGAGCCCTTCGTCGCGGGCGAGCCGAAGACCCAGGCGCTGCTCTGGATGTTCGCCGTCGATACGGATCGCGTGAAAGCGGGCGAGGACGGCAGCTATCCCGGCTTCTTCCTGCCCTTCCAGGATCTGAAGACCTCGAACCACATGGCCCAGTGGACGGAGCGCATCGTCAGCGACGACCCGCCGCCACCCGCGCCCACACCGCCACCGCCAGCGCCGCCGCCCACGCCCAGACTGCGCTGAGCAAAGCGTGCAGTCGCGCGCGGGTGCCGCAAGGCACGCAGCGCGCACGTACGCGCGGAAGGCGAGCCGTGCAGCTGTGCCGTGAGCTCGATGCGCGGGTGTATGCCCGTGCAACACGCTGCGCACACCCGCTGCGGCGCTGAACGCGGCACGGATCACTTGATGTAGAAATCGCAAATGTCATTTCAATTTCTGCCGATCCCCCCTTCGGGCTCGTAGTCTTTATCAGCAGGTGTATTGTGCGCGCGAGTGCGTCCCGATTTGCAGTCGTATTGCTAGCAATCATGGCCGCCCACTGTGGCGGAGGTGGCGGCAAAGGTAGTGGCAACGCCGGTGGCGGCGGTGGCACGAACACCGGCACAGCCGGTGCTGATGGTATCGGGGGCGACGGCCCCAACAACCCGCTGGACGGCTTCGGCGGTGATATCATCGGCGACGGTGGCAACTGTACGCCCACCACCTGCGAGGCACAGGGTAAGACCTGCGGCCTGACTGCGGACGGCTGCGGCTCCGTCATCGACTGTGGCGGCTGCGCAGACGGAAAGGTCTGCGGTCTGCTCGAGGCCAACCAGTGCGCTGGCGTCGAGGATGTGTGCGTGCGCGTCAGCCAGGAGGTCGCGTGTGCGGACAAGCAGTGCGGCGTCGAGGGTGACGGCTGCGGCGGCACGTACGACTGCGGCAGCTGTCCCACGGGGCAACTGTGTGGGCTCGTGGAGGCCTACCAGTGCGCAACCCCGCCCAGCAGCTCCAGCACGGACTGCCCCGCCCGCATCACCAGCTGCGCCTCCGTGGGCGCCAGCTGCGGCGTCATCGGCAACGGCTGCGGCGGTACCATCGACTGCGGCGGCTGTGGCACCGGCGAGCTGTGCGGCAACGATCCAACGAAGCCGCTGCAGTGTGCACCGTTCGACGCCTGCGTTGGCCTCTCTCCCGAGGCCGCCTGCGCTGGCAAGTGCGGCGTCGTCGGCGATGGCTGCGGCGGCACGGTCGACTGTGAGGCAGAGAACCAGGGCTGCACCGGTGACGATACCTGCGGCGGCGGTGGTGTAGCGTTCCAGTGCGGTCAGGGCGATGACTACAGCTGCGAGCCGGACGAGAACGCCTGCCAGGGCCGCGAGTGCGGCTTCGTGTCGGATGGCTGCGGTGCGGCCATCGACTGTGGCGCCGGCGCTGGCTGCGGCGGCGGCGAGCAGTGCAGCAACGGCCAGTGCGTTGCGATCCAGCCCGGCTGCACGGCGCTGACCAAAGAGGCGGCCTGCGCTGGCAAAGAATGCGGCACCGTGGGTGACAACTGCGGCGGCACCTATCAGTGCGGTGCCAACAACGGCGCTTGCACGGCGCCCGAGCAGTGCGGCGTGATCAGCGCGTACCAGTGTGACATCTCGCCGAACGACAGCGAGAACTGCGTCGCGCGCACCCGCGAGGAAGCGTGCGCCGGCAAGGAATGCGGTGAGGCCTTCGATGGTTGCGGCACCACCGGCAACCACGTCTATGATTGCGGCCCGCTCGCGAATGGCGCCTGCCCCGGCGGCACCTTCTGCGGCGTGCAAGAGGCCTATCAGTGCGATCCGCTGCCGACGCAGCCCGCCTGTGTCCCCAATGGGCAGAACTGCACGAACCAGGGCTGGGCCTGCGGTACCTTCGTGGACAACTGCGGCAACACGTCCTCCTGCGGCACCTGCATCGAAAGCCAGACCTGTATGGGCGGCATCACCGGCCCGACCACGTGCGTTGCAGTGGCGGGCGGCGCGGGCAGCAGCTGCCCGCTGTGCTCTTCGGTGCCGACCAGCTGCGCCAGCAATCAGCTGACCCGCCTCACGGGGCGCGTGATCACGCCTGGCCAGGACGACAGCAAGACGGCCAACCACGTGCGTGTTCCGAACGCGTTCGTGTACATCGTGCGCGCCGACGACACCTCCGTGCTGCCGGCGATCGGCACGGGCCTGCCCGGCAGCGACGGCCTGTCCTGTGACCGCTGCGCGGATCAGGACCTCGGCCCCGTGCTGGTGGGCGACGTGACGGACTCCGAGGGCAAGTGGGAGCTCGAAGGCAACATCCCGGTGAACAAGCAGTTCTTGCTCGTCACCAAGGTGGGCAAGTTCCGCCGCGCGCAGCGCATCACCCTGCCGCCCAGCGCCGCTTGCGTCACCACCGCGTTGCCCGAGACCATGTCGACGGCGGGCGGCGAGCTCGCCGGTCAGGGTACGGGCGATAACCCCACACGCCTGCCGCGCAGCATGTCCGACGGCCTGGCCGTCAACATCCCGCGCATGGCCATCACCACCGGCGCCATCGACGCCATGGAGTGCGTGTTCTACAAGATGGGCCTGGCGCAGGCGGAGTTCGGCAACTACGGCGATCTGCCCTCACATCGCATCGATCTGTATCGCGGCGCCTCGTCCGGCAGCCCGCAGGGCGCGTTCATCAACGGCTCCACGCCGCACGACTCGAATCTGTACAACAGCCTGAGCCGGCTCGAGGAGTACGACATGGTCGTCTCCGACTGCGAGGGCGGAGGCTGGGACAGCAGCTTCAACCAGCGTGGTGACGGCAGCAACGCCAGCCAGGGCGGCAAGGTGCGGCAATACGTCAACCGCGGCGGCCGCATGTTCTTGAGCCATCTGAGCTTCAGCTGGCTGCACCAGAACGGCACCACGGCTTACAACTCGGCCACGGCGCTGGCCACGGGCCTGGGCCAGGCGGGCACCTGGAGCACCTCGGCCATCAGCGGGGTCGACTTCGGCACGGGCGTGATCTCCAACGTCGGCACCCGGCCGCGCAAGAGCCCGCGCATCCAGACCTTCGCGGACTGGATGTCCTTCGAAGGGGTGGCGAGCGCGCCCGATTACTCCTTCCGCATCATCGAGCCCCGTAGCCAGAACACCGCCATCAACGCCGGCACGGAGGAGTTCGTCTACCGCAACGACACGGCCGCGATCGCCCTGGAGCCGGACTACAGCTCCACCGGCAACAATCGGGTCCAGCAGTTCTCCTTCAACACGCCCTTCAATGCGCCGAGCAGCGCCGCGTGTGGCCGCGTGGCGTACAGCGGCTTCCACGTCGCGGCGGCGGGCGGACAGGGCAACTCCCCCTTCACCAGCCAGACGTTCCCGAATCACTGCACGAGCGCCACGCTGGGCAACAGCGGTAACCTGACGCCGCAGGAGAAGATCCTGCTGTTCATGCTCTTCGACCTGGGCACCTGCGTGGGTCAAGAGCCGGAGCCGCCGTCTTGCACCGAGCTCACGTGCCAGGCCAACCAGTGCGGGGTCGTGCCGGACGGCTGCGGTGGCACCATGGATTGTGCGGGCTGCCCGAGCGGCCAGCAGTGCAACGCCAACGTGTGCACCACTACCTGCGTCAAGACCACGTGTGAGGCCCAGGGTGTGGCTTGCTCCACCATCGCGGACGGCTGCGGTGGCGTGATCGAGTGCGAGTGCAACGCTTGCGTGCCGCAGACCCAGCAGACGGTGTGCGCGGGTGGCCGCTGCGGCTACCACTCGGATGGCTGCAACGACGTGGTGTTCTGCGGCCAGTGCCCGCAGAGCTGCGTCCCGGCGACGGTGTGCCCGGCAGGCGCCTGCGGCACCATCGGCGACGGCTGCAACGGCACCATCAATTGCCCGACCTGCCCTGGCGGCCAGTTCTGCGGTGCCGGTGGCCCCAACACCTGCGGTGAGCCCGCCTGCGTTCCGCTGGAGTGCTACGAGCTGGACGGGGTCGAGTGCGGCCTGGTCGGCGACGGCTGCGGCGGCACGATGACCTGCGGCTCCTGCGGTCCCGGTCAGATCTGCACGGTCGTCAACGGTCAACCGAACCGCTGCGCTGGCTGCGTCGCCAAGACCAAGACGCAAGCCTGCGCCGGCCTCGAGTGCGGTCTGGTCGGCGATGGCTGCGGCGGCACGCACGATTGCGGGACTTGCTCGCCCGGCGAGTACTGCGGCGCGCTGTCACCGAACATGTGCGACCCTGGCCCGCAGTGCACGCCTCAGGCCTGCCCGAGTGGCGCGGAGTGTGGCGTGATCGGCGACGGCTGCGGCGGCAGCATCAACTGCGGCACCTGCCCGCCGGATCAGCTGTGCGGTGTGTTCGAGCCGTACAAGTGCGGCGGCTGCACCCCGCAGAGCTGCGAGAGCGCGGGCGCGCAGTGCGGCAAGATCGGTGACGGCTGCGGTGGTGAGCTCGACTGTGGCGAGTGCCCGGCGCGCTTCACCTGCGGTCTGGGCCAGCCCAACAAGTGCGGTCAGCTGCGCTGAGCTGAATCGCTGAACCGAGCTGAGTCGGCGGGGCGCATGCGCCCTGCCGCTCTACTTTTGTCGAGAGGCCCAGCGGGCGACGATGCGGCAGCGCAGCGCTGCCTGGGCGAGCTCACGGCACCGGCTCAGCTCTTGCCGCGGAAGCTCGCCTCGTAGCCCGGATCTTCGATCTCCAGCGCGGCGCGCGTGGCCAGCAGGCGCAGCCGGCAGTCCAGCATCACGGCTACCTCCTCGGTGTGTTTCACACCCAGGCTCTGCTCGTAGCGGCCCGGGTGTGGACCATGGGGCACGCCGCGAGGATGGTGGGTGAGGCTGCCGTGGCTGACTCCTAGCCGCGAGGAGAAGTCGCCCTCCACGTAGAACAGCACCTCGTCGATGTCGACGTTGCTGTGCGGATACGGGCACGGGATCGCGTCCGGGTGAAAGTCGAGCGGGCGTGGGACGAAGCTGCAGATCAGTGCCCCCGGCGACTCGAACGTGCCGTGCCAGGTGGGTGGCAGGTGCACCGAGCTGACCCTCGGCTGAAAGCTGCGGATGGGAAAGGCCCACGGGTACACGCTGCCGTCCCAGCCCACCACATCGAGCGGATTGTGCGCGTAGAGAAAGCGCTGGCGCAGCTCGCCGGATTTCACCCACACATCGCGGATGCCCTCGTCCCGCGGCCCCTCGAAGCAAGGACGGCGGAAGTCGCGGTGGCAATACGGCGCGTCCATGCGCAGTTGCCCGACGGCGTTGCGGAAGGCGCGCGGGATGCCCATGCCCTCGTGCAGCTCCAGACAGAGCAGGTGGTGCGGCTCACCTGGCGCGGGCAGCAGGCGATGGAGGATGCCCTTCGGAATGCAGACATAGTCGCCCGCCTGATACTCCAGATCACCCAGCAGACTGCGCAGCGTGCCCTTCCCGGAGAGCACGAACCACAGCTCGTCCGCGCCGGCGTTCAGCTGATAGCTCGGGTCATCGCGGGTGGGCTTGCGGCAGCCCAGCACCAGATCCGCGTTGTACAGCAGGGGAGTGACGCCGGCGTTCGCCTCACACGAGAGCTCCAGAGTACGATAGTGGCGCCGGGCAAAGCCCGGGCGCTGTGATGCGCCTGACTCGCTGGGAGCTGCCGGTGGCGAGCCGAGCGGGGTGTACACTGGATCCCCGGCGGCCTCGAGCGCCTGGGGACGGTGCTCGTGATAGCTGATGGTGAAGGGCCCCTCAAAACCCTGACGGGTCAGGCACCACTCGTACCTCAGCTGCCCGGCAGGCCCGCGCAGCGCCAGGTGGTGCTTGGCCGGCAGCTCACCCTGGCTGACCCGCTCTAGCACGCTGGCTCTCCGGCAGCGCCGGGCTGCGCGGCCCCGGCCTTGCTCTGCTCGCGCTCGATGCTCTCGAACAGCGCACGGAAGTTGCCGGCGCCAAAACCTTGATCGCCCTTGCGCGTGATCAGCTCGAAGAAGAACGGCCCTGCTTCCGCGCTGCCGTACAGCCCCGCCGAGTCCTTCAGGAAGATCTGCAGCAGGTAGGCGCCCTTGGCCTGGCCATCGACGAGGATGCCCAGCTGCTCCAGCTCGGCGATGTCCTCACTGATGCGCTCGACCCCCTCGCGCTTCAGCCGCTCCGGCAGCAGCTCATAATATGCGTGCGGAGTGGGCATGAACTCCACGCCGCGCTCGCGCAGCCCGCGCACCGCGGACAGGATGTCCGGTGTGGCCAGCGCAATGTGCTGCACGCCGTCGCCGCGGTTGTCCTCGTGGAAGATGTTGATCTGTGAGCTCTTGAACGCCGGACGGTAGGGCTCATTGTTGGCGAACTTGATGCCGGTCGCTGGGTGCCACATCACGCGCGAGCGCAGGCCCGAGCCGTGTGCGGCCTGAGCCTCCTTGCTGCGCTGCGCGGCATCCTGCGTGTGGAACTGCACCTCCCAGAAGCGCTCGAAGCCCAGCACGTGCTCCAGCCACAGGAGAGCCGGGCTCATCGTCTGGAAGTTGGAGGTGACGTGATCGATGCCGCTGAAGCCGAAGCGGTTCTTGCCGCCGCGGGGCTCGGGGTAGCGCTGCAGGCCCGGGAACAGCGCCGTGTAGTTGCGCCGCTCCACGAACCGAAAGGTGGTGTCGCCAAAGGGGGTGGTGATGGAGAAGCTCTTGTACCAGCCGGTGCCTTCCTCCGCGGTCTGGATCTCACTGATGGGGTTGCCGCCACGCCGGTCGAGCAGGCCGAAGGTGTGCTCGATGTCTTCGACCTCGAACATCAGCGTGCCCACGCCGTCGGGGTGCCGGCTGAGGTAGCGCGCCGCCCGCCCGCCCGTGCCGACCGGCTCCGAGCAGATGATGCTGATGTCTCCGGCCTCGAACACCAGCGAGCGCTGCCGGCCCGCTGCCGTCAGCTCCGGGCTGCTCTCGCCCGTCTCCGCGAAGTCGAGCCGCTCCGTGTAGAAGCGCCGGCTGCGCTCCAGATCGCGCACGTAGTAGTGCAAGCCCAGCAGGCGCTTCAGTCCCAGCTCGTTTTCGGTGCCGCTCATGCCGCCGTGACCTCCTGTTCAATCGCTCCAAAGATGCTCCGCCCCTGCTGATCGAAGAGCTCGATGCGCACCCGATCGCCCACGCGCAAGAACGGCGTGCGTGCCTCGCCGTGCGCCAGCAGCTCGCGGCTGCGTAGCTCTGCCAGACACGCCACTCCCGCTGCGTCCCCCTGGTTGGAGACGGTGCCGCTGCCCAGGATGGTGCCGGCGCAGAAGTCGCGCGTCTGCGCGATGTGAGCGATCAGGTCGTGAAAGGAGAAGTGCATGCCGGCCCCCGTATCCAGCTGCCCCACTCGCTCGCCGTTGAGCGAGCACACCAGCTGCCCCGACAGCCGCCCCGCCTGCCAGCGCTCGCCGAGCTCATCGGGCGTCAGCGCAAAAGGTGAGAAGGCGGTGGCCGGCTTGGAGTTGAAGAAGCCAAAGCCCTTGGCCAGCTCCGCCGGGATCAGGTTGCGGTAGCTCCAGTCGTTGGCCAGCATTAGCAGTCGAATGCAGGCGCCTGCGCCGGCGGGGCTGGTGCCGCGCGGAACGTCCCCGAGCACCACCGCCACCTCGCCCTCGAAGTCCAGGCCCCATTCGGGGTCAGGCAAGGGGAACGGGGAGCGCGGCCCGAGCAAGGCGCCCGAGCCGCCCTGATACACGAGCGGATCCGTCTCCAAGGTGGCGGGCGGCTCTGCACCGCGCGCGCGCCGCACCAGGATCATGTGGTTGAGGTACGCCGAGCCATCGATCCACTCATACGCGCGCGGCAAGGGCGCCAGCCAGCGCGCCTGCGAGACCTCCCCGCTGGCGCTCTCGTCCGCATCCAGTCGCCGCGCCAGCCCGCGCAGGACCGGCTCGGCCTCCGCCCAGCGATCCAGCGCTTGCTGGAGGGAGCGGACGCCGTCCGCCGGCAAGAAGCGCGTGCCGTCGCGGTTGATCACGACCAACTGGCCGTCGCGGCTGCCATCATCGATGCTGGCGAGTTTCATGAAAGAGGCCCCGGGTCAGGCGCTGTGGCTCAGGTAGTCGAGCCCGAGCGCGATGGGATGTTGCCCCTCATAGTACTTCTCGAGCTCCCAGAGGCGAGCTCGCAGGCTCTTTGCTGGCTGGCTTTCGCCAAGCTCCAGCTCCGTCAAGCACTCCAGCAGGTTCCAGCGCAGCAGCCACTCGTGCGGCAAGCGCGCCTCCAGCTCGACGTTTAGCTTCGAGATGCTCTCCGGGCGCTGTGCCGCCGGCTGCACGCGCAGGCGCTCCGTGGCCTGATACAGGTGCTCCAGCTCGGCCTGCTGGGGGGATACGGGCCGCAGCTTCGGCACGCGCGGGCGCCCAGCCCCAGGAGCCCGCGCTGGAGCACCCGCGAGCGGCGAGACCTCCGGGCAGCTCGAGCCCGCCCGTGCCGTGAGCAGCCGCTCCGCCAGCAACAGCGGGAAGCGCCCGGGCACGTGGACCGGCGGTCGAGCGGGCAGCTCGATGGTCACCCGCTCCAGCCACACCCACGAGCGGCCATCGAGCGCCGCCGGCTCTGACCAGGTGCCGCGCAGGCGGACCCCCGAGGCGTACTCCAGGGTCAGCTCGCAGGCGGCCGGCGCGCGCGTTGCGTGCTCGTTCAGCCGCTCGCGCGCCGTGCCGCCACCCGCGAGCGGTCCCAGCACCACCCAGAGCTCGTTCTCGACGTGCGCGGCGAGCCGCCCGGCGTCAATCAGCGCAGCGCCCGGCGCGAAGCGCAGCCACAGGCCGGCGCCGTCATCGGCTTCGTGCAGCTGCTGCAGCGTACCGATCAGCTCGCTGCCGCCCGCCAGCTCCAGCGTGCAGGTCTCTTCACTGGCCAGCGCGGCCCGTGCTGCCGCTAGCCCGCCGCGCGCGTGAGCGAGGGTCTGGCTCACCTCGCCCAGCACCTCGTGCAGGTGATCGAAGTCGCGCGCCACGAACAGCTGTGGCTGTGGCCGCGTGATGTCGAAGCCCACCTCCACGCAAGCCGCGGTGAGCGGCAGCTTCCGCACATCTGGCGCATGGCAAAAATGGCTCTCACCCAGGGACGAGAGCAAGCCCGCCCCGTACAGGCGGTAGTCCGAGGGCGTGCCCACCAGGCCGTATTCAGCCGTCCACCAGTACAGGCGCGCGAGCCTCGCCGCCTCACTGGGCGGGCCCAGGGCCGCGACCGCCTCGGCCAGCTCGCGCTCCGCCGCGGCGATGTCGGCGGGCAAGCTGTCGCGCGCGTCTTTCAGATCCGAGAGCAGCCGCACCGCACGATCGAGGCGGGCGTCCGCCGGGTTGGCAAAGGCACGCCCGGCCACGTCACCCGAGGCCTTCACGTAGGCCGCGTAGCGCGGATCGATCAAGATGGGCGCGTGACCGGCTGCCTCGTGGATGATGTCCGGTGCTGGTGTGTAGGGCAGGTGATCGGGCGTGCGGATCTCGGCAGCGATGGGCAGCACGCCCAGCGCCTGAAAGGCGGTGAAGGCGCGGGGCGGGATGAAGCCGTCCACGCACACTGCGCTCCAGCCGATGGCGCCGAGCTTGCGGTTCATCTCCTCGATGCTGGGGATGTGCTCGGCAGAGATACCGCTCTCGGCCAGCCCGCGCACGTACGAGGGGTGCGCGGTGCGCGCCAGGCGCGCGTGCAGCTGCAGCAGCACAAAGCGCCACACCGCCTGATCCACCGCTGAATAGCGGCTCATGTCTTGCTCGACGATGAAGGGCTCGAGGTAGTCCGGAATCGAGCGCTGACAGCTGCGCCGGGGTTCCACTCACGGAGCTTAGCGCAAAAAATGTGCTTCTCCCGCCGGCTCGGTGCTATTCCGTGAAGGCGATGGGAGCCTGTTTGCCGCAGGTGCAACGCTCGCGCTGGCTGTGTCTGGCCAGCGGTGTGCTGCTGCTTTTGGCCACGGCCGGCGCGTCCGCTCAGCCTGTGGCTTCACCACCGCCGGCCAGCGCGCCAGATGGGGCCGTGTGGCTGAGCTCGGCGCGTGCGCCGCTGCCCAGCTACTTCACCGTGGAGCTGGGGATGCGTGGTGCGCTGTTCGCCGATGGGCGAGAGCTCGCGGGCGCGGGAGAGCTGGAGCAGGCGGCGCAACAGGCGGCGGCACGCGGCACGTTTGCGGGGGCGGTGCTGTTCGGCGATCCGCGGTCGGGCTCCACCCTGGAGGCGGTGGCGGACGTCCTGCGGCGAGCGGGCTTTGCCACCCTGGTGGAGGCGCGGCGCAGCGCTCCGCTGGAGCTGAGCGCGCTGGCTCTGGCCGAGCGCGAGCGCGCTCGCCGGGCCAAGGAGCGGCTGGTGGCAGCCGGCGTGATCGAGGGCGATGAGCCCGCACGTGGCGGCGCGTCCCCCGCTCGACGGGGGGATCGTCAGCGGGGCAGCCGCGTGGACCTGCAGAGCGCCGGACTGCACCTGGCCGGGCCCGCCAACACGGAGGCGGCGCGGCGCGGCCTCTTGAAGCTGTTCGAGCGCAACTTTCCGGCCTTCCGTCTCTGTCACGCCTCCGCGCCGGAGCACACTGACAACGCCTCCTTCGGCGTCGATCTGCTGGTGCCCAAGGAGGGCGGCAGGGCCAAGGTGCGAGAGACGCGCACTCGCCTGAGTGGCACCGGCTTCAAGGCTTGTATGGAGCGCGCCTTCGAGGCGATCCGATTTGAGCCACCAGTGAGCGCGCGCCCCGAGATCGTCAGCTATTCGGTGCTGTTCAAGCCACGGCGCTGAGCGCCCGGCTTTGGGCTGTGGAGCACGGCGCCCGCTGACGTGAGCTGTGTTCGGGATCGAGTCGTCCGGTAGTGAAACATGCTCCGGGCATCTGCCGCGCGCCATTTACGGCCCTGCCGGCACTGCCGTTCTCTAATGGGCGGAGCGAATGCCAGGGCGATCCGCGTGAGCATGACGACCGGGAAGCGAACCAGTGAGGTGTTGATGGGGCGAGTCTCCTATCGACCCGAGCAGTCCACCTTGGTCGAGGACGTGGAGAGCCCCTCGCTCGCGCCGCGCCCGCCGCCGGTCAAGAACCGCGCGCTGCTCACCCTGCTGACAGGGCCCGCTCAGGGCACGATCATCCAGCTCGACGAGCGCAACGATCTCACGCTGGGCCGCAGCCAGCAGGCGAGCGTGCTCATCCCGGATCCCAGCCTGTCGCGCATCCACGCGCGCGTCTTTCGCCGTCAGACCCCGCAGCGCACCGACTTTTATATCGAGGACTGCAACAGCACGAACGGCACGTTCGTGGCCAACAAGCGCATCTCCATTCCGACGCCGCTCGGTGACGGCATGCAGGTCGGCCTGGGGCGCCGCACGGTCCTGCGCTTCTCACTGCAGGACGCGCTGGAGGAGCAGGCGCTGATCCGCGTGCACGAGTCGGCGCTGCGCGATCGCCTGACGGGAGCGCACAACCGCGGCGCGTTTGACGACCGCCTGAACAGTGAGCTCTCGATCAGCCGGGCTCGTGGCACGCCGCTCGCGCTGCTGCTGTTCGACATCGATCATTTCAAGCGCCTCAATGACACTTACGGTCACCAGGCGGGCGATGCCGTGTTGCGCGAGACGGCGAAGGCGGTCCGGCGTGCGCTGCGCCGCGTGGACTTTCTCGCGCGCTACGGCGGCGAAGAGTTCGCCATCATCCTCAAGGACGTCTCCTCGCGCAGCGTGCACGTGATGGCCGAGCGCGTGCGCCTGGCGGTGGAGGAGCTGGAGCTGCCCTGGCAGGGGGAGACCATCCGCGTCACGGTGAGCGTCGGCGGGGTGCACGTGGCGCGCACCAGCTCCGTGGAGGACCCTGCGGCCATGATCGCGGCCGCGGACGAGGCTCTGTACGAGGCCAAGCACCAGGGCCGCAACCGCGTGGTGCTGGTGACCCGCGGCAGCGCCGAGTAGCGCCGCGCCCCGCGCACGGCGGCGCTCGGGGGCCTGCCTGGCGCGGGGACGGGGAGTGGGCTATAGCTCGCCCCCATGCCAGCCCTGCAACTCCTCCGGCCCGACCAAGCGGACTATGGCCAGGCCATTTCCGCGCTGAAAAACGCCCTCCGGGGCGGTGAGCTGACCTCCGAGGCCAAGACCAGCCATTCGGTGGCCGAGGTGGTGCGAGGCATCATCGAGCAGGTGGCCAAGGGGGGCGACGCGGCAGCAGCGCGCCTGACCTCGGAGCTGGATCGCGCGCAGATTTCCGCGGGCCAGCTGCGGGTCGGAGCGGACGCGCTGGAGCGCGCGCACCGCGAGGCCGATCCAGAGTTGATGGCGCTCGTCCGGCGCGCGGCCGCCAACGTGCAGGCATACCAGGAGCACATCCTGTGGAAGTCGCCGCCCCCGCTCGAGCGCGGCGGCCGCCGCCTGGGTGTACGCTACACCCCGCTGCGGCGGGTGGCCGTGTACGTGCCGGGCGGGCGCGCGCTGTATCCGTCGACGGTGGTGATGACCGTCGTGCCGGCGCGCGTGGCTGGCGTGAAGGAGATCGTGATGGTCTCGCCGCCCACCGGCGGTGAGATCGCGCCGCTGGCGCTGGCGCTGGCGTGGGAGCTCGGGGTGCGTGAGGTGTATCGCCTGGGTGGTGCCGTGGGTCTGGCCGCGGCAGCGTACGGCACCGAGACCATCGCCGCCGTGGACAAGATCGTGGGGCCAGGCAACGCCTATGTTGCGGAGGCCAAGCGCCAGCTGTTCGGGCGGGTCGGCATCGACTCCATCGCGGGCCCGAGCGAGGTCTTGATCGTGGCGGACGACAGCGCTGACCCGAGCTGGGTCGCAGCGGATCTGATCGCCCAGGCGGAGCACGATCCCGGCTCCGCGATCCTGGTCACGCCCTCGGCGGCGCTGGCGGAGCGCACGGTGCAGCTGGTGGAGGAGCAGCTGGCGCAGCTCGAGCGTGGAGAAGCAGCGCGCCGCTCGCTGGAGCGCTACGGCGCCGTGATTGTCACCAGAGATCTCGAGCAAGCCTGCGCGCTCGCCAACGAGTTCGCGACCGAGCACCTGCAGATCATCACTCGCGACGATGACGCCTGCCTGGCGCGCATCGAGAGCGCGGGCGCGATCTTCGTCGGCGCGCACACGCCAGTGCCGCTCGGTGACTACTATGCCGGACCGTCGCACGTGTTGCCCACGGGCGGCACGGCGCGCTTCTCCGCGCCGCTCAGCTGCAACGACTTCTTGAAGGTCTCCAGCGTGATCCGTTATGGGGCAGCCGACCTGGCTGCCGACGCCGGGGATGTCTCGACGTTTGCGCGCCGCGAGGGCCTCACGGCGCACGCCCGTGCCGTGGAGCTGCGCCAGAGCAAGCGCTGACAAAGCTCTGTTGCACCGCAGTGGCATAATTCCGCTTTGCTGCAACACTTTCGGGGCCGGTCGCTACGCTCGCAGCTGCCCGCAAGCATTGACCTTTCGTTCCCCGGTCGCCCGACTAAGCTGCGGAGCACTGGAGGTTCTCGTTTCCATGAGTCACATGCTTCGTTCGAAGTCCTTTGCCGCTCTGAGCCTGGTTTTGGTCAGCTCGGGTCTGATCGCCGTCGCGTGTGGCTCGGACAAGAGCACTTCCACCCAGACCCCATCGTTGACCCCCGGCGGCGGCAGCGACAACCCCAGCAACCCTCCGGCAACCAACAACGGCGGCAGCACCGCGCAGCCCGAGCCCGGCGAGCCCACGCCGAACGGTGAGACTCCCAGCCCCACTCCGGGCAACGAAGGCCAGATGGGCAACATTCCGGTGGAGCAGCCTGGCGAGATGCCGAATCCGCCTGGGGAGACGCCACCGGGGGAGATGACGCCAACGCCGGCGCAGCCGCAGACGACTGTCAACTGCAGCGCGCCCGAAGGTCCCGTTCCTAATCTGACGGTGCAGCAGGTGGGCACGTTTGCTCAGCCGCTCTACATCACGAGCGCGCCGGGGGATGACGCACGCCTGTTCATCGTGGAGAAGGGCGGCAACGTGCGAGTGGTGGTGAACGGAGAAGTGCAGGAGGAGCCGTTCATTACCCAGCAGGTGGCGGGGGGGGGCGAGCGCGGTTTGCTGGGCATGGCGTTCCACCCCGATTTTCAGACCAATGGCCTGTTCTATCTGCACTTCTCCGCGGCGGCCAATGATGGCCTGGGCGCAACGGGGTCGACGGTGGTGGCCGAGTACCAAGCACCCGGCGATCGGAGCGTGGGCGATCCGGCAACCCGGCGCGTGGTCCTCACGGTGGCGCAGCCGGCAGGCAACCACAACGGCGGTCAGCTCACCTTCGGGCTCGACAGGATGCTGTATCTGGGGCTGGGCGACGGGGGGAATGGCAACGATCAATTTGGGCCCATCGGCAACGGCCAGAACCTGAATGCGCTGCTCGGCAAGATCCTACGGCTCGATCCGCTTGGCCGTGAAGTGAACGACGCCTACAGCATTCCAGCAGGGAATCTGGCGGCGGTGACGGGGCAGCAGGCTCTGCCCGAGATCTGGGCGTACGGCTTGCGCAATCCCTGGCGCTTCAGCTTCGATCCATGCACTGGCGATCTCTACATCGGTGATGTGGGCCAGGACGCTCAGGAGGAAATCGACTTCGTGGCTGCGGCCGCGGAAACGCGGACGATCCCTGCGGGCACCAATTTCGGTTGGCGTATTACCGAGGGAGCCATCTGCCGACCGACTGGCACCGAGCCGTGCAACGCTCAGGTGCAGAGCACGTTGACTGGACCGATCGATTCGTATCCGATCGGCAGTGGTAATCCGCGTGGCTCCGTGACGGGCGGCTACGTGTACCGCGGCAGCGCCATTCCGGGGCTACGCGGCACGTACCTGTATGCCGACTATGTGCGAGGTACAGTGACGCGCTTCCGTGTTGAGAATGGCCAACTCGCAGATCGTACGGATATCTCTGCGCAGTTGCGCACGGGCGCGAACTTCACGGGCAATAGCATCAGCTCCTTCGGCATGGACAATCAGGGCGAGCTGTACATCGCCTCGTTCACCCCCGCTGGCGTGTTCAAATTCGTGGCCGAGGAGTAACACGAGCTCGCGCGAGCTGCTGCGCGAAGGGAGGGGCTCCACACGGGCCGCCCCTCCCTGCGTTT
>JAICQL010000084.1 GCA_025937895.1 Polyangiaceae bacterium | reverse complement strand
TACCAAAAGGGCCGCAGAGCGCCACGTAGCTTGCAACGTCTCCGTGCGGCACGCTCACGGCACGGCGATTGCCATCCTGGCTCCCGTGTCTTCTTCTCTACCACCATCGGGCGCTCGGCGCGGCGGCTTGTTGGACAGGGTCCAGCAAGAGTTGGTGCTGCGTCACTACAGTCCCAACACGATCGAGGTGTACGTGAGCTGGGTGCGGCGGTTTGTGCTGTTTCATCAGCGGCGGCACCCTCGTGAGCTGGGTGCGGTCGAAGTGTCTGCGTTTCTGTCGGATCTGGCGCTGCGCTCGGGTGTGAGTGCGTCGACGCAGAATCAGGCGCTGGCTGCGCTACTCTTCCTCTACGGGGAGGTGTTGCAGCGGCCGCTGGCTGCGCTGGGTCCGGTGGTGCACGCCAAGCGTCCTGCTCGTCTGCCGCTGGTGATGACGCGGGAGGAGGTGGCTCGGGTGTTGGCGCGGCTGGATGGTGTGTGGCGGCTGATGGCGAGTCTGCTCTACGGGTCTGGGCTTCGCTTGCTGGAGTGCGCGAGTCTGCGGGTGAAGGATCTTGATTTCGGCAATGGGCAAGTCGTGGTGCGACGGGGAAAGGGGCAGAAAGATCGGACCACGGTACTGCCGCGTACGCTCCTGGTATCGTTGGAGGTTCACCTGCTGAAGGTGCGGGCGCGGCATCAGCAGGATCTCTCGGAGGGCGCGGGGAGCGTGGCTTTGCCGGGTGCGCTGGACAGCAAGTATCCGAACGCAGGCCGGGAGTGGCCGTGGCAATGGGTATTCCCGGCGACGCGGCGCTATGTGGACCCGGCGAGCGGCGAGCAGCGGCGCCACCATCTGCACGAGACGGCGTTGCAGCGCGCTGTGCGCTCGGCGGCACTGTCTGCGGGACTGAGCAAGCCAATCAGCTGCCACACGTTTCGCCACTCGTTCGCGACGCATCTGCTGGAAGCCGGCTACGACATTCGCACGATCCAGAAGCTGCTGGGCCATCACGATGTGCGGACCACGATGATCTATACGCACGTGGTGGATCGGGGCCCCTTCGGCGTACAGAGTCCGCTCGATCGCTAGCCAGCACGAGCCATTTCGCCTATCCGTACCGCAACGACACACCCACCGCTGAACTCTGCAGCGCCCCCCGCCTTCGTCCGCACGCCTGCCGTCCCCCGCAAACGCGCGTAACGCAACAGCTTCCCGTCCCCACGCGTATTCTCGCGAATACGCAATCTGGATCAGCGCCTGGCACCGGCACCCGCCACGTGGAACATCCATGAGGTGAGCACAGAGCCCCGCAAGCGGCTGCGCTGTCCTGTCGACGTGTTCCGGTATCACGACTATCGGGCGTTCCTGGCGGCGTTTTACGAGCACAAGAAGCCGCAGGGGTTTTCTTATCGGGCGTTTGCGCGGGCGGCGGGGTTGGGGGCTCCAAACTATCTACA
This sequence comes from Polyangiaceae bacterium, assembly GCA_025937895.1. Lineage (GTDB taxonomy): Bacteria > Myxococcota_A > Polyangia > Polyangiales > Polyangiaceae > SZUA-265. The sequence goes on along the minus strand of JAICQL010000084.1, from coordinate 29,192 downwards.
GCTGGTGATTCAGGGGCGGCGGAACCTGACGGGGGAGATGGCGCGGCGCTTCGCGGAGACGTGTGGGCTGGGGCAGGACGGGTGTGACTACTTCGTGGCGCTGGTGGCGTTCAATCAGGCGGGGGACATGGCGGAGCGCAATCGGCACTATCAGAAGCTGAGTAGCTTTCGGCGCTATCGGCGGGCGCAGAGGCTGGAGCTGGCGGAGGCGGCGTATCACTCGACGTGGTATCTGCCGGCGATTCGTGAGCTGGCGCTGGCGCCGGGCTTTCGTGATGATCCGGAGTGGATCGCCGGGCAGCTGTGGCCGCCGATCAAGCCTGCGGAGGCGCGGCAGGCGCTGGATACGTTGCATGAGCTGGGGTTGTTGCAGCGGGGTGCCGATGGGCGCTCGCGGCAGGCGACGCGGGTGGTGTCGACGGGTCCGGAGACGACGGGGATGCACATCACGAACTATCACCACGAGATGTTGCAGCGTGCGGCGCAGTCGATGGCGCTGGTGCCTGCGCGCGAGCGCGATATTTCGTCGCTCACCTTGTGTCTGGGCAGCGATGGGCTGGCGCGGCTGAAGCAGAGGATTCAGGCCTTCCGGCGCGAGCTGCTGGAGCTGTCGGAGACAGACGCTCAACCGAGCCAGGTGGTGCAGGTCAACTTTCAGCTCTTCCCGCTCACTCGCGATACGGCGTGCGAGGGAGACTGAGCGGCATCGGGACTCTCATGAAGCTCTCTACTTTCGCAACTCGCCTGTCAACCTGCCTCGCCCTGTGCCTCTGCCCCAGCCTGCTGGGCCACTGCGGGGGCGCAACGAGCGATGGCTTGCGCCTTCACGGCCAGCGACTGCCCGCCGCGCGTGCCATTACCTTGTGCTCCCCCCGCAGGCGAACCGCGCGCCGTGTGCCGCAGCAATCTGTGCGAATTCGAAGCGACCGCACCGTAGCCACCGCTTCCAGGAAACTCCCATGAAGCTCTCCACTCTAACAACTCGCCTCTCCGCATGCCTCGCCCTCTGTCTGTGCCCCACCTTGCTGGGCCACTGCGGTGGCGCCACGAACGACGGCTTGCTGGGCACCGAAACGGGCAATCCACCCGTGGTCGACTCGCGGAAGCTGCGCCTCGTCGCGGGCGCCAGCGGAGTGGAGCTGATCGGTGAGGCGGGCGCAGTGCCCTCTGGCGCACAGCTGCGTCTGGACAATCGCAGCACGGGCGCCTCCGCTGTGGTGACCGCCGGAGCCGATGGCTCCTTTCAGCTGGAGCTGGCAGGCAGCCCGCTGGACACCTACGAGGTCACCGTCACGGACCGGGGAGGCACTGTCACCCTGGGGCTGCAGGTACAAGCGATGGAAGCTACGGAGCTGCCCGGCACCGCTCCCAGCGCCCTCTCCTGCGAGCAGCTGGAGAGCAGCCTGGGCCTGACCGTGAACGGCGCGCTGGAACCCTTCGCGCAAGGCTGCACTCGGCACAGCGACTGTCAGCTGCAGTTCTGGGGGGTGGGCTGCTACTATCAGTGCGGCTTCTCGTACGTCGTGGCGGCGCAGCAGGCGGCCGCCGTGGTTGCGGCCGAGCAGAGCATCGCGCCGGCGTGCGCAGAGCTCGAGAGTCGCTGCGAGCGGCAGCCGCCTGCCTCTTGCCCTCTGCCCACGCCCATACCGGAGTGTAACCAGGGTACTTGTCGGGTGTTGAGCCTGGACGGCCTGGGCTGCGATGATCTGGAGACACGCGCGGGCGAGCTGCTGGCGGACGCGTTCGCCAGCGTGGATCGCCGCTGCACCGTCGACGCGGACTGCACCGTGGCGGCCCTTGGCGGGCTGAGCTGCGTCTCCGGGTGCGGCTTCAACGGAGCAGTGGCCAGCTCGGCGCTGGCAAGCCTGCAGCAGAGCTTGCAGGGGCTCGAGAACGGGCTGTGCAATCTTTTCAACGGGCGAGCCTGCACGCCACCCATGCAACCGTCCTGCACACCGCAACCGCCAGCCCGCGCCGTCTGCGCCGACGAACGCTGTACTCTGGCGAACGACCCGTGAAGCCGCGCTCTGTAGGCTCGCTCTCGCCGAGAGGCTCAGTGCAGCGCCGGCTCCGGCGCACTCCCGCCGGTCGCCTCCACGCTCACGTCCTCCCGCGCGATGCCGCCATTGGCCAGGCCATCGACGAGCGCGAGCACGCCAGCCAGCATCCCCACCGCGGCCAGCACCGCCCCGAGCCGCTGCAGCGCGCGGGTGGAGAAGCGCAGCGAGGCTCCACGCAGGCCGCGCGGTGCCGCTGGCTCGGGCTGCTCCGGTTGCTCCGCGATCAGCGGTGCAAAGGCGGTGCGCTCGATGGAAACCCAGCCGGAGAACTGCTCGTCACACACGTAGGCGCGCCGGGTGACCTTGCCCCAGCGGATGAGCATGGCCAGCCGCTGCTCGTTCAGTGGGCCTTGCGTCTTTCGATCCTGGCTTACGTACCACAACATGTTCCGCTTCCCCACTGGCCTGCTGCACGGCGAAACACGCCGTGCGGCAGCTGAATGGCGGCAATGCCGCAGCCGGATACAGCGGCAACGCCGCAGCTGAACCTAAGTCTGGGATCTAGCTCTGCCCGGCCAGCCCGCAACGGGCCCGCCCTGGTTCATCGCCACCCGGGCCACGGCGCAGCGGATATCCCCAGTTTTCCGCGCTGCTGGTTGATCCGCAGCAAAATCGCGGCATGTGACAGCGATGTCTCGCTGCCGTCACGCTGCAAGCGCGGGAACAGCGCCGTTTCATCCACTCCGCGCCTGCGCCGGGCGCCACGAGTCGGCGATTTCGATTGCGGGCACGCCATTTGCTGACAAATCAACGAAAGGTGGGCGCCTTTGCTCCACGGAGCTGACATGTTTCCTCGTGCCAACAGCCTCACGGTCGCGATACTGACGCTGGCTCAGCGTCTGCGGTGGCTGGGCTGGCTGGTTCTGCTGCCGCTGGTAGCCTGTAGCCCCTCGTACGTGGCCGTCTCCGGCACCGCCACCATCAGCCCCGATGGCGAGCGTCACGCGCTGGAGTACCCCGTCGGCGCAAAAGACGCGCGGCGCGGCAAGATCGAGCTCTGGTCAGAGGGCGCCGAGCGGGAGGAGCTGGACGGCTCGCTGCAAACCCTCATCCACGTGGGCATGGAGCTGCACAACACCTCGAGCGAGCCGCTGCGGCTGGATCCCGAGCAGCTGCGCCTGGATGACGTGCTGCTGGAGAATGGCGACGTGTACACCGCGCCGCTCGCCACCCTGGACGGTGAGCCCGAGGTGCCGCCCGGCGCTTCACGGCAGTATCAGGCCTATTTCCGCCTGCCGTCGCGCGTCTGGCCCGACGATATCCTGGCCTATCACTTCACCTGGGCCGTGCAGGATTCAGGCGGCAGCCACCCGCAGGCCACCAACTTCCGCCGCTCCGACTACGATCGGCGCGTGTACATCGGCATCTACGGGCCTTACCCCGGGTACTATCCGTGGGGCTATTACCCCTGGGTATACCCGTCGTTCCGCTTCGGCATCGCGCCGCCGGTGTATCGCTACGGCCATCCCCGCGTGTATCCGCGGGCATACCCGCCGCGCGTGTACGGCAGGCCACGCCGGCGCTGAGCGCGCTCCTCGCCTGCCGGCGCCGAGCTCGCTGCCGCCACCTCTGCACCGCCTTGATCTTGGGGGCTCGCCTCCGTGCGGCGCTCAAGGGCTCGAGGATTGCTCCCAGAACACCGCTTCGCCGTCGCGCTGTGCGACGAAGGATACGCCCCCATCCTGCGAGATGACGATGGCCAGCCCCGCCGGGTTGTCGCGCACGAAGCGGTAGGCCGCGCGGTGCCGTGTGCCCACGTCCTCCACGGAGGCGGGCTCGCAGTGCGTGCCCTCGGTGTCGAGCGCGCGCCACACGCGCTCGGGCGCCGGCAGCTCCGCCGACACCTCGGCGCCGAAGCCCAGGATGCGCAGGCGCTTGTCCAGCACCACGGCGCCGTCGATGGCCGCCAGCCCCGCGAGCAGCACGCTCAGCTCGAACACGGCCTGCTCCAGCCGCTCGATGTCCGCGCTCTGATCGAGCACGAAGTCCTCCCAGCCGATCAGCGCCGCCTCGCTGGCGTCGGCCACCCGCGCCAGGATGCGAAACAACAGGGTGCCGTAGCGGCGCGCCGGCTCGCTGCCCTCGAACGGATACTTGAGGCGCAGGCCGCGCGGGCCGCCCGCGAGCATGCTGCTGCCATCGACCAGCAAGAGCATGCCTCCGTGGTGCGCGCGGCGAATCAGCTGGATAGCGCGCCGCAACATCTGCTGTCCGATGCGCGCCACCAGCATCGGATCGGCCTCTGAGGGCACGGGGCGGGACGCCTGACTGGCAGCGTGCCTGGCGCGCACCTGCTCGCGCTCGCTGGCGAACAGCTCGAGCAGCCAGCGCGACTCGAACACGTCCAGCCCCTCGTCGATCAAGATGCCGCGCTCCAGGCTGCCCACCAGCTTGCCCGCGCAGCGCACGGACACGTGCCCCGGCGCGGTGACGTGCACGATGGGGTCATAGGTCCAGTTGGGCACGGTGCTGCGGCCGCCCCAGCTGGGCGCAAGCCACGCGGGGCCGGAGTGCGCCAGCCCCCAGATGCGCAGCGCGTCGCTGCTGGCGTGCCCGCAGATCAGTGCCGTTTCAAAAGGGGTGGCGGGGCTGAGCCGGCGCAGCTCGTTGGCGCTGAGCGGGCGGTCGCGCTCGAAGGTCAGGCGCAGCACGCCCTCGTTGGGCTCGCCGGCCTCAGGCAGCTCGGAGGGCGAGGTGAGCAGCAGGCGAAAGCGAGTGGCGCGGGCCTCTTCCGCGGTCATCGAGGCCTGAAAGCAGGCGGTCAGCACCTCTTCCAGCTGCTCCCCCGTGACCGGCAGCGCTCGCTCCGGCGGCCAGCGCTCCTGCACGTAGTGGGCAAGATCCGCGGGATATGCGTAATAGCGGCTCAACGGCGCTCCAGGCTCCTCGGGCTATTGCCAGCGACCCCACCGACCCTGGCGGCGCGAGCGCTGGCTCAGCGGCGCGGCACCCGCAGGCGCGAGTGGGCCACCCCGATGCACTCGTCCATCACCACCTGCAGCCCGCCCGCCCGGGCGCGGGTGGCTGCGTCCTCGTGCCAGATGCCGGACTGCAGCCACAGCGCTCCCGCGCCGATGGCCACCGCCTCATCGGCGATGGCCGGCGTGTGCTCGGGGCGGCGGAACACGTCGACGATGTCGATGCGGCGTGGGGCCACCGCCTCGGCCGCCTGCGCCAGTGACGCCACCGCGGGCTGGCCCAGCACCTCGGTCTCGTTCGGGTTGACCGGGATCACCCGGTAGCCGACGCCGAGGAGCTTGGCAAAGATGCCGTTGCTGGGCCGGTCGGGGTCCGACGACGCGCCGACCACGGCGATGATCTCCGCCTGCGAGAGCAGCTGCCGCTGCTCGTCATCGCCGGGGTTCTGGTGCGCCATGTTCGCCTCAGGCCAGGATGGCGCGCGCGCGCTCCATGTGCTGGGCGATGTTCACCCCGTGCGGGCAGGCGCGGCTCGCGGCGTCAAAATCGAGCCCGCTCAGATTGCGCTGCTCGGCGGGCAGCTCCGCGAACACGCGCTGCGCCTTGTCGGCGTCCTTGTACACGTCGTGATACATCACGCAGCGCAGGGTGGTGGCCACGTTGACGGGGCGCCCCAGCGCAGAGGCGCAGCGCTGGCCGCAGCCGTCGCAGGCCAGCGAGCGGGTGGCGCGAGCGTAGCGCTCGATCGACTGCCAGTCCGCGGCGCCGAGCTTCTGATTGTCGACGGCCGCCGCGATGTTCTGCTGCAGCTTCTCCAGGCTATCCATGTGGCTGACCGCGGCGGTGATGCGCGTGTCCGCCCAGACCGCCTTGAGCACCGCCTGGTGCTTGGTCCACTTGCCCGTCTTCTCGAACTTCTTCCAGGCGTCCTCGATGCCCGCCTCGGAGCCCTGCGTCTTCATCGCGATCAGGCCGATGTTGGCCTTGGCCGCCGCATCGATGGCGTCGTTCAGCGCCTTGTCGCCGTACTGGCGGAAGTTGTAGCGGAACATGATCGAGTCGATCAGCGAGATGCCCGCCGCCTTGGTCAACAGCTCCGCCACCGTGCCGTCGTGGCAGGAGAAGCCGAAGTACTTGATCTTGCCCGCGGCCTTCAGCTTCTCCACGGTCTGGAACAGCTCTTTGTTGTCGAGCACCGCCAGGTCCTCGATGCCGTGCAAGTAGTAGAGGTCGATGTGCTTGCGGCCGAGCTGCTTCAGGCTCTCGTCCACGTCCGCAGCGAAGCCGGCGGCGTCGTAGTGGCCGGACTTGCTGGTGATCCACACCTTGTCCAGCTGATTGATGCGGGTCAGCGTCTTGCGGGCGTTGGCCTCACACGTGCCACCCGCGTATTTGCGCGCGGCATCGATGTAGTCCACCCCGTGGCGCAAGGCCTGCGGGATCCTGGGGTCGAACTTGTCATCAAAGCCCGAGCCACCCCCCAGGAGCAGGATGGGCACCTTCTGCCCCGTCTTGCCCAGGGTGCGGCGCGGCACCTTCGGCGCGTCGGCGGCGTGCGCTTCGGCACCCGAAAGCAGCGATGAGATCAGGCCGCTGGAGGCGACACCTCCGAGCGCGAGCAGGTGACGGCGGCTGACGGGCAGATCAGACATGAGCGGGTCTCCCTCGAGTGAAGCAAGTAGGGGCACGATGGTAGGGCCAATCCCACGCCGACCGCAACACGAGCGAGGCACGAAGGCGCGCCGTCGACTGCTGGGTTGCAAACGAACATCGCCAAGCTCCGCAGTCCGTCACCGGCGGCTCCGCGGCCCACGGCGTCGGAAGGATGCCGCGTTGCGCTCTGGCGCGAGGATTCGCGCAGTGCGAGTCACGAAACAAACTCTGCCAGGCGAAAAGCGACGCGCCCGCTCCTGAGCAGGGGCGGGCGCATCGGGCGCTCCAGGTCGGAGCGGGGTTCAGCAGTAGCTTGCTACGGGCAGCTCACGCTGCCGCCACCGAAGCTGCGTGTCGCGGGGCCGCTGGTGTCGTTGTTGCTCATGGCCAGGCTCCAGTCGGCAAAGTCACCGCCCTCGTCGCTGTTGTTGACCCGGAAGCTGCGCGAGTCAGCCTGGCCGGAGTCGAGCACCACCGTGAGGCTGTTCTGGCCGTCGAGGTCACCGTTGGGGCAGGCGTTGGACTCGAGCAGCCGCGAGTTGACCGTCACCGTCACCCGCTCGGTGGTCGGGTCCAGGGTGCAGACCACCGTGGCGTCGGTCATCACCTCGTCGTCCACACACGTGGGCGGTCCACCCAGGGTGATCGTGGCGGTGGGCGCGCTGGCGGTGACCTCGCAGAAGTCCTGGTACGTGAACTGGCCGCAGTCGTCGCTCTCGCCGATGGGCGAGAAGTCATCGTCGAGCACGAAGATGCCGCCGTTGAACACCACCCTCCGCGGGCGTGCGGTGACGTTCACCACCGTGGTGCCGCTGACGGTAGCCGCGCTGTTGCGGACCCGGGCGGTGATGAACGCCGAGCCCAGGCCCGTGGCGCTCACCGTACCTATCTGTGCCCCCACGATGGCACTGGGCACGACCGTGGCAGTCGCAGCGTTGCTCGTGCTCCATTCCACGATGTGATTCAGGACGCCGCCCTGCACGTCGATGGGGGTGGCGGTCAGCGGGTGCGTGTCGCCCACCTGTAGGCTGACGGTGACGTCACTCATCTCCACCCGGGTCGCCGGCAGGCCGATGCCATCATGGCTGAAGTGCTCGATCGTGCCCTGCACCCGGTTCTCTGCAGTATCGACGCTGCTCGGCCGCTCCTCCCAGGGGTCGTCGTTGCTCAGCGCCGTGCCGTGGATGGAGGACAGGACGATCAGCGAGCTCTCGTCCACCCCCGCCGGCACGTCACTGTCGGCATATTCGATGGTCAGCAGCGCCGGCAGCGCAAACTCCAGCCCGGCGGGGCTGAACTCGTACACGCGACCCGGCAGGAGCCCGCTCAGCGGCGGATTCACGGGGCTCGGCTCGATGCCGATCAGCACCTCGCTCACCAGCGCGCCGGGCGGCACGCGCAGCGCCACTCGCTCCTCGTCGGCGCAGATGAGGCCCCCCGCCGGGCCCAGCCGTGCGCTGCCCTGGGCTCCCTCGGGGCAGAGATCGCAGACGTCGCCGCGCTCATCGCCATCGCCGTCGAGCTGGTTCGGATTGGCCACCGCCGGGCAGTTGTCGAGCGGATCGGAGCTGCCGTCACCATCCTGATCCGGGCCCACCACCTCGGGGAAGCCGCCAAACGGCAGGTGCTCGATGGTGCTACCCGGTCGCGCCAGCACGCGGCGCGCGAAGAAGGCGCCGCGATGCGCGCTGGGCGCGTTCAGGGAGGCCAGGCGCAGCTCGGCGCTCGGAGCCACGATGGTGCCGGTGAACGGGGCCTCGACGTCGATGGCGTTCGCCCCCAGGACGCCCACCAGCAGGTCCGCGGCATCGCCCGCGGCCTGCTCCAGCACTCCGCGGAAGGTGAAGCCCTCGCGCGAATACAGCTCGATGGGGCCGCTGCTGGTGTCCAGCACCAGCCGCGCCTGCGGCTCGATCATGATCGAGCTGAAGGTGTAGTGCCCGCTGCGCAGCGCCAGCCGCGCCCGCGACTTCACGCTCAGCGCGCCGTAGTCACCCGGCGCCAGCACCCGGATCTGGTCCGGCTCCAGCTGCACGTTACCCGAGTTGGCGCTGGGAAAGCACACCTGCCAGGCCGCCAGGTCCGTGGTCAAGCTGGCGCGCTCGGTGATGGTACCGCTGACGGTGGTGCCGTTGCCGCGGGTCAGCACCCCCTCCGTGGTGATCGCGCCCTGGACGCTGGCGCGATCGTGCAGGCGCACGGCGCCCTCCGCAAACAGCTCGCCCGTGCTGGCGTCCACGCCCACGTCCAGCTCACCGCTGCCCAGGTTGGCAGCAGGAGCCAGTGGCTGGCCGGCAACGGCGGTGAGCCGGACGCGATCGTTCAAGAACAGCGACTCGGTGGCGCCGATCGCCACCTCATCAGCTGCGAAGCCCGGTGGCAGCTCGATGGCAAAGGTACGCTGGCAGGGGTCGTCCGGCTCGGCCTCCAGGCGCTGACCCTTGGTTTCGGGGTCATCGCCAGTACCTGACTCTTCAGCGATGCCGCCGCAGCCCACGGCCATCAATACTCCCAACGCGCAAATGCGCTCCATCACTCTCACGTGCATGCAGCCCTCCTGCCCAGGTGCTAGCTGAGCACCCCTGGCTCGGCAAACGCGGGCGGGGCGGGGCCGGCGATCAGACTTTCGGCGATGAAACTGCAGCGACCGCGTGCTGACAGGCACCGCGCAGCTACACGCAGCGCAGTCCACCAGCGCCGAAGCGCGCCCGCCAGCGGCTATTCAGCGGGCTGGCGCGCACCACGCTCGCGCAGGCGCTCGAGCAACGTGGTCAAGGACGCCACGACCTGCGCGCAGCTGCGCTCGTAGCGCAACACCAGCGCCTCATCCAGACGACTGAGCGACGCCACGTCGTCGAACTGGGCGCCCTCCAGCGCTGCCACTCGATCCAGCGCCTTCACGATCAGCGGCTTGCGCGGGCGGCCGCTCTTCTGCCGCACGCCGCGCCACGCCTCTGCTTCCAGCTCGAGCTGCGCAACCGACCAGCGCTGGCGCTCGGCCGCCAGCAGCAGCGACGCCTGCGCGCTCTCGGGCAAGCCCAGCACGGCCTCCACATGGCTGATGCGCAGGTGTTCCGACCTCGGAACGAACGGGATGCGCGTGCTCAGCTCATACGCGCTGACCGCGCGAAACATGGTGGTAGCGCTCAGATTGTGCCCCGGGTGAGCGGCGAGCTTGCGAAACGACGCATCTCCCCCGCGGCGCGCGCGCCAGGCGCCCAGCTTGCCGCCATACAGGCGGTGGGCCACCAGCTCCCCCACCCGCAGATAGAACTCCATCCGCGACGACTGCTCGATGCTCGCCAGCTCCTGTGCGAGCGAGTCCCAGCGCAGGCTGCCCGGACTGCCCATCCCGTGTTGCACCACGGAATCGGTAGCGCGCGCAGCGGGGGCGAGCAACCTCTAAGCAGCGCGCCAGCGTCGGGCGCAGAGACATCTAACGCGTCTCAACCGAGCAGCACGCGAGCCATGTCCTCTGCGTGTAACGCCGCCGGCGCACCCGAGCGAAACGCCAGCTGTACAAACGCGCCGATCACGCCTCGAGCCTGCAGCTGCGCTCGCGACACCCATGTGGTGACGCTGACCCACCTGCGCTACCCTGTTGCCGGTGAGAAACAGGCGCTCCTGCTCACGGTGGGTGCAGGTGTACGCGGGTCTCGACCTACCCGAGTTGGCCGCGCCCCGCGCTCGCTCTACAGCGGCTCCGCGAGCCACGCCGCGGGCTGCGCTCGAGGGCGCAAGTGAGCGCGCCACGGTCCCTCGAGAACATCAGCGGCGGTATCCGTCCAGCGCCGCGCTCGCAAGCAGCGCGAGCGCGCCGCCGCAATCCAGGAGCGCACGCGCTCGGCGAACTCCATGGGCGTCTCGCGAGGGCTGGCATACAGCGCTGGCCCCACGTCCAGGTGCACCCGGTGAACGGTGCCGAGCACGCTGCGGGTATAGTGCGAGACGAGAGAATCGTCGTCGACCCAGCACAACTCGGGCGCCCGAAAGGAAATGGCGAGCGGCACCACCGGCACCCCGAGCCGCGCGGCGATGCCGAACACGCCGCGTTGGAACGGCAGCAACTCACCGCGGGTGGTGGTGCCCTCCGGAAAATTGAGCACGCTCACCCCCGCTTCCAGCCGCCGCATCACCGCGCGCAACGCGCGAGCCCCCGCGGGCGCATCGCCCCGGCGCACGAAGATCACGTTCAGCTGCCGGGTCAGCACACCCAGGAGCGGCCAGCTCGCGACCTCCAGCTTGGCGATGGGCGCGCACGGGGTCAGGCTGCAGATCACGAGTGGATCCACGTAGCCCAGGTGATTGCTGACGTAGATCGCGACCTCGCGCGGAAAACGGCCGCCGACCGAGACTTCCAGCTCCTGCCGCCGGCACAGGCTCTGGCAGAGCCGCTGCAGCCACTCGGCGCGGGCGCGCGGGCTGAGCAACGAGCCCGGGGGCGGCTCGAGTGGGTCGGGCAAGAGAGTATCGGCCGCGTACGCGGCCATGCGCCGGGCGCGAAGCAAACGTAGAGAGTGCAACATGAGGCTCAGCTTCAGCTGCGCCCGTGAGCGTGCGCAGGCAGCCAGGTAGCGATCTCGTGAACCTTCGCGCGGCCACTGGCACGGCGAAACGGGCCCCTGCACGATGCCCTTGTGTTGGCTGCCAACTCACCCACTGCGCCCGTCTCCCTCTCCGGCAGTGATCCCGCGCCGCCCGCGCCTGCCACCTGGCTGCTCCTGCGCGGGCTCGGCCGCGAGCGCGGGCACTGGTTCGAGTTCGCGCGCTTGCTCGAGCGCAGCCTCGGCGCACAGGTCGTGCCCATCGACTTGCCCGGCAACGGCCAGCGCCGCCACGAGCCAGTCCCCTCGTCCATCGCGGCCCTGGCCCGCCGCCTCGCGGCAGAGCTCCGCGCCGGCCCGGCGGGGCCCCCGCGCGGCGTGCTTGGCATCTCGCTCGGCGGAATGGTCGCGCTGTCGCTCGCCGAGCAATGGCCGAGCGGCATCTCGCACGTGGTAGTAGTCAACACCAGCTCCCGGCTCTCGTGTGGTCACCAGCGGCTGCGCCCGCGCGCGGCGCTGAGCCTGCTCCGCGCCAGCATGGCGACCGAGCCAGAGGCACGCGAGCGGCTCATCTATTCACTCACCACCAGCGCCCCCGGGCAGGACGTCGCGCGCTGGGCTCAGGAGGCCGCCGCGGTGGCCCGCCGCGTCCCGCCCAGCCGCCGCGCACTGCTCGCCCAGCTGTACGCCGCGGCCACCTTTCGTGCGCCCGCCCACATCCCGCAGCCCGCCCTCGTGCTCAGCGGCGCGCGCGATCGGCTGGTCTCCCCCGCTTGCTCCGCCGCGCTCGCCCGCGCGCTGGGCGCCACGTTGCGCTGCCACCCCGGTGCCGGCCACGACTTGCCGCTGGAGCAGCCCCGCTGGGTCATCGAGCAGCTGAAGGCGTGGCTCGCCGCCAGCGCCTGCGAGCCCAGCGATTGACCTTCGTTCCGACAACTGCTGCGCTAGCGAGCGCCCTGCCCCACACCACCAAACCAGCGCTCGCGCGCCCGCCGCTCGAGCTCATGGCGCTGCGCGGCGCTCTGCGGCAGCCAGCGCTCGTGCGAAAACACGGCGCGCGCCAGGAAGTCGAAGAGCGTCTTGTGCCGACGCTGCACGCGCGCCAGGCGATGGGGCTTCATCGGGTGAAACAGGCCCAGCCTGTGCACGAGCTGGCGCGGGTTCTTGCGGTACCAGGGGTACGAGCTGAGCTCGAGGGTCAGCGGCAGAAGCAGGCCGCCGGCTCCGCGCTCGCGGGCGAAATCGTATAGATAGTCCCAAAGGTCGCCGTGAGTTGTGTAGTTGATGGCCTGCGGCTCGAAGGTATACACGTGGCCTTCGTGGGTGTGCGCGAGCAACTCGGCCAGCGCAAACAGCTCGGGCGTGTGCGCCAGCGGCGCTCGCGAGCGCGCGTAAGGAAACCAGATGCGATCGCCCGCAAGAAAGCCGGAGTGCACGTCGACCACGATCGCGCAGCGGCTGGCGAACAGCTCGGTCTGCACCAGCTCCGCGAGCGCCCGCGACTCGACCTCCATGCCGCTCTCCGGAGTGCCCTGGTACCAGGGTAGATAGGGGCTGAGCCGCTGGCCACGGTGTAGCTCGTACCAGCGGCTGCGCTCGTCCGCGCGCACCGGTGAGTTGCGCATCAGGTCCACTCCGCGCGGGTTGGAGCGCAGGCCCAGCGCCATGCCCGCCGGGTTGACCAGCGGCACGAACAGCAGGCGCATCCGCCGCAGCAGCTGATCGAGCAGCTCGTCCCAACCGAGCGCCGCACGCAGGCTGCGCAGATACGACAGCAGCACCTGGGTGCCCACGCGCTCGAGCCCGTGCACCCCAGCCACGAACAGCAGCGCGGGGGAGGTCACGTCGGCGGGGCCGAGCGCGATGGCGTGAATGGGCAAGGCCTGCCCCGCGTGGCGCGCCAGCGCGAGCGTGCGGGTGCGCGCCCCGGGCAACTCCGGCAGCAGCGCCTCCAGCTCGGCCAACTCGGGCAGGCTGGCGCGCAGCGAGGTCACGCCGCTCAGAGCGCCAGCTGCGGGCCCGAGAGCGGCGCCGGCCCGCGTTTGAATCGGCAGAAATGCTTATGGTTCTCCTGCCCCAGGTACAGGGCCAGCAGCTTCGGCCTGGTGCGGTCCAGCTCGACGGCGACCAGGCCATCCATCGCGTTCTGGAACTCGGGGTCGATGCTGAAGGCCAGAAATTGCCCGCCCAGCTTCAGGTACTCGCGCACCAGCACGGGCAACCCCTTGCCATCGGGCTCCAGCTCGGACACGCGCCGGGAGAGCGCCCCCGGCGCCTCATCCATCTCGGCGCAGGCCGCCGCGGGAGCAGAGAGCGGTCGCATCCCCTGCACCTTGCCGAACAGGCGATGGCGGTAGGGCCCGCTGCTCAGGCGCGCAGCGATCACGCGCCGGGCCTCATCGGAATATGCGCGCGAGATGCTCACGGGACCGAACAACGTGCGATAGCGCGGCCTGGCCGCAAGCAGCTGGCCGATGCCCTTCCAGAGCAGCGCGAGCACCCGCCCGGCGCGCTGATATTCCGGCCGCACGAAGGAGCGGCCCAGCTCGAGCGCCGGACCCAGGCCGTCGAGGAAGCCGTCGTCGTAGTAAAACAAGGTCCTCGTATACAGCCCGCTCGGGCCGAGTTCGCGCGTGACGACGTCGGTCATACACAGCCGATACGCCCCGAGCACCTGCACGCTCGGGCCGTGCCACACGAACAGCTGGTGATAGAAGTCATCGAAGCCATCGAGGTCGCGTGCCCTGCCCGTCCCTTCGCCGGCGGCGCGAAAGCTCACCTCGCGCAGCCTGCCGATCTCGCGCAAGACGGCGGGTATTTGCTGCCGGCGCGCCACGAACACGCGGTAGTCACCGCTCGCGTAGACGCACTGCGCGCTCGGCAGGGTACGGACCTCGGCCACGAGCTGCGCGTTCGGCTCGGGGCTGGCGATTTCTTCGAGAGGACGCTCGATGTCTGACAGGAGCTGCATCACTGCCTTCTTTCGTTGTGTTGCAGGGCAAGGTGCAGCACGCAGGTGGCGCGCCCGCGGCGCGGGCGCCGCAGGGGTGTGAAATCGCCGCTCGCGCGCGAAACGCCGCCGCCGCGCCGTGACGGCGCGCTCGGCGCCGCTGCGGTGCGCTCAGCGGCGCGGGCAGCCCGCTCAGCCCGCGAGCAACGCGCCGAGCGCGGCCGGCACGTGCTCGGTGATCTCGCGCGCCAGCAAGCCGCGGTCCGTGCCCTGCGCCTCCACCCAGCGGCGCGCGGCGTGGCCGTGCACCACCGCGCCGAGCAGCGCGGCGCGCAGGCGCGGCGCGGGAGACGTGGGCTGGGCTGCGCTGAGCCCCGCCAGCAGGGCGCCGCAGATGCCGGAGAGCACGTCCCCGGCGCCGCCGGTGGCGAGCGCGGGGTGCCCCTCGGAGACGACCCACGGCGCGCTGCCCGGCTCGGCCACGAGCGTGTGCGGCCCCTTGAGCAACACGGCTTGCCCGGTCAGCGCCAGTGCGCGCTCCAGCGAGCCGAAGCGATCGCTCTCGACCTCGCTGGCAGAGCTGCCGAGCAGCCGTGCCAGCTCCGCCGGGTGCGGCGTGAGCAGGCATTGCCCGGCGGCCAGCCGCAGCTCCTGCGCGCGCCCCGCGAACAGGTTGATGGCATCGGCGTCGAGCAGCTTGGGCCCGCGCCACTTGAACACCACGTGATCGACCAGCGCGCGCGTCGCGGTGGACACACCCAGCCCGGGGCCGATCACCACGGCCATCATGCCCTCCAGGGCGCGCTCCAGGGTGGCCAGCGGCTTCTCTCCGTCGAGCGCCTCCGTCATCACCTCCACCACCCGCTGGTCGAGGCTGCGCGCCGCCTCGGCGCTGGTGCAGATGGTGACCAGCCCGGCGCCGGCGCGCAGCGCTGCCTGCGCGCAGAGCAGCGCTGCCCCCGTCTTGCCGGCAGAGCCGGCGATGACCAGCACCCTGCCCGCGCGCCCCTTGTGCGCCGACGGCAGACGCGGCTTCAGCCAGCCGCGCACGTCGCCCAGCTCCAGCCAGCGCGCGCGCGGCTCCAGCGCAGGACCGCGCTCGCGCGGCACCCCGAGATCTTGCAGCACCAGCTCGCCCGCCAGATCGGCGCCGCTGCTGCTGAGCAGGCCGGTCTTGGGGTGGCCGAAGGTGATGGTGACCTGCGCTCGCACGCACACGCCCAGCGCCACCCCAGTGTCCGCGTCCATGCCGGAGGGCACGTCCAGCGCAAACACGGGCCGCGCCGCGGCGTTGATGCTCTCCACCGCGTCGCGAAAGCGGCCGGCGACCTCGCGGCTGAGCCCGGTGCCGAGCAGCGCATCGACGATCGCGTCCGAGTCCGCCGCCAGCTGGTCGAGCCGCGCGCGCAGCGGGCCCTCGCCGTCCAGCTCGCTCAGCTCACCACCGAGGCCGCGCCAGGCCCGCAGATTCACCAGTGCATCACCGCTCACCTGCGCGGCGCGCCCGAGCAGCGCCACCGTCACCGGATGGCCCAGCCCGAGCAGGTGGCGGGCCACCACGAAGCCGTCACCCCCGTTATTGCCCACCCCGCACAGGCACAGCACCCGCGCCAGCCCGCGCGGCGAGCGGCCCTGGCGAGCGAGCCGCTCGTGCACCACGTGCGCGGCGCCGCGCCCCGCGTTCTCCATCAGGAGCAGGCTGGGCACCGCGCAGCTGTCCGCGAGGAAGCGGTCGAAGGCGCGGGCCTGAGCCGAGCTCAAGACGGGGATCAAGGCGCGTCTTCCTCGAACTCCCAGTCGGCAGCGAAGGCGTCGCGCTTGGGCGTGGTCAGCGCCTCACCGTTGGGCCCATCGCGGCGCACCACGAGCGTCTGCGCCGTGGCCGTGTCTTCGCTCTCGCGCGCGACCACCGTGATGATGTTCACCCCCGGATGCAGCGCAGCGTCAAAGGCAAACTGCAGCTTGTGCAGGTCGCTGCCCTTGCGGTTCGACGTGTAGAACACCTTGCGCGAGCCCACGAACACGTAGGCGTCGCGCACCTGGTCCGCGTCGGTCACCGTGCCCGCCACCCGCACCTGCGCCGAGCGCGTGGCCAGGGTGGACGAGCTCACCTCGAGCAGCGGCGGCGAGCGGGTCAACACCGGCTCGAACGCCACCGCTACCGGGTCCTTGGTTACGGCCAGATCGTCGCTGTCCACGTAGGCAACCCGGCCGTCCGCGAGCTGCACCCTGCTGAACGACTTGTACACGCCGGTGCGCTCCAGGCGCGAGCCACTGCGCAAGGTGCCGAACACCCCAGCGCTGTCCAGCGGCTGGCCGCGAGCAACGGTGTCCTTCTCGACCAGCACGCGATCCTTGCGCTCCTCCACGATCAGATCGGCGCCCGCCAGCGGGATGGTGAGCTTCTCGCTGGAGACCACGCGCAGATCTTGATCGACCACGCTGATCTCCACCTTGGCCTGGTTCTCCTTCAGCACGTCCAGCACGTCGAAGGTGAACACCACCTCCTTGCGCTCGCCCGGCTTCATGTTGGAGACGTCAAAGCGGCCGTTGCGCAGCAGCAGACCGTCGCCGGTCAGGTTGCGCAGCAGCGCCTGCGTCTCGTAGGAGGCCCCCTTGCCGGTGTTCTTGAGGTCGAGATAGATCGACACGCCCTCGCCACGGCTGATCTGCCCATCGGCGTTGCCGGGGCGGTTATCCAGCACCTGGTAGCTATAGGCGAACATCGGCTGCTCCAGCTCGTTCACCGTGGGCCGGATCTCGGCGTCCGCTGGCGGCTCGCCGCCCTCGGCGCTGAAGCGCACCTTCACCACATCCTGGCGAGTGACGGTGTCCAGCGGCAGCTTGCACTCGCGCTGGGACGGCGCCTCTTTCTGCTCGGGTGCGCGCTCGGGCGAGGCCTTGCGCTCCGGCACCAGGCACAGGCCAAAGGGCGCCCGCGCCGTGCGCGTCTGGCCCGGATCGATGCGGCCGAAGATCAGCTCGCGCTCGTCGAAGTTGGGATTGTCGCTCTTGGTGATCGCTCGCAGCCGGTGGATGGGGGCGCGGCCGCGGTTGGTGACCTCCACCTTGATGCTCATGGGCTGACCCGCCTCCACCCGGTGGTCGGGGCGATCCGTCTCGACCTTGACCGTGTAGTCGTCGGGGTTGGGGCCCTTGGCGTTCTCGGGCGGGGCCGCCCAGTCCACGCCCAGCTGACGTAGATCCGCACTGATCTTCTCGACCTCGGCCTGCTGCGTCTTCTCGATGAAGGCAGCCGCGCTGGCCAGCTGCTCCTGCCGCCGCGCGCGCGGCAGCTGAGCCACCAGGTCGCGCGCGAAGCGCACCGGGAAGTCCAGCCGGAAGTCGTCCACCTCGGTGCCCAGCTCGCGCAGCTCGGCGCGCTCGCTCTCGGGCAGGTTGAAGCGCAGGGTGACCCAGGGCCGCTCGTCGCGGCGCGCGGCGCCGTTGGACAGGCTCTTCGACAGATCGCGCTCGCTCAGGTGATTTTCGGCGCGGAACAGATCCATCTCCAGCGAGTCGACCGTCATCGGGTCGAGCTCCACGTCGGGCGTGACGCCCACGCCCTGGATCGAGATGCCGCCGGGGGTGAGGTACTGCGCGATGGTGAGCTTGAGCGCCGCACCGCCGGCGATGCGCGAGAACACCAGCTGCACGCTGCCCTTGCCGAAGGTGGTCTGCCCCACCAGCACCGCGCGATCGTGGTTCTTGAGCGCGCCCGCCACGATCTCGCTGGCGCTGGCCGAGGCGCCGTTGACCAGGATCACGAGCGGATAGTTGGGCTCGGTGCCCATGCGCTTGGCGCGCTTCTCTTCACGGCCCTCGCTGCCGCCCACGGTGGTGACGATGGCGCCGCGCTGCAGGAAGTGGTCAGCCACCTGGGCCGCATGATCGAGCAAGCCGCCCGGGTTACCGCGCAGATCCAGCACCAGGCCCTTGGCGGGGCCGTCCTTGCGCAGATCGGCCAGCGCCTGATCCAGCTCGTCACTGGTGGTGGACTGGAACTGCTTGATCTGGATGTAGCCGATGCCGGGGGCGAGCTGCCGGTGATCCACCGAGTGGATGGCGATCTCTTCCCGCTCCAGCTCGAAGGCGCGCGAGCCCTTCCAGCCGTCCTTGCCCTCGCGGTGCACCCAGATGGTGACCTTGGAGCCCGGCTTGCCGCGCAGCCGCTTCACCGCGTCATCGAGCGGCATGTTGAGCGTCGACTCGTTGTTGATCTTGGTGATGCGGTCCATGCGCTTGAGACCGCTGCGGCCCGCCGGGGTGTCCGGCATGGGGCGGATGATGGTCAGCATCTGGTCGCGCACGGAGATGACGATGCCCAGGCCGCCGAAGTGGCCTGAGGTGGACAGGTTCATCTCCGCGTAGGCGTCCGGGCTCAAGAACACGCTGTGCGGATCGAGCGTGTGCAGCATGCCGTTGCAGGCCGCGTATTCGACGCTGCGCAGATCGACGTCCGTGTCCTTCAGGTTCTCCTGCAGGAAGGCAAACACCTCGCGCAGCCGCGCCGACACGTCCCAGGGGCCGTCGACGTTGTCGACCCGGAACTCTTTCTCCTCGGTGTCGACCCGCACCTTCACCCGCGGCGACTTCTCCTCGTGCAGCACGATGACGGGCGCCACCTCGCGCTGCACCTGGTTGAGCGCGCTCAGGAACATCTGGCGGTGATCGACCCGCGAGGGGTCGACGTATTTGCTGCGGATCTTCTTCAGCGTCTCGTTGACGGCGACCAGTTGCGTCAGGTCGTAGTCGCCCTTCGGCGTGGCCGCGGCCACTGCGTGCGCTGCGCCCAGCCCCTGCCAGAGCCCGCCCGTGCCAAATCGAGTCGCGAAAAATTGCGCCAGAACGGCGAACCCGGCCACGACCGCAATGCGGGCGGCACGCTCGTACAAGTGCATCGCCCTCAGTATAGGCGACCGCAGCGGTACACGGCAGGTCATCCACGGTGGCTCGTGCTCGACGGAGGACCTCCAGCATCGCCGGACCATCGGCCTAGCGGTGGCTTCCGCCTCGGCTAGCCGAGGGCGCCAGGCGCGGTGTCTTGCCTACCCTGGCTTCGGGCTGGTGCGCATGGCCCGGCGGACTCGAGCCGGCGGACAAGGCCGAGGGAACCGAGATGTCGCGCGCGAGACATCGGCTCGACTTCGAGCGGCGCTCGACCTCGAGCAGCGCTCGACGCATCCCACTGGGTGCGACTGGCAGCATCGGCCCAGCAGGGCACGCGACGAGCGCCAGTGCCCTGAAGCCGGCGATGCAAAAACCCACGCGCAGCTCACGCGGCTGACCTGCAAGACGCGGCAAGAACGCCGGCAAGAACAGCAGCCGAGCAGCTTGGTGCGCTGAACCAAGCGCGCGGGCTCAGCGTTTTTGCCAATTGCCGGCGCAGCCAGGAAAACGCCTCGCTAATGAGGCAGTGGAGTGCTATGTTCGGTGAACGAGCCTGTTTCGCCGTGCCGCCACTACGGGTGCCGTCGATTGCTGGCCAGAGTGAGCGCTGGTAGGCGAAACCGCCCGGCTGACGCCATTCAGATTTCAGTGCGCTCAGCGATGGCGACGAGCGCGATTCGGGGTGCGGCGCCCAGGCCCGGGGCCGCAGAGGGGTTGGGCGGCGTCAGTGATTGAGCCGCGCAGGGCAGACCCACGCGCGGGCCCCGGCGAGACCAGCCGCGCCCCAGCGAAATCAGGGCGCGACCAGGCGAGACCAAGCAAGAGCGCCGTCTCGCCACCTCTTGCGAGCCCAGCTCGCCCCAGCCAGCCACCAACAACGAAAGCGGACAGCCATGAGCGAAGGCACCATCAAACGAAAGACCGATCGCGGCTTCGGGTTCATCCGAACGAACCGGGGAAACGACGTGTATTTCCACATGACCGCGGTAGATGGCACCACGTTCGAGCTGCTGCAGGAGGGCCAGCGGGTCTCCTTTGAAGAGACCAAGAGCGATCGCGGGCCGCGCGCCGAGAAGGTGAGGCCGTTGTGATGAGCCCCGCCTTCTCCGCTGTCGCCGCAAAGCTTGCGAAGGGGCCGGTTGCGGTACTGCCCGCTGCCGTACTGCCAGCCGTAGTGCCGCCGGCTGCCGTGCCGGTGGCCCAGTATCACGACCCGGCCTGGCTGGTGAGGCGCGCGTGGAGCTCCCATCGCCTGACCGATTTGCAGGCGATCGTTCGCACCACCATCGGCGAGCTGCAGGAGCTGCCTGCCGCCGACGTGATGAGTGACTGCGTGCCAGGTGATTGGCGCGCCGAACGCACGGCTCGCATTCCCGATCCGCTGCTGGAGGCGTTGCGCGCGTGCAGCGAAGAGCTGCGCGATGCTTCGGGCATGGCGGGCTCTCACGTGGCGCGCGCGGCGCATTGCACGCTGGTGCGGCGCTACATCTCGCAGCAGCCGCCGGCCTGGGCTGAGACCTTCTCGACGGCGCTGGACGGCTACCGGCACGCCGCGTCCGCGCTGCTGCTCCAGGCCTTCGAGCAGAAGGCCGCCGCGCCCTGACGTCGCTGCCGAGTTGATCGCCAGCGCCCGCACATAGTAAGAGTCGCGCGCTGGCCGCTCCCGGCCCGGGCATTCTGGAGACGCCGGTTGCTCGCTCGCAACCGGTTCGCTCCGCGTCATGACGCTCGTTGCCTGTCTGGTGCTCGGCGCGCTGATCGCCATCAATGCCCTGTACGTCGCCGCGGAGTTCGCCGCCGTCGCCGTCCCCAGGAGTCAGATCGCGTTACTGGCGCGCCAGGGCAACGCGCGCGCGGAGAGCCTGCTGTCCATCCTGGAGGATAGCGCTGGGCTCGATCGCCACATCGCCGCCTGTCAGATCGGCATCACGCTCACCAGCTTGCTCGCGGGCGCTTACGGCCAGGCCTCGCTGGCGACCCAGCTCTCGCCCTGGCTGCAGGCGAGCGCGGGCCTCACGCCGGCGTCCGCAGAGACCGCGGCCTTCGTTGCGGTCCTGCTGACCTTGACCGTGCTGCAGGTGGTGCTGGGGGAGCTGGTGCCCAAATCGCTGGCGCTGCAGTACCCGGAGCGGGTGGCGCTGGGCACTTTCCCCCCGCTGCGCTGGTCCGTGTCGGTGTACCGCGGCTTCATCTGGCTGCTGAACGGCAGCGGCTTCCTGCTGCTGCGCCCGTTCGGGGTCAGGCCGGGCGGGCACCAGCACGTGCACTCTGCCGAGGAGCTCGCGGCGCTGTTCGCCGAGTCACGGCGGGGCGGCACCTTGAGTCCCGCCGCCCACCGTCTGCTGCAGCGCGGGCTGGAGCTCTCGGGGCGCACGGTGCGGCAGATGATGACCCCGCGCGGTGACCTGCGCGCCATCGAGCTCTCGACCCCGCCCGAGGAGCTGCTGCAGGCCGTCCTGCAGAGCCCGTACAGCTTGCTGCCGGTGTACCGTGGCTCGCTGGACCACATCGTGGGGGCGATCAGCGCCAAGGCGCTGGTGGCTCACTTCGCGGGCCACGGCACCTTGCCCGCCATCGAGCAGCTGCTGCGGCCCATCCCCTTCGTGCCGGAGGCGCTGCGCTCGCATCGGCTGCTGCGCTTCCTGCAGAAGGCGCGCAGCTCCAAGGCCATCGTGGTGGACGAGCACGGCGGCGTCCAGGGCATCATCAGCGCCGAGGACGTGCTGTGGGAGCTCTTCGGCGAGATCCGCAGCGAGCTCAGCGAGGCCGAATCAGGCGCCGAGGTGCTGGCCGGCGGCCGGCTGCGCCTGCCCGGCTCGATGAGGCTGGATGAAGCAGCCAAGCGGATGGGCGCCCGCTGGCAGGGGCCTGCCACCACCCTGGGCGGACACGTCACTGCCGTGCTCGGGCGGCTGCCGGTGGAGGGAGATCAGCTGATCCTGGACGGGGTGCGGGTGACGGTGACCGCCATGACCGCCACCTCCGTGCTGTGGGTCGTCGCCGAGCCCACGCCGCAGCCCGGACACGCGGCGCACGCGCAGAGCGCGAGCACGGAGCCGAGCTGATGGGCCTCGCGTTCGTCATCCTGGTGCTGGTGCTGCTCAACGGGCTGTTCGTCGCGGCCGAGTTCGCCCTCATCGCTGCCCCGCGCGCCGCTCTCGAGCAGCGCGTCGCCGCGGGCAGCCGCCTGGCGCAGCAAGTGCTGGCCATCCGGCGCGAGCCCAGGAAGCAGGACAGCTACATTGCCACTGCGCAGCTGGGCATCACCTTCGCCAGCCTGGGGCTGGGCATGTATGGCGAGCACCAGCTGGCGGGCGTGCTCGCGGCCCCGCTGGCGCAGCTGGGCATCAGCTCCTGGATCTCGGTGCACACCGCGGCAGGCATCCTCGCCATCAGCGCGCTCACGTACCTGCACATCGTGCTCGGGGAGATGGTGCCCAAGACGCTGGCGCTCCAGCACGCAGAGGCCTCGGCGCTCTGGACCAGCACCCCGATGAGGTGGATCGAGGTCGCGCTGTGGCCGCTGGTGGCGGGCCTCAACGCAGTCGGCGCCGGCGTGCTGCGCCTGCTCGGCATTCGCCGTGACCCTGCCGTGCGCCCGCCCAGCTCCGATGCGCTGCGCTTTGCCGTGGAGGAGAGCGTGGCCAAGGGCGAGCTGGAGCGTGACGCAGGGCAGGTCATCACGGAGCTGTTCGAGTTTGGCGAGCTCACTGCGGGCGAAGTGATGACCCCGCGAGTGCGCGTGCTGGGCCTGCCGCTGGGCGCCGCCGGGGACGAGCTGCGCGCGGCGCTGCGCAGCGCCCGGCACGCCCGCTACCCCGTGTACGAGGGCACCCTCGATCGCATCATCGGCATGGTGCTGATCCGCGATCTGCTGGAGCTGCTCGTGCTCGCTCGGCCGCTGTCGCACGAAGTGGTGCGCCCGGTGCCCTTCTTGCCTGCCACTGCCAAGCTGGACGTGGTGCTGGCGCGGATGCGAGGGGAAAAAACGCAGCTCGCCGTGGTGATGGACGAGCACGGCGGCACCTCCGGCATCGTGACGATCGAGGATCTGTTCGAGGAGGTCATCGGCGAGATCCACGACGGCCCTGCCCCCGCTCAGCCGGTGTTCGAGGCCGAGGGGGAGCTGCGCACGCTCGGCATCGCGCGTCTGAGCCAGGTGGGCGAGCAACTCGGCATCGAGCTCGAGCACCCCGAGGTCGACACGATCAGCGGCCTGGTGCTGATGTTGCTGGAGCGCCCCGCCGACGTGGGGGATCGGGTGGAGCTGAGCGGGGTCACCTTGCAGGTGCGCGCCGTGCAAGGCCGCGGAGTGCGCGAGTGCGCGCTGCAGGTCGGGCCAGGCGCCATCCCCGCGCGCGCTGCCACGACCCGGCCGCCGGCGCGCGGAGCCACGGACTGAGAGCTGCGCTTCAGCGCTGCGCGGCCTGGGCCGGCTTGCGCTCGCCGCCCTTGACCGTGGCCTTGGCCGCGGCGTTTCTCTGCTCCGGCGCGGGGTCGACCACCTCCACCCCGGTCGCGTCGTCGCGCCGGATCGAGTAGCGCACCAGCGCGCGCAGCGCCTGATTGCGCTGCACGTTGCCGAGCAGCATCTTCAAGTCTTCGTACACCGACGGATCGACGAGCAGCGCGCCCAGGGTGCCCTTGCCCTGGCGCATGTCCGCCAGGATCGCGCGCAGATCTCCGCTCATGCCCGTCAAGTCACTGGCCACCTGATCGCCGAGCACGCTGTCGCCATCCTTGGCGCCAAACAGCACGCCGTGGGCCAGGCCGTTGCCGTTGCGGATGCCCTCGAGCGTTTTGTCCAGCTCCTCCGCGGCGCCGCCAAACTGCGCCAGAGCGCGGCTGCCCGACTCGCCATACACCACCTCGTGCGCGAGCCCGGGCCCCGTCTGCACCCGATCGATCACCGCGTCCACCCCGCTCAGCACCTGATCCAGCCGCGCGCTGACCCGCTCCAGGTTGGCGATCACCCGCGACAGGCGCTCGGCCTCCGCCTCGTCATGCATCAGCTTCGAGGCGTAGCCCGGGCCCGAGTCCAGCGAGACCAGGATGTTGCTGAGCGCGGCCACGCCGCGCCGCACGTCCTTGCTCAGCTGCTCGTCCGCCAGGGTGCCCGTGGCCGTCTCCAGGTTGGACAGCACGCTCTGCGCGCTGCCCGCCAGATCGTCGATCTTGCCCAGCGCCTGGGTGAAGTCCTGCGCCGGCTCGCTCTCGATCACCGCACCTGGCGCGAGCGGCGGCTGCTCGGGCGGCCCGGCGGTGATGGTCACCATCTTGTCGCCCAGCAGGCCCTTGGCGGCGATGCTGGCGCGGCTGCCCGCGCGCACGCGCTGCGCCTCGCGCTCGACCACGCTGATCTCCACGTCGATCAACGTCTGGCTGGGATCCGCCGGGTACTCCACCTTGGAGACGGCGCCGATGTCCACCCCGCCCATGCGCACGGTCGAGCCGGGCTTGACCCCCTGCACGTCGTCGAACTGCGCCTTGAAGGTGACCTTGCTGTCGAACAGGCTGCGGTTGTCACCGATCAGGAAGACGATGCTGCCGGCACCGATCAGGCCCGCGAGCACGAAAGCTCCGACCTTGATTTCTCGCGAGATGGCCATGCGGAGCACAAACGTAGCGCCTCCGGCTGGCGCTGTCCCGGGGTTTCCGCTGCGTTTGTAGGTGTTTGGGGCAGGCTGGGCCGCGCTGGCGGCAGCCGTGCCCCACGGGGGCCCGGGTACGTGAGGCCTCGGGCAACCTCAAACCTCGGGCAACCTCAAACCTCGGGCAACCTCAAACCTCGAGCAACGTCAGGCCTTGAGCAACGTCTCCACGTCCTCGTTCGCCGGCGCCCGACCCTCGATGAAGTCGGAGATGCGCGAGTCCGTGGCGGCCTGGAACTCGCGGGTGGTGCCCTGGTAGATGATGCGGCCGCCGTGCACCATGGCGATGTGATCGCTGATGGTAAACGCGCTCTTCATGTCGTGGGTGACCACGATGCTGGTGATGGAGAGCCGGCGCTGCAGGCCCATGATCAGGTTGTTCACGCGCGCGGTATTGATCGGGTCCAGCCCGGTGGTGGGCTCGTCATACAGCACCACCTCGGGCTGCACGGCGATGGAGCGGGCCAGCGCCACCCGCTTGCGCATGCCGCCGGACAGATCCGCCGGGTCCATGTCCTGAATGCCCGGCAAGCCCACCAGCTCCAGCGCCCAGGCCACCCGATCTCTGCGCTCGGCGAGGCTCATCGTCTGGCGGAAGTGCTCCTCCAGCCCGTAGGCGACATTCTCCTCCACCGTCATCGAGTCGAACAGCGCGCCCGCCTGAAACAGCATGGCGATGCGCTGGCGCAGCAGGCTGAGCTGGCGCTCGCTCATGTGCGTCACCTCCCTGCCGTCGAAGCGCACCGAGCCGGCGTCGGGGCGTAATAAGCCGATCAGCATCTTCAGCATCACGCTCTTGCCCACGCCGGAGCCGCCGACGATGGTCAAGGCAGAGCCGCGCGCGACCTGCAGGTTCAGGCCGGAGTACACCACCTTCTCGCCGAAGGCCTTGCGCACGCCGCGAAACTGAATGAACGGCTCGTCGCTGCCTGCTCCCGGCTCGTTTATTGAAGTTTGCGCAGTGTTGGCCAATTTGTAACCTCGGCAAAAGACAGCGTAGAGTGTCGCCTGGCAAGTTGTCCACGAACGCGGGACGCGGCGCCCCGAAGCCACGCGGGCGGCTCGTCAGCTTCCTCTTACCCGGGTCAGGTTATGCGACTGCACTCTCACTACCTTACATTGAGCGCGGCGTTTGCGGCAGCGCTGGCGGCTCCCAGCGCTCGAGCACAGTCGCTCGAGGCCGGCGGCAGCGTGCAGGCCACGCCGGTGTCCCTGTCGGCAGGCACCAGCAGCGCCGGCGAGACGGGGCTGGAGCCGCGCGGCAACCTCTGGGAGCTGGGCATCTTCGGCGGTCTCTTGTTCGTGTCCGATCGCAACGCCTTCACCGAGACCACCAACTTCGCCAACTTCAAGCAGCCCGCGCCGGAAGTGGGCCTGCGGCTGGCGTACCTGCCCCTCTCCTGGCTCGGGGTGGAGGTCGAGGGCATGGGCGCCGCGGGCGAGCTGCGCAACGGCAGTGATGAGGGCGCCGCCATCTGGGCCGCGCGCGGGCACCTGCTGTTGCAGATCCCCACCAGCTACGTCAGCCCCTTCGTGCTGGGCGGCGGCGGGCGCATGGGCATCGTCAGCGACGACGCCGCCTCGGGCCAGGATCACGATCCTGCGCTGCACTTCGGCGCGGGCTTGAAGATCAACCTGCACCGCCGGGTGGCGCTGCGCATCGAGGGCCGCGACACCATCACCAAGGAGCGGCCGCAGGCGGACACCGCCCACCACATCGAGGGCCTGCTCGGGCTCTCGCTGGTGTTTGGCCGCCCCGCGCCCAGGCCGGCGGACAGCGACGGC
This sequence comes from Polyangiaceae bacterium, assembly GCA_025937895.1. Classification (GTDB taxonomy): domain Bacteria; phylum Myxococcota_A; class Polyangia; order Polyangiales; family Polyangiaceae; genus SZUA-265. The sequence continues at coordinate 2,740 of JAICQL010000084.1, read as the reverse complement.
GACGGCGTGGTCGACCTGCAAGATCAGTGTCCGCAGGAGCCGGGCGTATCGCCTGACGGCTGTCCCATCCGCGACCTCGACGGCGACGGCTTCCTCGATCCGCAGGACCAGTGCCCGCAGGAGGCGGGGGTAGCACCCAATGGCTGCCCCGTGCGCGACGCCGATGGCGACGGCGTGCCGGACGAGACGGACGAGTGCCGCGACGTGGCGGGCGTGGCGCCCTCGGGCTGCCCCGACGGCGATCAGGACGGCGTGCTCGACCGCGATGACAAGTGCCTCGACGTGGCCGGTGTGCCCCCCGACGGCTGCCCGCCGGACAGCGACGGCGACGGCTTCATCGATTCCAAGGACAAGTGCCCGCAGGAGCCCGAGACCAAGAACGGCTTCGAGGACGACGACGGCTGCCCCGACGAGATCCCCGAGTCCGTGAAGAAGTTCACGGGCGTGATCAAGGGCATCGAGTTCGAGACGGGCAAGGCCAACATCCGCAGCATCTCGCGGCCGCTGCTGGATGAGGCCGCCGGCATCCTGACCCAGTATCCCTCGCTCAAGGTCATGATCGTCGGGCACACCGACAACGTCGGTAAGCGCGAGTTCAACATCGACCTCTCGCAGAAGCGCGCCGAGGCGGTGAAGACGTACCTCGTCGGCAAGGGCATCGAGCCCGAGCGCATCCTCACCCGCGGTGAAGGCCCCGACGCACCCATCGCCGACAACAAGACGCGCTCTGGCCGCCAGAGCAACCGCCGCATCGAGTTCACGATCATCAAGTGATGGGCTCGAGTGACGAGCCTCGAGTGAGCCCCTGCTGAAGCCTCGAGCCGCTCGACCCCCGTTCGCTCGCGTGGGTCGGGCCGCGCCGAGGCGGACGTTGTAAGGAAGCCAACCACAGCCCCCGGCGCTCCAGCTCGCCGGGGGCGCCCGTCGCGCGGAGCCTCGCTCCAGCCCTGGACTCGACTGGTCCGAGCAGCACGGATCGCTTACGCTAGACAGTGTGGCGAGGGTGCACTCCCGCGAGGGGACGGACAGTACGGCGGCGCCTGCTCCGGAGGACGAGCGGGAGTGCGCGACTTCCTCCTCGGAGTCGCAGGAAGATCGGCGCGTAGCCCCGCGCAAGCCCCTGCACCTGCAGGTCGAGTTCGAGTCCTTCGACGAGTTCGTGAGCGCGTACACGCTCAACGTCAGCCGCACCGGGCTGTTCATTCCCACCGACAAGTTCCTGCCCATGGGCGCCGTCGTCAGCCTCGACATCGCCCTGCCCGAAGGCGGCCCCAAGATCCGCGCCATCGCCCGGGTCGCCTACGTGCTCGATCACGGCAAGGCGCGCGAGACGGGCCGCATCGCCGGCATGGGCATGGAGTTCCTCGACGTCGATGGCGTGCCCTTCGCCGAGCAGATCGCGCGCTACCTCGACGACAAGGCCGCCGGCGAGCAGCGCCGCCGCAAGCCGCGCGCCACCGTGCTGGTGGTCGACGACTCCGACAGCCAGCGCATGGCCGCCATCCAGTGCCTGCGCGCCGCGGGCCTCGAGGTGCTCTCCGCCAGCGACGGCCTGGAGGGCCTGGGCGTCGCCATCCGCGAGCGTCCCGACCTCATCCTCAGCGACGTCAACATGCCGCGCATGGACGGCTGGAAGCTGCTGCGCATGATCCGCGCCCGCCCCAACCTCGCCAGCACCCCACTCATCTTCCTCACCACCCAGGCCGACGACGGCGCCCGCCTGCGCGGCTACCGCCTGGGCGTCGACGACTTCGTCAGCAAGCCCTTTCAGGGCGCCGAGCTCGTCGCCCGGGTCGAGCGCGTGCTCAGCCGCGCCCGCGCCCAGACCAACGCCGCAGGCAAAGGCGCCCTGCGCGGCGACCTCTCACAAGTGGCCCTCGCCAGCATCCTCTCCCTCATCGAGATGGAGCGCCGCACCGGCAACCTGCTGCTCGTCCACGGCGACGAGACCGTCACCCTCCTGCTCAAAGAGGGCTCCGTCGTCCGCATCGACCTGCCCCCCCGCCACGCCCACAAGCAAGGCATCGAACGCTTCTTCCACGCCCTCAACTGGAAAGAAGGCCAGTTCGAGCTCTCCGCCGCCGAAATCGACGTCGAAGACGAGCTCAACCTGCCCATCTCCTTCGTCCTCCTCGAGCACGCCCGCCGCCAGGACGAAGGCCAACCCGTCTAACGTCAACGCGGACGCCATGAGCTTGGGGCCGCCGCCCCGGCTCACCCCTTGCGCCAGTGCCGCGCGGCACCAACCCACACTGCGCGCAGCCCGTCCCCGTCCGGCTACGTAACGGTCCCACCGTTCCCCGCCTCGAAAATTCCCCCAGGCAACGGTCTGACCGTTCCCCCGCCCCCGTTTTCGAGCTCCCAGCAACGGTCCCAGCGTTCCCCGCGCTGAAATTTCCACCATCGACAACGGTCCCACCGTTCCCCCGCATGCTCCTGGGCGACCTCGGCAACGGTCCGACCGTTCCCCCTCGTCCAAGGAGCGGCTAGTCGAGGAGCAGTCAGTCGCTCTGAGTGAATTCAGACAGGGGTTGGCGGCCGACGGCCAAGAGCTCGCAAAGCGGGAGGCTCTATGCACAGAGCGGGAGGCTGGTCTCGCCGTGCGGGAAGCGGCGCTTTCTAGGCGCGAGCTTGGAGTCGCGGAACGAGAACACGCCGTTGCGGGCCGGGAGAGTGCCCTGACGCGCTGGGCTGATGATCGGGAAGGCGACCTGCTCCAGGAGGATCACGCGACTGTCAG
>JAICQL010000354.1 GCA_025937895.1 Polyangiaceae bacterium | reverse complement strand
TGATGTCGCTGATCTCGGGCGTGCCCATGCGCTCCGACGTGGCAGTGGCGGGGGAGCTGACCTTGCGCGGGCTGGTGCTGCCCATCCCGGAGGTCAAGGCCAAGCTGCTGGCTGCGCACCGGGCGGGCATCAAGAGCGTGGTGCTGCCGGATCGCAACCGCGGCGATCTGGCCGAGGTGCCCGCCTCGGTGCTGGAGACGATGGAGATCCACTTCATCCGCCGGGTGGAAGAGGCGCTGAGCCTCTGCCTCGAGGGCGCCGGTGAGCCCGGTCTCTCGCGGCCCTCCACCCCCGCGCCGGCGTTCCCGCCGGCGTAGGTGCCGCCGCTCAGCCGATGATGCGGCAGCTGCAGCGAGCGTCCGCCGTGTTCGGGTCACGCCCGGCCGCGGCGGGCGTCTTCGCCGGGACCGCGCTGGCGGCGCTGCTGCTCGGCTTCCTGCCGCTGTTCGGGGGCCCCGGCTACGAGTCGGCGCTGGGCCTCGGGCTGCTGTTGCCGCTGCCGGTTGCCTGCGCCTGTGCCCTGGAGGCATGGCCCCTGAAGGCCCGGGGGCAGCCGGAAGCGGCTCCGCGCTCCGCCCTGGGCACCTTGCTGGGCGCGCAGCGCTTTGCCCTGCTGCTGCTGGCGGCGCAGCTCGTGCTCTTGCTGTTGCACGGCGCGCGCGCGGGCTTTTGCGACGCCCGCGAGGGGTTGCTCTCGTTCTTGCTCGGGCCGGCTGCCGGAGTGCTGCTGGCCGCCACCTGGGGCGCCTGGGTGGGGCTCGTGGCCGTGCACCTCGGCCGCGGGCGCGGGCTGGCGCTCGGGCTCGCCGCGCTCGGGCCGCTCGGCGGTGTGCTGCTGAGCCTTTGGCGCTTCTGGTCCAGCCCGATGATCTTCGCCTTCGATCCCTTCGTCGGCTTCTTCGCGGGCACGCTGTACGACACCGTGATCGATGCGGTGCCGCGCTTGCTCACGTATCGGCTGGGCTCGCTCTGCTCGCTGGTGTTCGCCTTCTGCCTGGCTGCGCTGCTGCGCCGCTCGGCGAGCGGGCGCCTGCGCTGGGCGCCGGCGCGCCGCATCGCCTGTTTGCCGCTGGGCGTGCTCGCGCTTGGCGGCAGCGTGGGCGTGTACCTCTGGGGTCCCGAGCTCGGCCACTATCAGAACGTGCGCTCCCTGCGCGCCCAGCTGGGTCAGAGCTGGGCCAGCGCGCGCTGCGACGTGCTCTACCCCAGCGGACTCTCCCTGGAGCGAGCGCAGTTGCTCGGCCGCGAGTGCGACGCGCACGTGGCCGCCCACGAGGCGTATTTCGCGGGCGTGTTTTCCGGTCGGGTCACTGTCTACGTGTTTGCCTCCGCCGAGCAGAAGGGCGCCCTGATGGGCGCGTCCCACACGTACATCGCCAAACCCTGGCGGCGCGAGGTGTACCTCCAGAATGACAACTACCCGCACCCCGTGCTCGGTCACGAGCTGGCGCACGTGGTGGCGGGCAGCTTTGCACGGGGCCCGTTTGCGATCGCCGGCCCGCTCGCGGGCTGGATACCGGATCCGGGGCGGATCGAGGGCTTCGCCGTGGCCGCGTCGGTGCCCGGGCTGGAGTCGGAGTACAACCTGTTCGAGTGGACGCGCGCGCTGCTCGATCTGAAGCTGCTGCCCTCGCTGGACCGAGTATTCCGGCTGAGCTTCCTGGGCCAGAACTCGTCCACGGCGTACACCGTGGCGGGCGCCGTCGTGGCCTGGTTGCACGAGGAGTACGGTCCCGCGCCGCTGCGGGCGTGGTACGGCGGTGCCAGCCTGGAGCAAGCGTTCGGCAAGAGCCTGGGCGAGCTGGACGCGGGCTTTCGAGCGCGTCTCGCGCAGGTGGAGCTGGCGCCCTGGGTGCTCGATCTCGCGCGCGCCCGCTTTGATCGTCCGGCGATCTTCGGGCGGCGCTGTCCGCACGAGGTGGACGAGCTCCTGGCGGAGGGCAACGCCGCGCTCGAGCGCTTCGACGTCGGCGCGGCGGGCGCGGCTTACCTGCGGACCCTGCGGCTGGATCCGCAGAACTTCGGCGCGCGTGTCGGGCTGGCCGTGTGCGAGCAGCGTCGCGGTGAGCCTGTCGCGGCAGACGCGCGCTACGCAGAGCTCGGCGCGGACGGCGCGCTGACTCGCGTGCAGCGGAGCCTGGTGGCGGAGCGGCGGGGCGACGTCGCGCTGCTACAGGGCGAGCTGGAGCAGGCCGAGCAACACTACGCAGAGGCCGCCAGGGATGCGCTCGATGAGGCGCGCAACCGTACCCTGGCGGTGAAGAGCTACGCGGCACGCAGCGACGGTCGCGCCGCCATCACCCAGCTGCTGATCGGCGATCCCGAGCGCGGTAGCGATCTCATGGAATCCAGCGCGGCGCTGGGGGAGTGGAGCGCGCGCGACCCTGCGCTCGGGCTGGCGGACTACTTGCTGGGCAAGAACCTGTACGGCCGCTTTCGCTGGCGTGAGGCGAGCGCCCACCTGGAACGAGCGCTGGAGCGGCAGCTGCCGCTCGCCGGCGTGCGGCTCGAGGCGCTGCGTGTCGGAGTGCTGGCGGCGTGTGCGCTGGGCAACACCGAGCTCGCCAGTGCGCGACTGCGCGAGTACCTGTCGGAGAGCGCCGTGGGCGAGGTGCGGCGCCAGGCGATGACGCGCTTCGCGGCCCAGTGTGGGCTCGAGCTCGGCCCGGGCTAGAGCGCGGACCCGCGGCAGCTCGGGCGCCAGCGTCGCACCGCCGAGTCGCCCGATACCGTGCGTTTTCGCTATACTGAGCCTCAGCATGCGCGTCTTCCTCCTGCATCACACTCACGAGGCCGCGGACGGCGCGGCGGACGTGAAGCTCATCGGCGTGTACTCGACAGAGCTGGCAGCGCAGGCGGCGATCAGCCGCCTTTCTCGCCAGCGCGGCTTCGCCGAGCATCTCTCGGGCTTTGAGATCAGCGTGTATCAGCTCGATGCCACGCACTGGCAGGAGGGCTTCGTGAGCAGCGGGGATTATGTTTTCTGAGTTTGTTTCTGACGGGTAACCGCGCGCGGTTGCTTGAACCTTTGGCCGGGGGGATGTGCGACAGGCTGCGGAAAACCCCACTCGAAAGTGGGCCTGGAGCAGCGCGTCGTGCTTACTGCACTGCTGCCATGATCGTCACTTTGATGGGCCAAAAGGGCGGTGTCGGAAAAAGCACCACGGCCATTTGTCTGGCCATGGCCGCCTTTGAGCGGGGGTACAGCACGCTGCTGGTCGACGCGGATCCACAAGGCACCCTGCGCACCTGGGGCGAAGTAGCGGCAGAGCAGGGGCGGAAGGCTCCCACGGTGGTAGCGATGGGCGCCGCCATGCATCGACCCGGGCAGCTCGACTCCGTCGCTCGCAACTACGCCTGGACGTTCATCGACTGCCCGCCGCGACACGGCGAGGTGCAGCGCTCCGCATTGATGATGGCGGATCTGGCCATCTTGCCGTGCGGGCCCTCCGCTTCGGATGTCTGGGCGCTCAGCTCCAGCCTGGAGCTGGTGCAGTCCGCGCGCCAGGTGCGTGACTCGCTGGAGGCCTGCATCGTGATCAGCCGCAAGCAGCCGCGCACCTCGCTCGGTAAAGACCTGCGGGCCGTGCTGGAGAAAGCGGGCGTGCCCGTGCTGTCCAGCGAGCTCTTCTATCGCGTGGCGTATCAAGAGGCTCTGGCGGCAGGCGCGGGGGTGACCGGCTCGGGCCGCCGTCGCGACCCCGCAGCTCAGGAAGTGCGGGCTCTATTCGAAGAAGTGGAGAAGCTGGTCTATGGCAAAAAAGAAAGTGGCTGTTTCCCTGCGCAAGCCCTCGCGAGCGCGTGATGTAGACGCCCAGCCCGCGGAAGCGCCCGCGGGCACTGTGGACCAGGTACTGGCGATGAGCGACGCGGTGCCCACCGCCGGTGTCGCACAGGCGGCGGTGGCGCAGGATGCTGCGCTCCAGAACGTCGCCCTGAAGAGTCCAGTTGTGGGCTCGGTGCCCGCCGACTCGGCTCTCTCAGGAGGAGCCCTGCCAGGAGCGGCCCTGCCGGGGATGGCCCTGCCGGGCACTGCCCTGCCGGGTGCGCCGGGTGCGCCGGTTCAGCCTGCCTCGATCGAGGAGTTCGTCAGTGGCGTGGCAGCTGCCCTGGAGCAAAGCGCGAGTGAGCTGCGGCCCTCCGAGGTGAAGCAGCTGCTGCGGCGTGGCCCAGCCGGCTACCGTGAGCTCACCGTGCTCTTGCCAGAGCGGCTGGTCCTGGAGCTGGAGCAGCACTGCCACAAATACAACCTCGATCTGAGCCCGCTGGTGGCGACTGCGCTCGAGTTTCACCTGCACCAGGCTCAGGCCACGGCGAAGAAGAGCAGGCGGCGAGACCGGGTGGCCGCGGCAGCTCGCGCCCTGCTGACGGAGCTCACACAGCGCGCTCGCCGGCTCTGGGACGCGCGGCGTGCCAGCCTGCGCGTGGGCGGCGCTGCCGAGCCCAGCGCCAGCTGACGGCTAGTCCGAGCTGAGCTGGGGCGGGAGCTCGTCGTAGCCACGCAACGCCTCGACCAGGAACGCCGCCAGCGCCTCGGCGCTCCTGGCCTTCTCCGCCGGCACCTGCATGCTGCGCGCATACTTTCCGGGATGCCAGAACAGGCGGTCGCGCGAGGCGTCGACCACCACATAGTGATCGGGGTGCTCCGCATTGCTCAGCGTCATCTGCACTGAGAAGCGGGCCCCCGACAGCTGTGCCGCCTTGATCAGCTCGATCAGCAGGTGAGTCGGGCTGTCCTCGCCGACGGGCTCCGCCGTCTGTCCGCTGACGCTCTTCAGCTGTGCCGCTGCGCCCCTGATGGTCATCGTTTCCCTCCTGCCGAGGGGAACGTCCAGCTCGTGTACAGCCATTAGCGCCGGCTGACGGTGGCAAAGGCGGCGCTAGTGGCTGCTGCCGGAGGCACGGGGCTGCGCGGCGTCGAGCATGTGGCGGGCCGCATGGAGCCGCTCGAGTGCCGCTGGCGCCATCTCGAATGCGCACTGATCGCTGGCGCTGGCTGCCTCCGTGCGGGCTAGCCATGCATCGAGCGCTCCCGGGCCGGGCTGGTTTGCGTGGACAGGCGCCGGCAGGGGGAGCCTTGCCGTTCAAAGGCTTCCGATGCTCAAAAACCTGAGCATCTGTTCTGTCGAGCGGCGAAATCCGAGGCGCTGCTAAGCAAAATCCAACACTTACGTTCTCTCCATTATCGAAGTGAACGAAGCCGCAAAAGTCGTGTTTGACACTGCGCTCATTCCGAATATGTTGCGCCTCCCTTCGGACGGCGCCGACGCCTCCGCGGTCCTTGAAAACTGAGTCCTATTCCCGCGATAGATATCGCGGGTCCCAGTCCGCTCCCGCGGTCTCGTCTCTCGAAAGAGGGGTGGGCGATGCGGTGAGCGAGA
>JAICQL010000194.1 GCA_025937895.1 Polyangiaceae bacterium | reverse complement strand
GCGGAAGTTCCGCCCGAGCCGGCCAGATTCTGTCCGCGTCGCCGAACACCAGCGCAGCCGAGCGTCATGGAGCGCGGCCTGGCAGGATCACGCCCGACGCCTACGCTCGCATCCTGCTCCTGGCCAAGCAGATCGGCAGCATCCGCCCGCTCGACGGCAACGAAATGAAGGAGCTGCTGGAGCTGAAGCAGAAGTTCGGCCTGCGCGAGCCCCGCCTCGAGAACGGCGGGCAGGGCAACCCCGAACACTTCGACCGAACAGGCAGCACAGGTCGTGTCGCTCGAGGTGGTATCGCCTGACATCGCTGGTTCAGAACTCCGAAGCGAGAGAGTCACCTACCATCCTCGAGCGATCCGCTTCAATGGACGATTTTGAGCCGGTGACGATCCAGCGTCAAAACCGTCGGATAAAAATCATGCGTGCTTGCTCTACGAGTGACTCGCGCTGCTCATGATCACAGGCATGGGAAGTAAGTGATGAAACTCTGAGAGGATTCGGTTGCGGCGTGAGCTCAGGGCTGAGGTGAGGAGCAGCAAAAAGGCTGTTTTCCCGCGTCAAGAGCCTTGGTGCGGAAAGTTGGTGCAGAGCGCAGACGACAATCATCGCGTGCTTCGTCCTTCAAAAGTCGTTCGCTGGTTGGTCGAAGCGAAGCTCGAAGCGCTGTCACTGCGCTCTCGATGATCGCCGAGCGCATTGCTCGCTCGAGGCAGCGAATTTTCCGGGACGTTGCTGGCCAGCTCATCGCTGATCGAGATGTTGACCTCGTCTGACGGCGTATTCCTCCAGCATTGAGCGCACCAGAGCGCTTCGCTTCGCGGGCAGAGCGCTCGAGAGCAGCTCGATGATTTGCGTATGCGCTCAGCCCGCCGGGCCCGCGCTAGATTGTCGGCGTGCTGGGCAGTAGAGCCTGGCGTGCGGCACGCTCGCGAACACTCGCGCATGCCAGCGGCTTGCTCCCGAGTTCGGTTTGCACGGTGGATGGGAATGGCTCATCACGAGCCGAGTCAGCCGCGCTCGACGCGAGCTCCTGCGCAGAAGACCCGTCATGCGTTGAGACATGGCAAGCCCATCACAGCCTCCGCATGAGGCGTCCGCATGAACCAGCCCCCGGCGCGCAACGCCCTCGCAGCGGGGCGACGGAGAGTCATGGAAGTAGCTGCAGCATGCAAGCGTCCGGAGCCGCGCTGGTGATTTTTTATCACTGCTAGATACGGTTGCAGTGCAGAGCCTGTGGGCAACATGTGAGCGTGTGCAGCCCCATGCGGGAAGGTCACGAGAGGCTGGCCCACCAGCGCACCGCTCGACGTGCCGGTAGGTCGAGCGGCGCAAGGGAGCCGATGGCCAGGGCAGGGGCTAGCCGTGTAGGTGCGTCCTTCGGCGCCTCGTTTCGAGCTCAGGTCGCGGCCGACGGGTACGCCAGGGGAGGGTTTTGTTGCCAAAGCGCGCAAAGCTGGTCTATGGCCGACCTGGTTTGCGCAACACCCGTGTTTCCGCGAGTACCTTGTGCGTGGCCGCGCTCTGCGCCGCGCGCCCGCTGCTCGCTGAGCCGAGTGAGCTGCCGCCCGAGGTGGGCTACGGCTACGCCCACCTCGAGTCGGCGCGCACGGCCGCCATGGGCGGCGCGCTGCGTGCGTTCAGTAACTCGGTCGAGGCGCTGCAAGACAATCCCGCCAACCTCGCCGCCACCCGCGTCTATCACATGGGCGCGCTGGCGCAGTTCTGGTCCGGGGCTAGCCGCCAGTCTTACGGTGCCAGCATCGTCGATTCGGTGGTCAGCCGCTCGCGCATGGCCGGCGGCATCTCGGGCCACTGGTTGTTTCAGGATCCCGATGGCATCGAGCGGCGCGCGATGGACCTGCGCGTGGGTCTCGGCTTCCCTCTATCTGACAAGTTCCTCGTCGGAGCGTCCGCGCGCTACCTGGATCTACGACAAGACGGCTTTCCCCGCGGCCTGGATCTATTGCCGCCCAGCCTGGCGAGCGGTGGCCTGCGCCGCAAGAGCGTGGTGCAAGACATCACCTTTGACGCCGGCATCAGCGTGCGCCCCGTGCCCAGCGTCGCAGTCTCCCTCGTCGGCTACAACCTGACCGATCCCGGTCACGGTCTCTTGCCGCTCCAGCTCGGCGGCGGGCTCGGCTACGGCAATCAGCAGTTAACGATCGAGGCCGACCTGGTTGGTGACTTCACCACCTATGAAACGACCAAGCTGCGCGGCATGGGCGGCCTGGAGTTCCTGGCTGGTGGCCAGTATCCCCTGCGCGTGGGCTACCGCTACGATGAGGGGCAGCAGAGCCACGCCATCAGCGGCGGCCTGGGCTATGTCTCGCGCGAGTTCTCGTTCGACATGGCCATCCGCCGCATCCTCGGCGAGAACGCGGCAACCGTGTTCTTCTTCGGCCTGCGCTACCATGTCGAGTCGCTCGGTATTGCTGCCGAGTAGTGCTGCCGAGTAGCGCTGCGGAGTAGTGCAGCCGAGCCCCCCGCGCCTGGGCGATGCTCAAGTGTGCGTCGGATACAACATCGTCGAGGCGTAACGATCGCCGGTGTCCGGCAGCATCACCACGCAACGCTTGCCCTGCCAGCGGGGCGCCAGGCGGGCCACCGCGGCGATGGCGGCCCCCGACGAAATACCGGATAGCAAGCCCTCGGCCCGCGCCAGCTGCCGTGCCGCGACGTACGCCTCCTCGTCCGTCACCGCCACCACCTCATTGACCATCGTGCGATCCAGCACCGTTGGCACGAAGCCAGCGCCGATGCCCTGAATGTGATGTTGCCGCGGAGTGGCGCCCGAGAGCACCGCCGCGCCGGCAGGCTCCACCCCCACGCTGACCAGCCCCGGGATGAGCGGCCTCAGCATCTTCGTCACGCCGGTGATCGTGCCGCCCGTGCCGATGCCCGCCACGAACAGATCCAGCCGCCCGCGCGTGTCGCGCAAGATCTCCGGGCCCGTCGTGGCGGAGTGGATCGCGGGGTTTGCCGGGTTGTCGAACTGCCGCAAGAGCACCGCGCCCGGCGTGTCCCTGCCCAGCGCCTCTGCGCGAGCCACGGCTTCCTTCATCAACGTGCCCGGCGTGAGCACCACCTCCGCGCCGTACGCCCTGAGCAGCGCCACGCGCTCCTTGCTCATCGCCTCCGGCATGGTGAGGATCAGCTTGTAGCCGCGCGCCGCCGCGATCATTGCCAGCGCGATGCCCGTGTTGCCCGACGTTGGCTCGATCAGCGTGCAGCCCGGCTCCAGCCGTCCGCTGCGCTCCGCGTCCTCCACCATCGAGCTGGCAATGCGATCCTTCACGCTGCCCGCCGGGTTGGCGCCCTCCACCTTGCCCAGGATCTCCAGGCCGTACTCCTCCGAGAGCTTCTTCAGGTGGAGCAGGGGAGTATCCCCGATCAGGTCGCTGACGCTTTGAAAGAGGGCCACGGCACAGAATCCCACATTTGAGACGGAGACGCCACGTCGAGCTGGGACGGGCAGGAGGGGCCGGCATGCCCACGAAGAGAAACACGTAGCACTCCGCGGCCTCACCGTCCCTCACCGTCCCTCAGCGTGGCCTGACCGTGGCCTATGGTATCACCGCACTTGCTCGGAGCGTGAGTCGTCTGGAACGGTCAATCAGCTCGGTAGGAGCTCGCCAGGGACTGTCCACGCCGCGAGCTGAGCGCCGGGGGATTGTCCAGCTGCGATCGCTCACGTAGCTCCATGCGCCGTAGCCGATAGTCGACGCGCTCGAGCAGCTTGCGATTGACACTGATCAAGTCTGCGATCAGCCCCGCCACGACCAGGAAGAAGCCCATACCGAGTAGCAGCGCCGCGAGGATGACGGACTGGACGTGCCCGGCGCCGTCGCCCGTCAGATAGAAGTACAGGAAGCGCAGACTGAGCAACATCCCGGCGCTCCAGGCCACCAGCCCCGCCACCGTGAACACCGCGAAGGGCTTGTAGGTGATGAAGATGCGGCAGATCACCAGGAGTGAACGCCAGAGATAGGAGGGAATGCTGCGCACCAGGCGCGATGGCCTCAGGTCAGCATTCACCGAGACCGGGATGGACATGACCGCCAGGCGCTTTTGCCCGGCCTGGATGATGGTCTCCAGCGTGTACGTGTACTCGTTGAAGACGTGCAGCTCCATCGCCGCCTTGCGGCTCATCGCGCGGAACCCGCTGGGCGCGTCCGGCACGTCGGTATTGCTGGCGACCCGCACGACCCAGCTGCCCAGGCTCTGCAGGCGCTTCTTGACCCCCGAGAAATGCTCGATTGACTGGATCGGGCGAGCGCCGATCACCATGTCCGCCTTGCCGCTCAGGATGGGCGCCGTCAGCGCCGGGATGTGGGTGGCGTCATACTGATTGTCCGCGTCGGTATTGACGATCACGTCCGCGCCGGCCGCAATGGCCGCGTCCAGCCCTGTCAGAAAGGCAGCGGCCAGCCCCTGATTTCTGGTGAAGCGAACGATGTGCTCGACCCCGTGCTCGCGGGCGACGCGGACGGTGTCATCCTGGCTGCCATCATCGATGATCAGCCACTCCACCACGTCGAATCCGGGCACGTCGCGCGGGAGAGCCCGTAGAGCGGTGCCCAGAGTAGCTTCTTCGTTGTAGCAGGGGATCTGGATGATGAGCTTCAAGGGGGCCTGCGCCCTCGAGAGGGTAAGGGGAGGTGCAGGCGGAAGCAACTCGAGCCTGGGAGCTCGAGCCTGGCTGAGCTTGCGAAGGCTGCAGGACTGTGAAAAGGTGACCCCGTGGGCGAGGCAGTTCTCGCGTCTCGTGTCTCCCGGTCGTGCCGTCAGGAGCGGCCTCCAAGGTCCGCGGGGCGCCTGGCGCGAACGTGACCAGAGTCGCCGTCATCGGCCCGGTGCTGCCCTATCGCAGCGGCGTCGCGCGGCACACCACCGCGCTGGCGCGGGCGCTCGCCGAGCTCCCGGGGGCGCAGGTGAAAGTGTATTCGTTTTCCCGACAGTATCCCCAGTGGCTATTTCCCGGGGACTCCGATCGGATGGATAGCCCGGGCGGCGACGTCGCTGCTTCAGCCGAGTTCGTCGTCGACGCGCTGAACCCGTACAACTGGTTCCAGGTGTGTCACCAGATCGCGAGCTGGCAGCCGGACCTGGCGATTGCCCCCGCGTGGACCTTCGTCCTGTCGCCGTGCTTCTCGTCTATCCTGAGCGGCCTGCGGCGGCGCGGCTGTCGGGTCGTGGCCATCGTGCACAACGTGAGCGATCATGACTCGAGCCGATGGAAGTGGTGGATCAGCCGCCTGCAGCTGCGTCAGGCGGACGCGTACGTGACCCACACTCGAGACCTCGCGAGCGGCATTCGAGCGCTCGTCCCTGGCGCCCCGGTGGCGATCCACCCGCACCCCGTCTTCAGCTATCCGGAGGCTAGCGCTGGGCTGCCCCAGCGCGCAGAGCTCGAGCTGCTGATGTTCGGCCTCGTCCGGCCCTACAAGGGGCTGGATGTGCTGCTCGAGGCGGTGGCGTTGTCGCGGCACCCTTCGTTGCGGCTGACCGTCGTGGGCGAGTTCTGGCAGGACCTGGAGGAGGCTCGGCAGGTCTGCCGCCGCCTGGCCATCGAGCACCTCGTGGAGATTGTCCCGCGCTTCGTCTCCGATGAGGAGGCGGCGGAGTACTTCGCGCGGGCCGATGCGGTGGTGTTGCCGTACCGGACCGTCACCGGTTCCGGCGTGTTGCCCCTGGCCTATCACTACGAGAAGCCGGTCATCGTCTCGGACCTGCCCGGCTTCGTGGACCTCGTGCAGGATGGCATCACCGGCTGGGTGGTACCGCGAGCCGATCCGCGCGCTCTGGCGCAGACCATCGACGAGCGGGTCTCGCGTGAGGCCGCGTCGGCGATGCGCGGCTCGCTCCGGTCTGCTCGCGACCGCCTCTCCTGGCGCCCATTTGCCGAGCTCGTGCTCGAGGTGGGCAAGGCCCAGCCTGTCGTATGAACCACTCCAGCGCAGGCTCGTCGATCCGTATCCCGTCCCAGACCGTGGCGGCTCGTCCACGGGGCTTCTGGGTGCGGTGCGCGAAATGGGCGCAGCAGCTGCTCGGTGCGCTGATGCTGCTGGCCTTCTGCCGATACCTCTGGCTCCATCGTGGCGAGTTTCGAGAGCTGCTCGACGTCTCCGGGCTCGAGCTCAGCCTGCTCGTCGGCTTGATCGTGCTCTCGCAGGTGCTGAACACCGCCCAGAGCTGGGTGCTGTTGCGCGCGGCGGGCGTGTCGCCCAGCTTCGCCGAGACCTTCCTCGTCAACTGCGCGAGCAACTTCGGCAATTATCTGCCCATGCGCGCCGGCAGCCTCGTTCGTGCGCATTTCTTGAAAGAGGTGTACGGACTGAGCTACGCGCGCTTTGGCAGCATGTTCGGGGTCCGCAGCATCATCACCCTGTTTGGTACCGGCCTGTTTGGCGTGATCGGCACGCTGGCGGTCGCCTGGACGGGTCATCGTCTGAGCATCGCCTTGCTCGCCGGGTTCACGTTGATGCTGGCCGCCGCCGCCGTCGCGTGGGCGCTGCCTGCGCCCGCCTCTCCCCGCGGCCTGGGAGTGGTGGGGCGTATCCTGGGAGACGTGCTCGAGGGTGCGCGAGAGCTCCGCGGCCACCCTGCCGCCGGCTCGAGTGTCTTGTTGCTGACGCTCGTGCAGCAGGTGCTGCTGGCGGGGCGGTTCTACGTGGCCACGCGGGGCAGCAGCGTAGAGGCACCCGTGGCGCTGTTGTTCCTGCTCTCTCCCGTGGCCACGCTGGCCACCTTCGTCGCGTGGACCCCGGGCGCGCTCGGCTTCCGCGAGGCCGCCATGGGGGGGGTCACGTACGCGGTGGGGACGGCGTTCTCGAGCGGCATCCTGCTGGGGACGGTGGACAGGACGATGCTGCTCCTGGTCGTCGCCGTGCTGGGCCTGCCGAGCTTCATCCTGGTCTGGGCGAGATTGCGGAGACTTCAGCGGAGCGAAGCTGCTCCGGGACAGGACGAAGCGGGGCAAACATGAGCTCGCGTCATCACAACATTCTGCTGGTTGGCACCTATTCGTCGCGGAACAAGGGGGACGCTGCCATGCAGGTGAGCGCGGCCCGCGCGCTCGGTCGAGCCTTGCAAGGCTGTCGGATCGTGATCAGCTCACCGTTTCCCAAGCTCGACAGGAGCTTCTATGCGGACGCCACCGTCACGGGCTCCAGCCGCCGCCGCTTGATCTGGGGAACGCTGCTGCTGCTGCGCGCCCTGACCTGGTCGTCCTGCAAGCGGCGCCTCGGGCTGGAGGTGCCGGCGCTCCTGAACGACGAGCTGCGGCAGATGGTCGAAGCGGATCTGGTGGTCGATCTGAGCGGCGACATGCTGACGGAGGACTATGGGGTGCACGTCGCCTATTCGCACTACCTGCCGATCCTCACCGGGATGGCGCTGGGCAGGAAGGTGGCGCTGTGTGCACAGTCGATCGGGCCCTTTCGATGGACCCGCGGCCTGGCACGGAGCATCCTGAACAGGGCGGCCCTGGTGACCGCTCGTGATCGGATCACGTGGGACTACCTGCGGGAGATGGGGGTGACGAACCCCGCGCTGCGGCTGACCGCCGATCTGGCGTTTCTCCTGGAGCCCGCGCCGAGCGAGCGCGTGGACGAGATCCTGTCTCGCGAGGGGGTCTCCCGGGGCCGTCGCCCGCTGCTCGGTGTCTCGCTGAGCGGCCTGATCCAGGCCAAATACGAGGCTCGCAACCCGAGCGCCAGGGGTACCCCCTTCGTGCGGGGTATCGCGAGCGTGCTCGATCAGGTGGCCAGTGAGCTGGACTGTGACGTGATGTTCGTGGCGCACGTCACAGGCCCCGCGCGCAGCAAGGATGATCGGCGCGTGGCCCGCCGCGTCGCCAAGGCCATGCGCCGCAAGAGCTGGGTCTTGCAGGCAGACTACAAGCCGGAGGAGCTGAAGGGCGTGATCGCGCGCACCGATCTGTTCTTTGGCGCACGAATGCACGCCAACATCGCCGCCCTCTCGTCCGGCGTTCCCACGGTGGCCATCGCCTACAGCCACAAGACCCAGGGCATCATGGACTCCGTGGGTCAGCAGGCGCGCGTCCTGGACATCCGTCGCGATGCCCTGGAGGCGGCCGCGGGCCTGCTGCGCTCCACCTGGCAGGAGCGCGAGCAGGTGCGCGCGACGCTGCGACAGAACGTGGAGTCCTTGCGCGTGTCATCACGAGAGAACATCAGCCTGCTCCTGGGCTTGCTGCAGGGGAGTGAAGCGTCATGAACGTGATCCTCGGAGGGGTGACCAGCGATACGAGCTCCGGCGGCTCGGACGCCATTTCGCTCGAGCGGGCGCTGGCGTTTCTGCGCGCAACGCACCAGGCGCCGCCCCGCGTCGCCGTGCAACAGCCCACGCTCTTCGGTGTATCCGTCTCCGACGGTGGGGTGATCAGCGGCCAGGCCGAGTCGGAGGGGGTGCTCCTGCTGTTTCTGGGGACCCTCCATCTGCCGCTCGAGGGCTGGCCCTCCGCGTCAGCAGTCGATGACCCAGCCAGGTCGGCGGCGTATCTGCTGGAGCGATACCAGGAGCGTGGTACCGCATTTCTCGATCACGTCACCGGCCAGTACTGCGTTGCCGTGTTCGACCCCGCCCGGCGCCGCGTGGTGCTCGCCTGTGATCCGCTCCAGCAGCGCACGCTCTATTATTTCCTCCGCGAGGGCCGCCTGGTCTTCTCCAGCAACCTGCGCGCTCTCGCCGTTACCCTCGGGTCGTGGCTGGAGGCGGACCGCTCGCTCGAGGACTTCTTCTTGACGTACGGCTTCTATCCCTGGGGCAGGACGTGCTTCAAGGACGTGCGGTCGCTCTCCAGGGGCACCCTGCTCGACTGGAGCGACGGCAAGGTGACGACGCGGGAGATCGCCTTCTCAGACCCGTGGCAGGGTGCCTTCGATGCCAGTCAGCTCGCCGTCGCTGGGCAAGAGCAAGCAGTACAGGCCCTGTACGAGGGCTTCCTGCGGGCCCTGCGCGAGCAGTTGAGCGACGATGAGCGGGTTGGAGTGCTGCTCGGCGGCTTTGACAGCGCGCTGGTGGCGGCCGCCCTGCATCGGCTGGGCAAGAAGGTGGTGACGTTTTCCTTTCACTATGGTGAGGCCCAGTACAACCAGCCCCACGTCGACACCTTGCAGCGCCTCCTCGGTCACGAGCACCACTGGGTCGAGCTGACCACGCACAGCCTCGAGCAGGGGCTCCGAGACTTTGCCAGCTACTTCAATCAGCCCACGAACTGGCCCAACTATGTGATCCAGACCGCGGACATCTGCCAGTACGCGCGGCAACAAGGCATCCGTGTCTGCTACAGCGGCGATGGCTGCGATGCCGTGTTCATGGGGTACCCCGGCACGTTTCAGCGGGCCAGGGTGTTTCAGCGCCTGCCCACGCTGCCACCGGCGGTGGGCGACGCCTTCGCTCGCCTCGCCGCGCGGCCGGGGCTGGAGCGGCGCCTGGGCCATCCGTACCACGTGGCATTGAGCCTGGTAAGGGCTCTGGGGCGCCGCATGCCGGCGCGCGGATACCTCTCGTTCCGGGTGATGGATGAGGTCTCGCTCTCGCAGCTTCGCAGGGGAGCAGCCGTGCCGCAGGAAAAGGCGCCGGAGCAGGTGATGCGCGAGCTCGCCGAGCCGCATGCTGGGCTTCCCCCTCTGCGCCTGGCCTATCTTGGCAAGAGCGCCGTCTCGCCCAATCGAAACAAGATGGTGGGCAGCTCCGATCGCTCCGGGGTGGCGATCCTCTCGCCGTATTTGCACCCAGGGATGAAGCAGCTCTCCCTCTCCCTGCCCGAGGCCCTGTGCCGGCCTGACGCCAAGACACCGTCGCGCGTCTCGGGAAAGTACATTTTGATGCAGATGGCCGAGCGCAAGGGTCTCTTGCCCAGCGAGATCATCTATCAGCCAAAGATGGCCGCCGTGGATGGGCCCATCGATGCCTGGTATGCAGGCCCTCTGCGGCCCGTGCTGATCGAGCTGATGGCGGGCTTGCCCTTTGACTACTCGCGTGACTACGCGCAGGCGCTGCTGGACGAGAAGCTCGCCGAGCAGATGTACAAGAAGTACGTCATGACCGATAAGGTCATCTCGCATGCCGCGTCGCTGCTCACGACGTATGCGGCCTTCACGCGGCTCGTGAAGGAGCGCCCGAGCCCACCCTGACCCCGCCGCGCGGGCCCGGCGGGGTCTGGTGCCGGCTCCCGCGTGCACCGAATCCACCCTTGGCGTGCTGGCGCCGTTCTGGTTCACTCGTGTGGTGACGAACCGGAACTGGGTCATCGCTCTCGCGCTCCTTGCCGGGGTGCAGGCCTGCAAAGAGTCCAGCTCGCCTCCTACGCCGGTTGCTCCGCTGCGAGTCGAGCACGGGCTGCTGGTGGCACGCGGCCTGGGCTCCATCGGCGGCGTGCGTACCACGAACTCGCTGGAGGCGCTGCGCTGCAACTACCAGCGTGGCTTTCGCTGGTTCGACGTGGATCTATCCGTCACCGCCGATGGAGAGCTCGTGTGCCTGCGCAAGGGCACGGAGAAGCTGGCGGGCTTGCCGCGGCGGGTGGGCGAGCTGACGGTGGCCGAGGTGGAGGGCAAGCAGTATGCGGAGCGCTTTCCCATCCAGCGCCTCTCCAGGCTGCTGGAGGAGACGGATCGCCTGGGTGACGTGGTGCTGGTGATGGACACCGGTGGCTGGTCCGAACGGGTGGAGCACGCGCTCTCGCGCACCCTGGGCTATGGCCCCAAGCACAAGACACGCATCGTGTTGCAGGTGTCGTCCGAGATGGATGTGAAGAGCATCGCCACTCTGAGCCAGGAGCTCGGCGCCAGCGTCATGGTGAAGCTCAGGCGGCTCCGGGAGGATGACGCCAAGGTCGAGGCTCTGGTGAAGAAGGCGCAGCCACTCGCGGTGGTGGTCAACAACGAGCGATTCACCCCCTGGCTGGCAGAGCGGCTGCACGCCCTGAACACCCCCGTGCTGGTTGCTGCCGTCAACGAGCACGCGGATATCGTGAGGCTCACGCGCGCGGGCGCAGACGGCTTCTACACGGATCACTACTTGCCCTTCGGTAGGTTCACGGCGAACCCCGACCTCGCCATGGAGTGCGGGGAGACGCAGCTCTCGGCACGAGCGCTGCGGCCATGGACCAGGCGGGATCTCCAGCACGAGGCAGACGTGATCTTGCCGGAGTGCGCCGCGCGCAAGCGCCGGAGGGTGACGTTGAGCTCGTGCGCTGCCGATGCGGTGCTGAGCACCAGCGGCCTGCCAGCACCGCCGGGCAGGGCGGCGTCCGTCGAGGTGGACGCGGAGGCGGGGAAGGCGGGCGCGCGCTTCTGGCTCGAGGTGGTGGAGGAGCTGCCAGAGTCTGCCAGGCAGCTGCGGCCGCGCCAGGAGATCAGCTTGAAGCCGGGTGAACGCCGGACCGTGGAGCTACAGCTCAACCTGCCCAGCGGCAGCCCTGGCGTGCAAGTCCGGCTAGGCCTCGCCAGCGAGCAGGACGAGCTGACCTTGCATCACCTGCGGGTGGCCCAGCATGCCCCCGCAGCCAGTGAGCCTCCGGCGGGCGAGCGCGCTGCGGCGGCCACGCCGCGGGGCGAGCCAGATGCGGGCGATTGAGCCGCGTGGATTCAGGGGCGTACTTCCACCACGGCTCGATTGAGGATGAGCGTCGTGGACGAGCCGCCCCTGGTCAGCAGCAGCCGCGCGTCGAGATCGTCCACGGCCTTGCTCAGCCGCTGCTGGAGGGTGATGACGCGGCGATTTCCGTCGCGCAGCTCGGGGACGTCTTCACTGGCGTGGCTGACGTCGCCCTGATCGGAGACGAGCTCGGCGCGTAGCAAGGCCGAGCCGCCGTTTGCCTCGACCTCGAACAGTGCCCGCACCTCGGCGCCGGCCGGCACCTTCGTGCGCGGGCCGAACAGCAGCGTGCCGCTGTCACAGCCGCTGCCTCGATATTGCCCATTCGGACCCCAGGCGACACAGGGGCTGGTCCGTACGCCCTGAGGGGCAGCTCCGGCCACCAGGAAATGCGTCTCGATCGGTCGGGCGCGCTCCACCGAGAACAGCTTGGTCAGGCCGCCGGCTTCACCGCTTCGAGGTCGCACCGTCATCTCCGCGCGCTCCAGGATCAGCCGGCCCTGCTTGCCGTTGAAGCTGCGCGCCTTGAGCCGGATCTCGATGTTTCGCTCCAGCTTCCCGGGCGCGTACACGTAGTCGATGCGCAGGTTATCACCGTCGTACAGCGGCGGCGGTAGCACCTCGTAGCGCAACCCGCGCGCGTACACGTCGGTGTCGATCAGGGCAGCGAAATCCGGGCCGACCGTGCTCAGGCTCAGGCTGACCGCCACCTCCTGATCTGCCTCCAGCGTGAAGTACTGTCCGCCGAACACCAGCCCCTGAGTGCTGGCGGATACTGGATACACGACGGCGTTGCTCTGCATCAGCTGCGTCGTGCCCAGCGCGCGCTGGCGCTGTTGCCCCCTGGACGAGCTGACGAGCTCGCGCAGCGGCGCGACGTCGCGCTCCGAGGCGCGCTGACTGGTGCGCTCGGGCCCAAAGATGTGCCCGTCGCTGATGCGGTGGCGCTGGCACTCTCGCAGGTCCTCATCACACTCCACCACCGCGCTCGCCGATGCCCAGTAGGTCTTGCGCTGGTACGTGTTGCCGAAGGCCAGCTGGCGCGCTTGCTGGTAGTCGCGAAAGACGCTCCGCCCGACGAAGGGGCCCGTCACGCCCAGATAGTCGGCGATGCTGAGCGGCACGTCCGCCTGGTAATACGGCGCGTGAACGGCGCCGTGCGCGCCTTCGGGAGCCCGCACGATCAGAAAGCCCCAGTTGTAGCTGAGCAGCCGGGTCTGGTCGTCGTAGTCGTCCACCCCGAAGCTCTCGTCCGAGGTGACCAGCAACAGGGTGTCGTCGAGCAGGCCCTTCTGCTCCAGAGCCTCGATGAAAGAGACGACGGCGTCATCGGCATAGCGTAGCGCCCTGGCATGCGGGTCGGCGTCCAGCCCATCGCCCGCGACGTAGTCCTTCGGCACGGTGTACGGGTGATGCGTGCCCACGGTGAGCATGGCGGCAAACCAGGGAGCCTGCTTCTGAAACTCCTCGAGCACCGGCACCGAGCTCTCGAACAGCGCGCGATCGTCCACGCCCCAGCTGCTCTTGGCGTAGCCCTGGACGAAGAAGTCGCTGCCGCGGACGTCGCTGAAGCCAGCCTTGGCCATGAACTGGTCCTTCAGCATGAAGGAGAGCGGCGCAGCCTGCAGGTACGCCGTCTTGTAGCCGGCCTCGCTCAGGACATTGCCCAAACAGGGCTCACCGCCGTCGCGAGCGTATTCGGTCATCTTCGAGGTCATCGAGACCAGGCGCTCCATGCGACCGCACAGCAGGGCAAATTCACCGCGGTTGGTCTGCCGCTGATTGGTGATGAAGCTGGTGAAGTACTGATTCTTCTCGGCAAAGGCCGACAGCCTGGGCATCGAGGCGCGATTGTTGATGCCCTGCGCCTGCGCGATGACGGGGATGTTCCCGCCGCTGACGCCCTCCAGGATGATCAGCAGCACGTTACGCCGCTCCTTGCTCGCCCGCAGGCGCAACGTGCCATCCAGGTCCGCGCGCAGGTTGGCGTAGAACGTGGGCGGCAGCGGGGTCTGCTCACCCTCGAGGCCCGGCTCGCCCGCGTCCAGCCGCACCAGCGCCTCGATGAAGTGATCCTTGCGCCAGGCCAGCGCATGCGCGCTGGAGGGCCACGCGGCGTCGAGGAAGGCAAGGGCCAGGAGCACGATCGCGCGCCGGGCGGCGCTCGCCGCTGGGCGCTGCCCCCGTACGGCCCGGGTGCTGCCAGCCACCGCGAGCCCGAGCAGCGCGCAGGTCAACACCGCCCGTGATACGGCCGCCGCCGAGCCCGCGACGAACACGGCGTCACCCATGTATTCGACGTAGGTGAACTGGAGCGGAGCGCCCAGCGCCTTGATGTGCTCGTAGTTACCCACGTGCAGCAGCGTCCACAGCACGCCGCACAGGGCCACGATGAGCTTGCGCCAGCGCTCGCCAAGGCGGCGCACCAGCATGCCGAGCAGCACGCCGGTGCAGACCGCGACCAACAGGTCGGAGAGATACCCGCCGGCGTCGACCAGCGCGGGACGCACCGATTTCTCGATCAGGAGTGCAGTACGCAGCACCGCGGGTGCCACGAAGAAGACCGCGCTCAGGTACCACTCGCTCGACAGCTTCCGCACGGCTGTGGCGCTGGGCTTCCACCCGATCGTGGGAATGGGCACAGAAAGCGAGTCAATCAGATCCGCCAGCGCAGGCCAAGCGCCCTCTCCCGCCAGGGGCTGCCTCGACACGCCAGGGAGGCCACTTCAGTGCTACGAACGTGGTCTGGGGCGAGCCCCACATCTGATACACTGCAGCCCGAACGGGCCTGATGACAACCATCGAGAGCGACGGTTCCGCGCAGGGCAGAGCGCGAGCCACGGAGCTGATCCGAGCAGCGGGCGTCCTGCTGGAGGCGGGGGCCTTTCCCGAGGCAGTGCAGGCGCTCCACGACGAAGCCGGCCGTCAGCTGGGTCACACCACTACTTACACCGGTGCGGACACCAGCGCTGCAGCGCCTGCCGCGCGCGCAGGCTCTGCGCTGGAACACGCGCGGGAGCGTCAAGCGCAGCTGGCGCAGGAGCTCGGCGTGGTCGGCGCGCGCGGCCGCAAGGGGCGCTGGTGGGCAGTGCTGGAAGAGGCGCCGACCTGGGTGGCGTGGGGTGTCGTCATCGTGCTGGCGGTCGGCTTTGGCCGCAAGTCGTTCTCGGAGGTGTCGCGCGAGTCCAAGTGGAAGGAGCAGTTCTCCGAGGGCGCCTGGATCGCGCGCTACTACGCGAACACCAAGTTCAACGGCGCGCCCGTCACCCGCGTGGAGGCGGCAGCCAACCACGAGTTTCGCTCCAGCTCTCCCGCCCCGGGGATTCCGAAGGATCGCTGGTCTGCCCGCTGGGATACCTGTCTGGTGGTGAAGGAGCGGGTGGAGCTCGACGTACGGCTTTCGTCCGACGATGGTTCGCGGCTGCTGCTCGATGAGGCGCCGCAGATCGTGGTGGGGCCGCGGCCGGGCAAGGAATCGGGCAAGCTCACCCTGGAGCCCGGCGTACGCCTGCTCACCCTGGAGCTGATCGACAAGGGCAGGCAGGCGTACCTGCGCGTCGATGGCTTCGAGCTCGAGGGGAACGAACGCTACAGCCTGGTGCGCCCGCAGCTCGATGACGACGACGTGCGCTGTGAGTGAGGCCCGAACAGAGCAGCAGCAGGCGAGCCTGTCTCGCCTGGCTGCGTACCGGACGGCAGTGGCTTCTGCGGCCCAGACCGCGCAGGTACAGGCGCTGCAGTTCGTGCGCGCCCGCCCGGCGGAAGCGGCGCTGCGCGGCGTGGCCCTGCTCGTGCTCGCCGCTCAGGCGCTGCTGCGCTGGCTGGCGTGCAGCAAGCTGAGCGTTCACTGGGACGAGTTCAACTTCCTGCGCATCGTCCACGCCGCGCATCGTGGCGAGGCCATCGCTCGCTTCCAGAGCCTGCACGCTCGCCTGTTTTTCTGGCTGCCATACCTCGACTGGAACGAGGTCGATCAGATCGTGCTGGCGCGCCAGGTGATGTGCTTGCTCAACATCGCGGCGCTGGCGGCGCTCGCCGCCGCCGGCGGCGACCGGCGCCAGGCCACCCGCTGGCGGGAGCGGGCCGAGGAGCTCGACCCCACCGAGCCGCGCCTCCGGCGGCTGGAGACGGTCAGCGGCTCGCCGGCGCCGGGGACGTCCCCTGCAGCTCTCGCAGCGCCTCGATCACCTGCCGGTCGTGCTCCT
>JAICQL010000409.1 GCA_025937895.1 Polyangiaceae bacterium | reverse complement strand
TGCGGCGCGATCTGGCGCGGCTGATCGAGCTGTTGCCCCAGGGCCCGGGCATCGACGTGGCGCTCACCACCAACGGCTCGCTGCTCGCGGCGCACGCCGCGGAGCTGGCGCAGGCGGGGCTGCGGCGAGTGACGGTGAGCCTGGACTCGCTGGACGACGCCGTGTTTCAGCACATGAACGACGCGCAGGTGCCGGTGCGCGACGTGCTGGCGGGCATCGACGCCGCCGCTCGGGCGGGCCTGGAGATCAAGATCAACGCCGTGGTGCGCCGCGGCCTGAACGATGGCGGCCTGCTCGACCTGGTGCGCTACTTCAAGGGCAGCGGTCACATCCTGCGGCTGATCGAGTTCATGGACGTGGGCAGCACCAACGGCTGGGATCGCACCCACGTGGTCTCGGCGCGCGAGATGCTGGAGCGCATCCAGCAGGAGTTTCCGCTGCTGCCGGCGGAGCCCAACTACACGGGCGAGGTGGCGCAGCGCCACCTGTTCGCCGACGGCAGCGGCGAGCTGGGCATCATCGCCTCCGTCACCCAGCCCTTCTGCGGCGACTGCTCGCGAGCGCGCCTCTCGGCGCAGGGCACCTTGTACACTTGCCTGTTCGCCAGCGAGGGCTTCGATCTGCGCGCGCTCCTGCGGGGCGAGAGTGGCCGCGGAGAAGGCGGCGCCAGCGACCAGGAGCTGAGCGAGCGCATCAGCCAGCTCTGGCGCGCCCGTCGCGATGCGTATTCGGAGCTGCGCGGCCGCCCGCTGCAGCTCGGCGTGCGGCGCAAGATCGAGATGAGCTACATCGGCGGTTGATGCGCACGGGTGGCGGCGCTGACGCGAGCCGGTTCGCTCAGCCCTCGCCGCTCAGCCCTCGCCGCTCAGCCCTCGCCGCTCGGCTCTTCGAGCAAGCGCGTGCAGGCGAGTGGCGTCTCGAACGTCTCGCCGCCCAGCCCCAGGTAGAGCGTGCCATCGCTGCGGGTCAGCGAGCAGTCGAGCTTGCGGTCCAGGCGCTCGCAGACCCGATCGAGAAACAGCGGATCCAGCTGCCAGACCTCGATCTCCTCCCGGCGATGAATGGGCGCGGAGCTCGCCTCGGCCAGGAGCAAGGAGCGCTCCACGTGGGTGAACAGCACCACCCGGCGGGCAGCCTTGGCCGCCTTGTGCAGGCGCCGCGCCGAAGGCGCGCCCACGTCGATCCAGGCCTGCAAGGTGCCGTCGGCGCCGACGATGGACAGCGGCGGCTCTTCGCTCGCGCCGAGCCCACCCTTGCTGAAGCTGATGCCCTGCTCGTAGCAGAGGCAATACGCCAGGGTGCGGGTCAGCAGGTAACGCAGGCTCTCCGACGGGTGCCGCGCCAGCCGCAGATCGAGCGACTCGTAGCAGGCGCGGTCCACGTCCGAGAGCTCGATCCCGAAATGATAAACGGTCGCGCCGAGAGCCATCTCGGTGCGACCGTAGCCCCGACTTCCGGCTTCGTCCAAGCTCGACGGAGCGCGTAGCCGCCATGCGTGAGCCTGCGCGAGGCTCCGGGCCGCCCAGAGCCGCCCGAGCACCCCGAGCCACTTCGACCCGACCCTTCCAACCATCTAGCCACCAGACCCTGGCAGCTTCCTTGCGCGCCCCGCAGGATTCGAACCTGCGACCTGCGGATTCGAAGAAAGAGGGCGTGAGCCCGCTTGCGTCCGATGGCACCCGCTATTGCCGCGAAATCGCCTTGATTCTGCCTGTTTCGGCGGCCATGCTTACTGAAGCGTACTCCCCAAACCGCTCCCGCCGCTGTTTGAAAACTGTGCGGGACACCAACGGAAACTGTTCGGAGCATCATGGCCGCCGTCAAACTCACCAAGACCGTCCTCGAGCGCATGCAACCGGGTGACCTTGTTCGGGACAACGTTGTGCGCGGACTGTTCGCACAGAAGGGGGAGGGAGCCGTCAGCCTGAAGATCCAGGCCGACCTCAGGCACGGCCAGCGCAACGGGGCTGCGCGCAAACCCATCAGTATCCGCATGACGCTAGGGCAGTTCCCAACGTTGACGCTGGACGCCGCACGGAACGAAGCACAGCGCCTGCTCGCCACAATCAAGTCAGGCACCGACCCTCGCACCGCACCAACGGCAGTGGAGGGGGAGTGGACGGTCGCCCGCATGCGTGACGAGTATTTGGCGGACCTCGAGATCCGAGAGAAGGCTG
>JAICQL010000182.1 GCA_025937895.1 Polyangiaceae bacterium | reverse complement strand
GGTCAAGGCATTGAAATCAGAGGCTTCGGTAGCTTCACGGTACGGCCCTACAAGCCGTACGATGTCCGCAATCCTCGTACGGGTCAGCCCGTGCCCGTGCCCTCCAAGCGTCTGCCCTTCTTCAAGGTCGGCAAGGAGTTGAAAGAGCTGGTGAACACCAGCCGTCACTCGCCGCTCGTGGGGCACGACGAGGAAGACGACGAGCACGATGCGGGCAATGGCTCGTCATCAGAGCCGCCGAGTGAGCCCTGAGCGCGCAGTCACCGTAACCTCGAGACGAGGTGCGGCATTTCAAGCGCGCGTCGTTATCTGAGCGGTCGTCGTGGGGTGCGCTCCGCTCAGCGCTTCATCGCCGCGTGCCTGCTGTGGCATTGCGCCGCGCCGGCGCCACCGCCCAGTGAGCCAGCGGCGCCCCAGCTGCCCCCGGAGCCACCGCTGCAGCTCGGTACGCTCACTGACTTCGTCCCCGCAGCGGGGCTGCGCTGGCTGGTGGCCGGCAGCCCGCGCTACTTTGCGCAGCAGCCCGCGCTGGCGGGCACCCGCGAGCGCTGGCTGACCGAGCAGCGCCTGGACAGCTTTGCACAGGCCACGGCCGTGGATCTGCGGCGCACGGAGCGCGCGCTGGTCGCGGGCTTCGATCTGGGCACGCTCTACGTCGTCGACGGCACTGGCTGGGTGCGCCCGCCGCAGGAGCCGTTCATCGAGCGTTTGGCGGGGTCGGCGCGCGAGCAGCGCCCGCACCGCGACGTGTGGCGCATCACCGGCCTCGTTGGCTCCACGCCGCAGGCGCTGGTGCGGCTGGATGACGCCGTGCTCGCGGTGGCGGTGCGCCACCCATTGCTCGCGCGCATCGTCGAGTATCGCGCGCGCGGCCGTCTGCAAGACGTGACGCCCGCATTGCGGGGTGCGGCGCTGTCGGTGCTGCCCCCCGAGCTGCTGGAGCCGGGGCCGCTGCGCGCGTACGTGCTGGGTCCGCTCTCGCCGCAGGACCTGCCGGAGGGCGCGGGCATGGTGGCGGCCGCCACTGCCATCGCCGCCGCGCTGGAGCTCGAGGGTCAGTGGCTGTCCTTGCGGGTCGTGCTGGCTGGCTACTGGGACGAGAACAGCGACGGCCAGCACCTGCGCGCGCTGTGGCAGGCGCTCGCCGATAGCCCGCTGGGCGCCACGCTCGCGCTCTCGCACACGCGCGAGGCCGTCACCGTGCAGGCCTCTCGGCAGCACCTGCAGCTGGCTGCGATGCTCGACGCAGAGCGCGTGCTGGCCGGCTTGGAACAGCTCGCGGCGGGCCGGCTGGGCCTGCTCTCGGGCGCACCCGCCGGGGCGCAGCGCCCCGGATCTACTCGCTGAACCGCTCCCGAGTGAGGGCACGGTTATGCCTCCGGCGGCGCGCGCCGTTGTCCCGGTAGGAGAGAGCTGGGGACATGCGCGCGACATTGGCAGTGGGCCGCTTCGGCGGAACGGCGGCGGACAGACTGGAAGCGGCCAGCCGCGCTGCGGGGGTCGAATTCAATCACGTCGACTCCATCGGGCAGGCGCTAGCCTGGCTGGAAGACAACGAGCCCCACTCGCTGCTGCTCGACGGCGCACACGGCACGCTGGAGCGCAGCTGCCTGGAGGTGCGCGCACAGGGCCGCCACGCGCTGGTGCCGATCGTGGCGCTCGCGCCCGAGGTGAACGAGCTGGCCTTCGCCGAGGTGTTCAGCTGCGGCGGTGACGATGTGGTGGCGCTGCGCGCCGATGAGGCCCTCACCGCGCGCCTGCGCCGCCTGCCCAGCGCACCGTGGCAGCGCCCCGAGGCGAGCACGGACAAGGTGGCGCTGATCTCCGCGCCGGATCGCGACCGGCGCATCGTGCTCGGGAGGGTGCTGAGCAACGCTGGCTATGCCATCCACTTTGCCGTGGACCTGGCCGAGACGGAGCGCTTCGCGCGCGAGAGCCGGCCGCGGCTGGTGGTGGTCGACGCGCAGCTCGACGGCGTCCAGGACGTGATCACGCGCTGCGCCCCCGACAACCGCAACACGCTCTGGATCGTGAGCACGGCGCCGCGCAACATGCGCCAGTGTCACGCCTGGATCAAAGACCTGTCCAACGCCGCGGTCACCGATAGCTTTGCTCCGCCCGAGAACATCGTGTTCCTCGCCAACGAGCTGGGGCGCGGCTCTGCGCACGATCAGCGCGCCAGCCGGCGCCTGCTGTACGGCACGATGGTGGCGTTTCGCTGCGCCGGCCGCGATCAGGACGACTTCGGACTCTCGTATAACGTGAGCGAGGGTGGCCTGTACGTGCGCAGCCTGGCGCCGCCGGTGGAGGACACGGTGTGGCTGGAGCTGCGGCCGCCGCGCAAGGAGCGGCTGGTGCGGCTGGAGGCGCGCGTGTGCTGGCGCCGAGCCTATGGTGGCAGCGCCATGGCCACCGTGCCGCCCGGCTTCGGTCTGGAGATCACCGATGGCTCGCGCGCCGATCGCCAGGCGTGGGAAGCGGGCTACCGCAGCTTTGCCGAGTCGGTCGGCGCCTGAGCTTTCCGAGGCCGCGGCCACGCGGATCGGTTAGGCTGGCGCATGACCTCGTCGCCCAGCATCTCGCCAATCTCCTTCTATCGCTGGCGCCCTCATCCCTGGCACGGGCTCGACGCAGGGCCCAAGGCGCCGCAGGTGGTCACGGCCTACATCGAGATCACGCCGTTCGACACCATCAAATACGAGATCGACAAGGCCACCGGTTACCTGCGCGTGGATCGCCCGCAGCGCGGCGCTGCCACCCCGCCGACCTTGTACGGCTTCATACCCCGCACGTATTGTGGCCGGCGCGTGGCCGCGCTGTCCGCTCCCGGCGTGGAGAACGCGGACGGCGATCCGCTCGACATCTGCGTGATGAGTGAGCGCGCCATCACCCGCTCCGACATCGTGCTCAGCGCGCGCGTGATCGGCGGCATCCGCATGGTCGACAACAACGAGGCCGACGACAAGATCGTGGCCGTGCTCGACAACGATCTGGTGTGGGATCGAGTGCACGAGCTCAACCAGCTGCCGCCTGCGCTGCTGGAGCGGCTGACCCACTACTTCTCCACGTACAAGCTGGTGCCCGGTAGCCCGAACAAGATCAGCCTGGCGGGCAGCTACTCGCGCGAATACGCCGAGCGCGTGATCGTGGCCTCGCAGGAAGACTACATCGAGGTCTACGGGGAGACGCCGCCCACGTTGCGCTTCTGAGCCGCCTCCGCAGCAGCGAGGCGCTTGGCGCTTGGCTCCCGGCAGGGCTCGCCTCAGGCGAGCAGCTCGGTCACGACCCGCGCGGGGCCACCGACTCCGGTGAGCTTCTCCGGCAGGCCGTCGTGCAGGTACGTCAGGCGGTTGGGGTTCAGCCCGAACAGGTGCAAAATGGTGGCGTGCAGATCGCGCAGCGGCACCTCGCCCGAGGCGACGTTGAAGCTGAAGTCGTCGGTCTCGCCGTGCACGATGCCGGCGCGCACTCCGCCGCCGGCGAGCCACATGGTGAAGCAGTAAGGGTGATGATCGCGGCCGTAGCTCTCCCGGGTGAGCTCGCCCTGGCAATACACGGTGCGGCCGAACTCGCCGCCCCAGATCACCAGGGTATCCTCCAGCAGGCCGCGCTGCTCTAGATCCGTGAGCAAGCCGTAGCAGGCCTGATCGATGTCCTGACACTGCAGGCGGTGGTTGGCGGGGGTGCCCAGGTGCGCGTCCCAGCCGCGGTGATAGATCTGCACGAAGCGCACGCCCTTCTCCAGCATGCGGCGGGCAGAGACGCAGTTGGCTGCGAACGTGCCGGGCACCGCGGCCTGTTCGCCGTACAGCGCCAGGGTGGAGGCAGGCTCCTGGCTGAGGTTGGTGAGGCCCGGCATCGAGCTCTGCATGCGGAAGGCGAGCTCGTACTGGGCGGTGCGCTGGGCGATGATCGGATCGTTCAGCGCCTTCGTGGCCAGCGCGTTCAGGCCGCCCAGCGCGTCCAGCATGGCGCGCCGCGAGGTGGGCGAGACGCCCGGCGGGTTGGGCAAGAAGAGCACGGGGTCGCCCACGCCGCGCATGGGGATGCCCCCGTTCTCCGCGGGCAAGAACGCGCTGCCCCACAGGCGGGTGGGGATGGCTTGCACGAACTGCTTGGTGGAGAAGCTGGAGGTCATCACCACGTAGCTGGGCACGTCATCCTGGATGCGGCCCAGGCCGTACGAGAGCCACGCGCCCAGCGAGGGCTTGCCCGGCAGCTGCGAGCCGGTGTTGATGTTGGACATGCCGAGCTCGTGGTTCAGCGACTCGGTGGACACCGTCTTGATGATCGCCAGCTTGTCCGCGATGCGCTGGGTGTACGGCAGCAGCTCGCTCACCCAGGCGCCGGACTGCCCCGCCTGCTGGAAGCTGAAGCGGCTGGGCGCGAGCGGCAAGCGCGCCTGCTTGGAGGTCATCTCAGGGCAGGATGGGGGGGCGCATGCTGCGCGCCCTGCGCGGAGGACGATCCGGCGTGGCGGGCAGCTCGAGGCCGAAGAACAGCTGTAGCCAGGGCTGCAGCTCGTTCAGCTCCACGGCGCGCCCGGAGGCGATCAGGAAGGACTTGATGTTCTCGCTGAAGCCGAGCCCACTAAAGACGACGAGCCCGGGGATGGGCCAGGCGCTGATGTCCTGAATGATGGCAGGGATCTTCTCCTCGGCGCTGCCGGCGGTGCCCTGATACTTGCACTCGATGCCGAGCCGGCGCCGCGAGGAGACCTCGGTCAAGACCACGTCGATGTAGCGCTCGGCACCCCAGATGCGCCGCCCGCACTTGAACTGCTCGCGCGCGGCCAGGCCCAGGCGCTCGGCCAGCGCCGCCACCTCTTTGCACAGGGCGTCACCGCTCGTGACTGCTGCTGCACCACCGGACACTTCGTCGCCTGTCTCGGGACCGCCGCGAGCGTGCCCGGCTAGCGGATCACCAGCTCCGTGATGGCGCCGCGGCGCGTGGCCTTGCTGTTGACCAGGCGCGTGGCAGAGACCTCGATCAGCTCGAAATCCTTGTGGTACAGCTCGCGCACGAAATCCGCCGAGGAGTTGGACAAGAGCACGTGCACGCCGCGCTGCTTGAGCGCCAGCGCCACGTCGCGCAGGCGCACCTGGCGCTCGGCGTCGAAGCCGTCGGACGTGTATTTCGTGAAAGAGGAGGTGACGGACAGCGGCACGTACGGTGGATCGAAGTACACCAGATCGCCGGGCTGCGCCCGCTCTGCCGCGCGCTCGAAATCGATCACCTCCAGCTCCACCCCTTGCAGGGCCCGGCTGCAGGCGCGCAAGGTGATGGCGTCACAGATAGTGGGATTCTTGTGGCGGCCGAAGGGGACGTTGAAGCGATTCTGGCGGTTGACCCGATACAGGCCGTTGAAGCCGATCTTGTTCAGATAGATGAGCCAGGCGGCCACCTCGGCGTCGCCGCGCTCGTCGATCGCCACCTCCCGCATGCGGTAATAGAACTCCGCCTCGTGCAGGTAGCCGCCCAGGCGCTCGATCACGTCCTCCACCGAGTCGCGCACGCCGCGATACGTGCGGATCAACCGCTCGTTCACGTCGCCCAGCAGCGCCCGGGGCGCGGCACTGACTGCCGTGGCAGCAGCGGGTGCAGCAACCGGTGCAGCAACCGGTACAAGGCGGCCCGAAAGGCCGAAGAACAGCGCGCCCCCGCCAACGAACGGCTCGATGTAGCGCTCAAAGCGCTGCGGCACGTACCTCCGCAGCTCCGGAAGCAGCTGGCGCTTGCCGCCCGCCCATTTCACAAAGGGCCTGCAGCCCCCGTCCACGCCGCTGGCGCGAGCCGCGGCGGCTGAAACAGCGCCGCCCGCGCGTGCTGGCGCATCGCGGTCAGCAACCTCGCGGGTAGCGATATCGCGGTTAGCAATCTCGCGGTTAGCAATCTCGCGGCTAGCAACCTCGCGGCTAGCAACCTCGCGGCTAGCAACCTCGCGCCCGGCGATCTGCGCTGCCTCGAGGGGAATGCCGCTGAGGGTCAACGCAGAGTGCACTCCCCCTCATATGCATCAATCTGTTCAGTGGTGTCAACGCCGGCGCCCGCGCGCCGGGGGCGAGCGGAGACCTCTGGAGGCAGGGGTGCGGGCCGGCCCGGGATGGGGCGCGCCAGGCCGATTGGAAGCTACTGCTCAAGGCGAGGGGGGCGCCGCCGTTCGTGAAAGCGGGGAGTGTCGATCTTGAACGGGATTGCCCAGAGCGTGACCCGCGAGTGCTCGCGCTGCCGCAGCAGCCGCGGCGGGACCGCACGTCGCGCAGCTGCAGGCGCGGGGGGCACGTGGCGTTGATGCTCCCGCTGAGCGGCGCCGCGCCGCAGCGCATCCTGGTGGTGGACGATGACGTGGCCATTCACCGGGTCATCGAGAAGATCTTCACGGTGAGCCGGGTGGCCGTGGAGGGCGAGGCGGGCGACCGTGATGCGCCGCCGAGCAGCAGGACCTACACGCTCGCCTTCGCCAGCAACGGGCAAGACGCGCTGACCCTGGCCGAGCGCGCGCAACGCCAGGGCATGCCCTTCAAGGTGGCCCTGGTGGACATGCGCATGCCAGGTTGGGACGGCATCGAGACGGTCTCACGACTGTACAGGATCGAGCCGCAGCTGCAGGTGGCACTGTGCAGCGCCTACATGGACTACTCCTGGCAAGAAGTGCTGGATCGGCTGCAGCGCCCCGGCCTGCGCCAGCTGCGCAAGCCATGGACCAGCGGCCAGATCCTGGCGACCGTGCACGAGCTGTGTCAGCGCGCGCAGAGCACCACGGGCGGCATGCCGGCGTATCCGCACTCGCTGCGCCCGCAAAAAGCCGGCCGCTAGCCGCGGCGTTCGTGTGCTAATAGGCGGCGGCCATGCCAGCCGCCATCGCCGTGCGCGAGCTCAGCAAGAGCTATCGAGTGGGCGTGAAAGAGCCGGGGCTGCGCGGCGCGCTGAAGCACCTGGTACAGCGCAAGCACCGTGACATCCACGCCGTGCAGGCGGTCAGCTTCACGGTGGAGCCGGGCGAGATCGTGGGCTTTCTCGGCGCCAACGGCGCGGGCAAGACCACCACCTTGAAGATGCTGACCGGCTTGATCCGTCCGAGCAGCGGCCACGCCCTGGTGGCGGGGCAGGTGCCCTTCGAGCGCAAGCGCGCCTTCCTGGAGAGCATCACCCTGGTGATGGGGCAGAAGCAGCAGCTGATCTGGGATCTGCCCGCGCACGACTCGCTGAAGGTGAACGCCGCCGTGTATGACCTCAGCCCGCGCGAGGCGAGCGCGCGCATCGCGGAGCTGGCAGAGATGCTGGGCCTTCGAGAGCAGCTCAGTCAGCCCGTGCGCAAGCTCTCGCTGGGCGAGCGCATGAAGTGTGAGCTGCTGGCGGCGCTGCTGCATCGCCCCAAGATCTTGCTGCTGGATGAGCCCACCCTGGGCCTGGACGTGAACGCGCAGGACGCGATGCGCCGCTTTCTGCGCGAGTACAACCAGCGCCACGGCGCCACCGTGCTCTTGACCAGCCACTACATGGCCGACATCCAGGCGCTGTGCCCGCGCGTGCTTCTGATCCACGAGGGCCGCCTGGTGTACGACGGCAGCCTGTCCGGGCTGGTCGAGCGCTTTGCGCCCTACCGTCAGGTGCGCATCGATCTCGCGCGTCCGGCGGAGCGCAGCGAGCTCTCGCGCTTCGGCGAGGTGGAGGCGCTGGACGGTCTGTCGGCGGTGCTGATCGTGGAGCGGGCGCGGCTGACGGAGACGGTGGCGAGGGTGCTGTCCGAGCTCAAGCCGCTGGATCTGGCCGTGGGCGAGCCACCGGTGGAGCGAGTGGTGGGCCAGCTGTTTCTGGAGGAGAACCTGGCGGCCAAGCTGGGCGGCCCGTTCGCGCAGGGCGATGCCGCGAGGGAGCCGGCAAGCCCCGGCGCAGCCGCCGAGCGCGAGCCCTCGTGAGGCGGGCGTACCTCACGGCGCTGGCGCTGTGCCGGGCCTCGCTGGCCAACATGCTGGAGTACCGGGCAGAGATCTATCTCTGGGTGCTGGCCAGCGCGCTGCCGCTGATCTTGCTCGGGGTGTGGTCGCAGGCGGCGCACAGCGGCTCGTTCCCGCTCTCACCGGTGGAGTTCATCCGCTACTTCATCAGCGTGTTCGTGGTGCGGCAGTTCACCTTCATCTGGGTGATCTGGGAGTTTGAGGAGCTGGTGGTGTCCGGCAATCTGTCCCATCAGCTGCTGCAGCCGCTCAACCCGGTGTGGCGCTTTCTGGCGGGCCACCTCACCGAGCGGGTGGTGCGCTTGCCGCTGGTGGCGGGGGTGGTGGCGCTGTGCTTCTGGCTGTACCCGGAGGCGTTCTGGGTGCCGCGGCTGCTGGACGTGGTGCGCGCGGTGGCGCTGCTGGCGCTGGCCTTCTGCGCGCGCTTTCTGCTGCAGTACATGATGAGCATGCTGGCGTTCTGGAGCGAGCGCGCGGCAGCGGTGGAGGAGCTGTGGTTCATGGTGTACCTGTTCCTGTCGGGCATGATCGCGCCGCTGGATGTTTACCCGGAATCGGTGCGGCGGCTGACGGAGCTGACTCCGTTCCCGTATCTGATCTACTTTCCCGTCAACCTGCTGCTCGGGCGTGACGTGGAGTTTGCCCGGGCCGCGCTGGTGCTGGGCTCGTGGGGTGGCGTTGCGCTGCTGGTGCAGCGCTGGCTGTGGAAGCGCGGGCTGGAGCGCTACTCGGCCATGGGCAACTAGCGAGCTCGGGCTGAGGTTTCGATGCGACGCTACCTGCGCGTGCTCTCGACGTTCTGGCGGACCTCGCTGCTGGCGGAGCTGGAGTATCGCCTGAACTTCGTGCTGGCCTTGCTGTCCAGCCTGGGGCACGCCGCCGGCAACACCTTCGGACTGAGCCTGTTCTACACGGGCGGCGGCAGCCTCGGCGGCTGGCCCTTTCACGAGGCGCTGCTGGTGATGGGGGTGTTCACCACGCTCTCGGGT
This sequence comes from Polyangiaceae bacterium, assembly GCA_025937895.1. Lineage (GTDB taxonomy): Bacteria > Myxococcota_A > Polyangia > Polyangiales > Polyangiaceae > SZUA-265. The sequence continues at coordinate 7,600 of JAICQL010000182.1, read as the reverse complement.
TTGAACCGCGTGTTCCTGTCGCCCAACCTGGCGCGCATCATCGAGCACACGCGCACCGGCACGCTCGACTTCGTGCTGCTCAAGCCGATCGACAGCCAGTTCTGGCTCAGCACCCGGCGCATCTCACCCTGGGGCATGCCGGACGTGCTGTTCGGCTCGACCATGATCGGCTACGCCGCCGCGCAGCTACAGCTGCCCGCCTCGCGCCTGCTGCTGGCGCTGGTGCCGCTGCTCTGGAGCTGCGTGCTGCAGTATTCGCTGTGGTTCACCCTGGCCAGCATCGCCATCTGGTACGTGAAGGTGCACAACGTCACCGAGGTGCTCAACGCGCTGCTCGCCGCCGGGCGCTATCCGCGGGATGCGCTGCCCCCCGGTGCATACCGCTTCGTGTTCACCTTCATCGTCCCGGCGGCGCTCTTGACCACCGTACCGGCGCGGGTCGCGCTGGGTCAGATTACCACCGGCTGGCTGCTGCTCGCCGCGGGCTTTGCGCTGGCGGCGTTCCTGTTCAGCCGCTCCTTCTGGCGCTTCGCGCTGCGCTACTACACCAGCGCCTCCAGCTAGCTGCGCGCCAGCGCCCTCGGGAAAGCGTTTCCCGCGTCGAACGTGGCCGGTCAGTGCTGCAGCTGCCGGGGCAAGACCTCCAAGCTCGTCAAGACCACCTGGAACCCAAACACTCATCTCTGCCAGTGAGCACCGCCCGCTCGCGTCCGCTCGCCTGGCCCCGCAGGTGCGGCTGCAGCGAAAGTTTCGGGTCGTGATGGATTGAGCGCGGACGCGCGCATCGGCGGAGAGACTGGGCTAGCATCCAGCGCTGCATGAAAGCAGCGATTCTCCACGGCGCGCGCGACATCCGCGTGGGCAGCGTTCCAGACCCCGAGCTCGGCCCCAGCGAGGTCTTGCTCCGCACCAGCCACGCCGGGTTGTGCGGCACGGATCTGCACATCTACCGCGGCGAGTTCAGCGCGCGGGTGAAATACCCCGCCGTGCAGGGGCACGAGTTCGGCGGCACGGTGGAGGAGGTGGGGCGCGAGGTGCGCGGCATCCGCCGCGGCGATCGGGTGGCGGTGGACCCCATCCTGTCTTGCCACTCCTGCACGCCGTGTCTGGGCGGGCGCATCAACGCCTGCCGCACCCTCAAGCTCCTCGGTGTGGATCTACACGGCGGCTTTGGCCAATACGTGGCAGCGCCCGCCAGCCACGTGTTTCCGTTGCCAGAGAACGTGCCGCTCTCGCACGTGCCGATGGTCGAGGTGTATGGCCTCGGCCATCACGTGCTCTCGCGCGGGCTGGTGCAGGCGGGCGAGAGCGTGGTGGTGCTGGGCGCGGGCAAGCTGGGCCTGGCCGTGCTGGACGTGTTGTGTCACGGAGCCAGCCCGGCGCAGGCCATCGCCGTGGACGTGGACGCCTATCGCCTGGGTATCGCGCGCCAGCTGGGCGCCGAGCACGTGATCGACGTGCGCGCCGAAGATCCTGTCGAGCGCGTCATGGACATCACCAGGGGGGAGGGCGCCGACTGCGTGATCGAGTGCATCGGGCACTGGCACCACGTACCGGGGCGCGAGGCGCCGCTGGCGCAGGCCGTGAAGATGGTGCGCTGCGCAGGCCGCATCGTCACCGCCGGACTGGGCGAAGATCCGAGCAGCGTGCACTTCAAGACGCTGGTGATCAAGGAGGCACAGATCATCGCCTCGCGCGTGTCGCTGGGCGAGTTTCCGCGCGCCATTCGCCTGATGGGCAAGGGCCTGTTGCATCCGGAGCTGCTCATCACCGATCAGCTGCCGCTGCGCGAGGTGGCGAGCGCGTTTCAGCGCCTGGACGCGGAGGATCCGCGGATGATCAAGCTGGTGCTCGACGTACGAGACGCATGACACAAGCGGGTCGACTCCGGCCACGGACCGCGGTTATGGTCCGCTAGATGCCGAACCAGCCCTTCATGATCTACGGCGCCTACGGCTACACGGGGCAGCTGATCGCGCGCGAGGCTGTGGCGCGCGGGCATCGGCCACTCCTGGCGGGGCGTAACGAGGCCAAGCTCTCGGCGCTGGCGCGCGAGCTCGGGCTGCCGTTCGTGGCAGTGGGGCTGGAGGAGCGGGCGGAGCTCTTGCGCGCGCTGAGCAGTGTCGCGGCCGTATGTCACGCGGCGGGCCCCTTCGTGCACACCAGCGCGCCGCTGGTGGACGCCTGCCTGGCCACTGGCGCGCACTACCTGGACATCACCGGCGAGCTGCCGGTGTTCGAGGCCATCTTCCGCCGCCACGCCGAGGCGGAGCGGCGCAACGTGGCGCTGATCCCGGGGGTGGGCTTCGACGTGGTGCCGAGCGATTGCCTGGCGGGCTTCGTGGCGCTGGCTGTGCCCGACGCCCACGAGCTGGAGCTGGCGCTGGCCGTGCGCGGCGGCATGAGCTCGGGCACGGCCAAGGCCTCGTTCGAGGGGCTCTTGCGCGGCAACTTTGCGCGCCGGGACGGTGAGCTGCGCGCCATCCCGTTCGGGCGCGGGCTGCGCGAGGTGCAGTTCTCCGACACGCGGCGCACGGTGATGCCGATCCCGTGGGGCGATCTGTCGACTGCATTCCACACCACCCGCATCCCCAACATCACCACCTCGATGGCCATCCCGCGCGTGCTGGCGCTGAGCCTGCCGCTGGCCGCGCCCTTCCTGCCAGGAGCGCTGCGTCTGCTGTCGCGGCCGTGGCCGCGGCGTCGCATCCTGGCCTTGCTGGACGGGCACGTGCGCGGTCCCGATGGGCGCCAGCGCAGCGAGGGGCGCGGCTATCTGTGGGCGCGCGCATCCAACCGGGACGGCCTGGCGCAGGAGGCGTGGCTGGAGACGGCGGAGGGCTACGCCTTCACCGCCGAGAGCGCGGTGCAGGCGCTGGAGGCGCTGGAGCGCTCACCGTGCGTCGGCGCGCTGACCCCGGCGACCGCCTTCGGCACGGATTTTGTGCTGCGGCTGAGGGGGAGCGTGCGTTATGAGCACCTACCGCCGGTGCCGCACGGCAGGCTGTCCTCGCGCGCGGCAGTGCCGAGCTGAGCCGAGCCCCCAAGATCGCCCGGAGCTATACTGCTCGCGCCAGCATGGCCTATCGCGAGATCGTTCCACATCCGGCGCTGCGCGAGCATGTCGACCGCTTCTGGGTCGACGTGCCGTCGCCCGGCGCGCTGCCGCAGCGGCGCTACGTGTTGCCCGACGGCTGCAGCGACGTGCTAGTGGTGCTGCCGCTGCGCGCCATCCACGTGGTGGGCACGATGACGCAGGCGCTGGTGCTCGACGAGCCGCCGCTGGCCACGGCCGCGGTGCGCTTTCGTCCGGGCGCGGCCGCGGCGTTCCTGGGCGTGGCCGCGCACGAGCTGACCGATCAGAGCCTCGCGGCGGAGGAGCTGCGGCTGCCGTGGCTCGATCCGCGCCTCGGCGATGCGCCGGAGCCGCTCGCGGCGGTGGCCTTGCTGCAGCGCGGGCTGTTGCGCTGGCAAGCGCGGCAGCGCCCGGCGCAGCGGCTCGTGGCCGAGGTGGTGCGCGCGTGTTTTGGCGCGGTGCTGCCCACCGTGCAGGCGCTGGCGCGCGAGTGCGGTTATAGCCGGCAGCGGCTCACGCGCCTGGTGCTGGAGGAGGTGGGCATCGGCGCCAAGGACCTGGTGCGGGTGGGCCGCCTGCAGCGCGCAGTGGTGGCGCTGCAGACAACGCCCGGCGCCAGCCTGGCCCATGCGGCGCTGGAGCTGGGCTACTTCGACCAGGCGCACATGTGCCGGGATTTTCGCGAGCTGGTGGGGCTGAGCCCGGGCCTGGTGCGGAGCTCGGCGCATGCCATTTTTCCAGTACGCTCGCTGCTTGCTGGCACCTGACAACGGAGCTGCACGGCCGCGCTGCGGCCGTGAGCTTCGCGTCAGATGCTGATGGTGCCGGAGGGCGGAGGCTCGCTCAGCGGCGGTTCACTGGGCGGCGATTCACTGGGCGGCGATTCACTGGGCGGCGATTCACTCAGCGCCGATTCACTCAGAGGTGCGTCGCTGCGCGGCGAGTCGAGCTCGCCCGCCAGCCGCAGGCGGTAGCCGTTGGTGCGCACGGTGTCGATCGGCAGCGCGGAGCCGAACTTCAGCCGCAAGCGGCCGATGTGCGTGTCCACCGTGCGCGGTCCGCCGCGATAGCGACGACCCCAGACCCGCGTGAGCAGGTGCTCGCGTGAGAGCACGCGGCCGCGCCGCGCGCGCAGGTAAGCGAACAGCGCAAACTCGCGCGCCGTGAGCCGCACCGTGCGGCCTGCCACCAGCACCTCGTGCGAGACCGCGTCCACCACGATACCATCCGCGGGCTCACCGCTCTCTGCCTGCTCCTGACGGCGCTGCAAGATGGCGCGGATGCGGGCGCGCACCTCCAGGCGGGTGCACGGCTGCAGCACGAAATCGTCAAAGCCCGCGGCGCGATCCACCAGCGCCAGCTGCTCGATCGGCACCGCCAGCAGCACCGGCAAGCGTGCAAAGCGCACGTCTGCCCGCAGCGCGGCCAGGCAGCGCTGCGCCTGCGCCAGCTGCTCGCGCAACTCGATCATCACGGCGGCGCTGCCGCCACGCCCGTCCGACCAGTGACCGCACGGGCACTCGAGCCCCGCTGCCTGAATCAGCTGGGGTAACAGCTGCTCCTCTGCCGCAGAGCCATCAATGATCACGACGCGCAGCCCCGGCTCGGGCTCGCTGGAGGTGAACCATTCGGGAGATTCCCATGTTTCCGCAACACTCATGAGGGCGCACCCTATCATAGTGATAAGGATTCTCAATATCTTTCGCAACGAAACAGAGCACCTCTGCGGGAGCGCTGTCTCGCTTCGGAGACACTCGGGCAGCGCGGGTCGCGTTTTGGCGGCGCCGTACGACAGTGTGTTGTTTCTTACCTAGCACTGTCATGAGAATTATCACCGCTGGTCGATGGCTGGCTCCAGAGTACGGATGGTGACTTCATATCCAGGCGTTCGAGCCGTCGGATGAGGTTGCCGGCAACGTGATGGGCATCGGAGGCGTCGAGGTAAGCGGCGCCGAGTTCGCGATGCCGGCAAACGCGTCGAGATCGGAGTCGACGGCTGCCCCGTCGAAAGACGGCGCTTCGTCGCCGACCCCCGCTGCAGACGACCCGCCAAGCGATGCGCGCGCAGCGGGTGTTCCGGCTACTACCGATGCTCCGACGAGCTCCAGCTCCAGCGAGCCGAAGCGTAAGGGCCATTGTACAATATCTCGTCCACACATACGGACTTCGCTCCCGCTATGAGCGACTACGTGCCCGAGGTCTGCTGACGAAGGAGGAACTCGCCAAACGACTCGGAATCCACCCGCACACGTTGGCCCGTTGGGCTCAGCACGGCATTGTCCGAGCGCATGCCTTCAACGGTCACGGGTGGCTCTACGAGGATCCCGGTCCCAATCCGCCCGTCAAGCAATGCAGTCGGTGGAACCGCTTGGTCGATCGCGCCACCGCAGCACGAAAATCCAAGAAGGCTCAAACTGCTCGGATCAAATCGAAGGAGGTGTAGTGTGAAGAAAGTTGGTTGTGCACGATGGTGAACCCACCGCGTGTCCACAGCAGCAGCTTCACCTGGTTGCGCCGGCGGTTGAGAAAGATGAACACGTGCCCGCTCAGCGGATCCAATCGCAAGGTCTGCCTCACCTCATTCGAGAGCCCGTCGAACGACCTGCGGAGATTCGCCGGCTCCGCCGCGAAGTACACCTTCACCGCTCGCGGCAAGAGCATCATGGCGACGACTCCAGCGCCCGAGCCACCTCCGCCACCCACGTCGCAGGAATCTCTGTCGCCGAGTGCGCCTCGACGACCACTCCGCGCGGCAACGCGATGCTGACTCCGCTTCGCGCGCCTACGTTGACCACCACGCCCGGAAGCAGCCGCGAGGTAGGCGTGGCGGACGGCTTCGCCGCTGTCTCCCGCTCGCGCCAGTACCGTACCCGTTGCAAACTTCGACATCGACAGCCCGCTCTGACGCCACTGGCGAACGACCTCGTATCCATGGTCTTCCGACCATCGCTTCTTGCTCATGCCTCGCAGTGTCGGGCTTTAGCACCCCGCGCGGCAGGCCGCGGTCCAGCGGACGGACACGGTGGACCCGCTCACGCTACCCGGAGACCCAACAGCGGCTCATGCACGCTTGCCGGAAGCACACGGAGGCGGGCGCTTCTGCGCCGCAGCCAACGGGACCGCACCAGCTGGAGCCGAATGAATCGCCTTGCGATCCGCTGGCTCCCACCAGCCCGCATCATGCATCCTTGGCCCGAGAAGCGATTTGACGTTCGTACCCGAGGCAGGAGCCCAGTGCGTTAGCAGCGCCCGCTGGGATCTGTGCGGGGGGCGGCCCAAGGTAGGTACCGGTTCGGTGGACCCCGTCCTTCACGGTGGGGCGCGTGCCGGCTAGCGCCGGGCCATGGCAAACAAACGCACGCGGGGCCGGACCCGCTCCCGAGATGAATGGGCTCAACTTGTCAAGGCCTGGGAGGCCAGCGGCCTGAGCGCCGCGCAGTTCGCGGCGCAGCGCGGACTGAAGCCGAAGGCACTATCGACCTGGCGCTGGCGCCTGCGGACGCAGCCACAACGCCGACTGGATGCGGCACCGCCGAAGCTGGTGCAACTGTCGGTTGCCGACCTGGTTGGGTCGAGCGATACCGCTGATGGACGATGGGAGCTGACGACGATCGCTGGGCACCGGTTGCGGGTGCTGGCACCGCTGGCCGGCGCGGAGCTCGAGTTGCTCTTGGGAGCCCTCGTGCCCGGCCCTGGTCGGAGGTGAAGGCGATGTCGCTGCAGTTACCGCCGACGATCTGGGTGGCCACGGCGCCGATCAATCTGAGGCTTTCGTTCGATCGGCTCGCGGGCATCGTGCGGTCTGAGCTCGGTGGGGACCCGAAACAGCCGCTGCTCGTGATGTTCCACAATCGCCGGCGCACGCACGCGAAGTTGCTCTGGCACAACGGGCGGGGCTACTGCCTGTTCTACCATCGGCTCGATCGCGGCAGGACGTTCCGCATTCCGCTGGCGATCCCCCCGGATGCCAAGAGCGTGGTGGTCAGCGCGCGTGAGCTGCAGCTGATCTTGGAGGGTCTCAATCAGAAGCTGCTACGGAAAGCACGCGCCGTGGTCGCAGAGCTTCGAGCGGCGCGCAACGGCTGAGTCGCATACACAGTCGATCGAAACTTCGGCGTCCAAATAATCACAGCCGACAGAGGCGGTTCTTCGTTGCACCGGCTCTGTCGGCTGTGTGCATTTGCGCGTTGTGAACGGCGCCAGCGTATGTCGAGACTGCGAGCAGAGCCAGGCGGCGCTGCGCCAGGCCCACGCACGCATCGCCGAGCTGGAAGCGAAGCTCGGCGCGGTCCGAGCTCTGCTCGAGGAGAGCACCCGTACCGCGGAGCTGCTGGCTGACGACATCAAACGGTATCGTTACTCCTACAACGTCGGACAACCCCACAGTCCAGAGCGGGTTCCGAAGGACCAGTTGCAACGTAAGCCCTCCAGCAACGGCGCCTGGTCAAGCGGCGCTGCTTCAGGCAGCGCGGCGGGATGGGACAAGCAACCGAAGATGTGACGTGGGCTAGCATTCGCAGCGGG
>JAICQL010000389.1 GCA_025937895.1 Polyangiaceae bacterium | reverse complement strand
CTCGACCAGAGCGTCGTTCGGAGGCGCGGGGGTGTGCAACAACAGGTCGCCCCCGTCGAGCCGCAGGATCGTGGTGCGGGCGCGCAGGCGCGCGCCGCTGAACCAGACGGGGCGTTCCAGCGACCAGATGCGATCGGGGACTACGGGGGTGAGAGCGCTCTCGAGCATGTACGCGACCGCCTCCAGCGGCTGCCCTGCAAGCAACGTTGCAGCAGCGACGACGGCTCAGGCGTACCAGTCGCTCCTCGGGAGCGCCAGCGCAGCTGCTTTGCGATTCTGCACATCTGATTGGCAGCGTTCTGCGTACGCAGAGGCCCGGCGCCATCAACCCGCTCAGGGCGGACCGCTACCGGATCTGCCGGCGGGCGTCGGCTTCGATCTCCCTGGCCACGACCTTGATGCGCGGTGTCTTTCGGGCATCGCGGTGAAACGCCAGGAAGACGTCGACGTGGGGCGGAGCCTGCTCGGTGTCGAGCTGCACCAACCCGGGCAGCGACGTGCCCTGCACAACCCCCAGCACCCCGATCCCCATCCCCGCCAACACGGCGTGCTCGATGGCGATCGCCGAGTTGGAGCGAAACGTGAAGCGCGTCGCGCCATACTTGCGCAGCCATTGCTCCTGCGGCAAACGCTCGAGCGAAGCATCCAGCCCCACCCAGTCGTGTTGACCGGCAGCCTCGCGCGAGAGCCTGGCCCCCGGCAGCCGCCGCTCGACGTATTCGCGCGACGCAAACAGCCCCGTGCTCGCCCGCCCCAGCAGCTTCGAGACGATCGAGGCAGACGCCGAGCGCACGATGCGAATGCCGATGTCCGCCTCGCCGCGCGCCAGATCCGCAACCCGCGCCTCCGAGATGAGCTCCACCAGGAGCGCGGGGTGCTTGGCACGCAAGCGCGCGAGCAAGGACACCAGCGGACGTATGAAGCCCTCGCTCAGCGACACCCGCACCGTACCCGAGACCTCCGCCTCCCGCCCGTCGCGACCCAGCGACGCCAGCCCCAGCTCCAGCTCCTCCGCCAGCGCCACCAGCCGCAGCGCATCCGGGTCCAGCCGCGTGCCATCGTTGCCCCGGTGCACCAGCACCCGACCCAGGCTCCGCTCGACCGCGTCCACGCGCCGGGCCACCGTGGACGCGGCGACCCCGAGCACCTTTCCCGCAGCGAGAAAGCTCTTCTCCCGATGCACCGCCAGCAGGATGCGCAGGTCGTCCCACGAGGGTTGGGCGGTCTTCATGCTTGCAGACGATAGCCCGAAGTGATCTTCCCCCGCCTCTCGTAGCGGCGTACTTCCGCGAGCTGCAGAGCCGCTTCAGCGCCGCCACCGCCAACCAACACCTGAGCGCACTGCGCCAGTGGCTCGACTGGCTCACCCTGCGCGGCGTGCTGACGGCCAATCCCGCAGCCGCCGTCCGAGGCGCGGCCTCTCCCGCGAGGAGGGCAAGACGCCCGTGCTCGATCGCGAGCAAGCGCGGCGTTTGTTCGCCTCGTTTGAGGGCGCCTCCGATGTCGTCAGCCTGCGTGACCTCGCGTTGCTCTCGTTGATGCTGTACGGGCTGGTTCGTGTGGGGGGTGTCGTGCGGATGCGCGTGCGTGACTTCCAGCTCCAGGACGATAACGCCTGGCTCGTCTTGTACGAGAAGGGGGGCAAGCAGCGGCGCCTACCCGTTGAAGCAGACGGGCCATCGTTCGGTCAGCGTCGTGCGCCGGTACATCCGCGACGCCGAGCACTTCGAAGACAACGCGGGCCTCCGGCATCGGGCTCTGAACCGCCGGGGCTTGGACAGCAGGAAGAGGGTGGGCGCCCAGGCAACCCTGCTCCACCACCCTTCCGGAGGGGAACTGCCCAACTGGAACCTTTAAGATTCCACTTGACCGGAGCCTTTAAGGTGCCAAAACTGAATCGGGACCAGTGGAGAAACGAAAGCCCCACTACGACCTGAAAACGATCCAGGCAACGTTCTGTGAAGTGGGCACTCTGCGCCTCACCCGCACGGCAACGAAGTGCTCGGAGGAGCTAGGGATGTCCCGCTCGGACGTCGTTCTCTGCATCCAGGGCATCGTTTCCCCCCACTTCTACAAATCGATGACCTCTCACGCTGACCACCGCATTTGGCAGGACGTCTATCACGTGCCCCATCAAGCGACCGTCCTCTACGTCAAGTTCACGACCGATTCCGCCGGCTACCTGCTCATCTCCTTCAAGGAACGCTGATGGCCTCGACCAAGCAACCCAAGATCCCCGCCAACACCTGTCCCGAGTGCGGCTCGCCCATGGTGTACGAGACCCGGGCCGACACGATCGAATACGGGGGGAAGGAGCGCGTCTTTCCGATGCTCGCGTGGTGGTGCACCGAGTGCGGCGAGGCGATCTTTGAAGGACAGCCTCTGGCGGACCGAGAGAGGGCGTTCCTCGAGCTGAAGGCCGAGGTCGACGAGGTCCTCTCCCCCGCCCAAGTCGCCGCTGTGCGCACGAAGCTCGGGCTCAGCCAGCGCAGGGCTGGTGAGCTCCTCGGTGGAGGGCCGCGGTCGTTCTACAAGTACGAGAGCGGCAAGCAGGCCGTCTCGGTGCCGATGAGCCATCTCCTCACTCTTCTCGACCACGACGTGTCTCGGCTCCAGGAGCTGAGGGGCTCCAAGCTCACGCCATCAGAGCCGCCCGAAGGGCATCAAAAGAGCCGAAAGCATGGCAGCAAGCCTGTCCTTCGCCCCAACGATTCGCGATCCAGTACATACGGGAAGCGTGTGCCGGTCCGCACGATGGCCGGTGCCGATTCCATCCAGTCCCGTCCGAAGGGCACCATTGCCAAGAGCAAGCCACCGCGGCGTTCCGTACGTCGACCTCGCGCGACTCAGAGCAAGGGCTGAACGGCACGAATCGCCGCTGTCGAGAGTTCCGAGCAGCGTTCAGTCGGCACTTCTTCCCTACTGCCCGGGTGCAGCCACTATCGCGACGTGCACACTAGCGATAGTCATTCGGTGCAGGGGAGCGAACTATCGCAGGGCGCCTTGCGCGAGATCGACCGCCTCGCGACCGCCGCGCTTCGCGACGCTGCACGCCGCAAGAAGAAGCTCGTCGACCGCGACGTCGTCATCCGCGCTGGAGAATCGCTCATGAACTACGAGTGATGGCCATCCTTGATGATGAGCGCATTATCGATAGTCATGGCCCTTGCTTGGCCGATGTGTGAGCCCTTCGGCAAGATCGGTTGCCGGTAATGGACATCGAAGTGCGGTGTCGCCCGCAATGGCGACCGGTCCGTCGGGGAGAAGTCCCCTTCGGGCGCAAGCGCTGAGTTGGCGGCCGCCGTGGCGAGCCCGGCGCGCAGGGAATGCCCCGAGAGCGGCGCGGGGTCGAAGCCGGCCTCCAGTTGGGTCTACACGCACATCTATCCGGAGTTCAATCAACGCGTCTCGCTCGAGGAAGCTGACAATGCTCTTGCGCTGCTCGTCGGGCGCCCGGAGATCCTGCAAGGCGCCGAGGTGATGTCGAGAGCAAAGGAAAATCAAAGCGGCTTCGGGCGATCGGCACTTCGCGAAGTGACGTAATCTGGGACTATGCGAAGTCCTTCGCGACCTTCTACATCGCGCCAGAGCCAGGCTGAGCGAGTT
>JAICQL010000068.1 GCA_025937895.1 Polyangiaceae bacterium | reverse complement strand
TGGCGGGCTTGACCTGGGCAGCCGGCTTGGGTGCGGGAGCACGCGCCGGGGCAGGAGCGCGCGCGGGCGCAGCGGACACAGGCGCAGCGGAGGTTGCAGCAGAGGACACGGCGGACGAGACAGCGGACGAGACAGCGGAGGTTGCCGGAGCCGCGGCGGGGGCTGTGGGCGCGCTGGCTGCTACCGGCGCGGCAGCGGACCGCGTGGGTGCGGGCAGCTTCAGCTCCTTCTGCAGCAGCGCGCCGAACGAGCCGATGCCCGCGTCCTCGTCGCTCTTGCCCTGCATCGCGCGCGCGAACTCGTGATAGTTGCGCCGCTCTTCCACCGCGGCCACACGCGACATGCTGAAGGTGAGGCCGCGCGAGGCGTCCTTGCTGACGAGCACCACGCTGACCTCCTTGCCGATCGGGAAGGAGCGGCGTGCGTCCACCCCGCGCTGGGTGCCGAGCTCACGCGTGGGTACGAGCCCGGTGCCCTTGGCGGTGTCCACGAACACGCCGAAGGACGTCACCTTGCTCACCGTTCCGACCAGCACCTCGCCGCGCTCGGGCTCCGCCGCGGCCACCGGCGAGTCCGCCAGTGCGCGCAACGACAGGCGCAGCTTGGGCGGGCCGCCCTTTTCACCGGGCTGCAGCGCCAGCAGCCGCACGGTGATCTCTTCACCGACCTGCAGCACGTCTTCCACGCGCTCGACCCGGCCATGCGCGAGCTCGGAGATGTGGATCAGACCCTCCACTCCGCCCAGGTCAACGAACGCGCCGTATTTCTGCAAGGACACGACCTTGGCCGAGTAGTCCTTGCCGACCTCGAGCGTGGCCAGCGTCTGCTTGGCCGCCTGGCTCTGCCGTTCTTGCAGCAGCGCCTTGCGGCTGACGATCACGTCGCGACCGCCGTTCTTCACCTCCAGCACCAGGAACTCGAGCTTCTGCCCCTCCAGGCTGGCCAGATCGGCGATGTAGTCCTGGCCCAGCTGGGATGCAGGGCAGAACGCGCGGGCGCCCATCACCTTGACCTCGACCCCCACGCCATTCTTCACCACTGCGCCCACCACGCCCTCGACGGGCAGGCGTGCGTCACGGGCGCTCTCCAGCGCGCCATCCTCGAGGCGCGCGCGCCCGCCGCGGCCCAGAGACACGCTCAGGCGCGGGCCCTCCACGTCATCGGCGCTCACCACGCTGGCGCGGATCGAGTCTCCGACCTTGACCCCCGCGCTGCCGCCTTCCTCCTCCAGCTCACGCCGATCGATGCGGCCCTCGGTGGTCGTGCCCACGTCCACGAAGACGTAGTCCTGACCGATCTGCACGACGGTGCCGGTGACGACCTGACCGGCGCGCAGCCGGGTGCGGGTACGACCGTTCTCGCTGGCAGCGGCCTGCTGCAGCATGGATGCGAAATCATTGCTCACGGGGGTTCTCTCGGAGATGGGCGGACGTGCCGGAAAGTGGAGCCGGGTTGGTGCCGGAAAGTGGGGGCGAGTGATTGCCGGAAGAAGGAGCGAAGCTCCCGCGTTGAAGGCGGGGCAACCTACACGACGATCGAGCGTCGCGAAAGTTCCCACCTGACGGCAGGTGCCTCCCCGGGGCCCCTGCTCCGCGAGGGCTCATTCTACCAAAAAGGGCCGGGCACGCCCGCCAGGAGCCCCGGACTGGGAGCCTTTCACCCGAGTTTCACCGTTCTTTGTGGCCGGGGCGGCGCAGGATCGCCGCACTCCGTGTAAAGTAGGGGCATGTCGGCGCACCAGCCCCCCGCAGGGTCCACGTCCCCCCAGGGCGATGCAACTCCGGGCAACCGGCTGCGCGCGGGTCCGCTGCCGCGTGAAACGTCCGTTCGGGCCGGTGTGGCGCGCGTTCAGGTACAGCGAGTTTCCGGCGAGCAACGCAGCGTGCTGGAGGACGTGGTGGCGGTGGAGGAGCCGCTGGAGATCCGCATCGCTGGCGACACGATGGCCGTGACCATGCGTACTCCGGGGCACGATCACGAGCTGGTGCTGGGCTTTCTGCTATCCGAGGGCATCATCCGTGCGCGGGACGAAGTGGGCAGCATCGCTCACTGCGGGCGCCCCGGTGAGTCGGGCAACGTGATCGATGTGCGCTCTGCGCCGGGCCACGTGATCGACTGGGAGCCGGGTGGAGCCGTGCGCCGCGCCACCCTGGTCACGTCAGCCTGCGGGGTGTGCGGTCGGCGCAGCATCGACGATCTGCTGGCGCGAGCGGGGCAGGTGCAGGATGGGGCGCGCTTCACGGCGCAGTGGATCGCGCGCCTGACCGAGCAGCTCGTACCGCGCCAGGCCAACTTTGCGCTGAGCGGTGGCGTGCACGCTGCCGCTCTGTGGGACGCCGCGGGGCAGCTGTACGCGCTGCGCGAGGACGTGGGCCGTCACAACGCGGTGGACAAGGTGCTGGGCCGCGCCGCGCTGGACGGCCGCTTGCCGGCCATAGGCATGGCGCTGGTGGTGAGCGGCCGAGCGAGCTTCGAGCTGGTGCAGAAGGCTGCCATGGCCGGCGTCTCGATGCTGGTCAGCGTATCCGCCCCGAGCTCGCTGGCGGTGGAAGCGGCTCGTCGCAGCTGCCTCACCCTGGTCGCATTTGCGCGCGGCGAGCGCTTCAACGTGTACGCGGGCGAGCAGCGCATCACGGGGCTCGCGCAGTAGCCACGCTCTGCCTGCGGTCGACCATGCGCGGCGCGCTCTGGCTCACCTGGACGGCGCTGGCCATCTTCGTGCTGGCCATGGCGCTGGCGATGGCGCTGTACCCCGGGGGCAGCTGGACGGAGCGTGAGAGCGTCGGCTTCTCCTTGTGGCGCAACTTCTGGTGCGACCTCGTGCGCAGCCAGGCGATCAACGGCGCCGACAACGGAGCGAGCCGGGCCAGCTCCAGCCTGGCCTTTGCGGCACTGGCCCTCTCGCTGTGGGGCTACTGGCGGGTCGCCACCTGGCGCTTTGCGCAGCCGCGTCGCTTCCGCCTGCTGGCGCTGGGACGGACGGCCACCCTTGGCTTGCTGGCGACGGCGCTGCTGCCCTCCGATGCCTATCCGATCGTGCACGGCGTGGTGGCGCTGACCAGCGGCACCCTGGGCATGTCGTGCACCGCGCTGTGCCTGGCGCCGTTCAGTGGCGGCGAGCCGCGCTGGAGCGTGCGCCGGTGTCTGGGCATGGCGGCGTTGTTGCTGGCTGCCGGCAATGCGGTGCTGTACGTGTACGTCGCCTACGGCGGCGGCCCCGAGACCGCTGCGCAGCCGAGCGTGCAGAAGCTGGCCACCCTGGCCCTGCTGGCGTGGATGGTGAGCACCTTGCTGAGAGCGTCGAAGGCGAATGGGTAGGACAAGATGGTAGTGGCGGCGCGCACCCCAAGCGCAAGAATGCCGCAGAAATTCGCTGCTACGGGCTCACGAGTGCTGCTCTGAGCAGCGCGCGAACGTTCGTTCCTGGCCCGCTGCAGCCCGAGGCGCTAGGCTGTTTCACAATGGTGTCTGGCTCGACAGCTTCCCGTCTGGGGCGCGGCTCTCTCGCGCTGTTGCTGTTCGCTTGCACATTTTATGTCCATCGTGGCAGCGACCTCTACTACCAGGGCCGCTACATCGAGGCCGCGCAGGTGCTGGAGCAGACCGAGACGCGCCTGGTGGAGGCAGACCCGGTGGAGCGCGCCGAATACGGCCTGTATCGTGGCGCGACCTTGCTGCGCCTGGGTGATCTCGACGGCGCCGCGCGCTGGCTGGAGTACGCGCGCATGTGGGAGTCGCGCCATCCGGGCGCGCTCAGCTCGGAGCAGCGTGACCTGCTCGAGGAGCAATCCATCGCCGTGCATGCCGACATGGAGCGACGCGCCGCCGCCGAGGGCCGTTCGCTGAGTCGGGCTGTTCGCCGCTGAGCGTTGCTGTTCGCCGCTGAGCGTTGCTGTCCGCCGCTGAGCGTTGCTGTCCGCCGCTGAGTGGGCCCATTCTAGAGTCGCTCGCGCTCGCTCAGCGCCGAGCCAACAAAACACGCCGACCGTCTTCCGTCTTCCACCACGCACCCTCCGGCTTCTTTCGCTTCCCTCCCTCGACCCCTTGGCTCCTCGCCCCCTCAACGCCGAGCGCCAACTACAAACTCGAACAACTCCTTCTTGCTACTCCGCTTCCGCAAGACAGTGACGTCCACGGCGCGGAAGCCCGCCTGTTCGAGCTGACGGGCGAGCACTTGCTCGATGGGGACGAGCACGTCATAGAACTTTGAGTTGCCGACCACGAAGTGGGCGCTGCCGCCGGGGCGGAGCACGTGGGCGAGCGAGCTGAAGTGGCGGAACATGTCGTGGCAATACTTGCGCACGTAGCTGGACAGGAGCGCGCTGCGCTCTGCGATGGCGGTGAGGCGCGCCTCGATCTCGGGCTGGAGCGGGGGCACGCCGGGCTCGGGCACCCAGCTGCTCAGGTTGCTGGTGGCGCTGCCCCAGGTGCCGCCGATCGCGGTCCAGTCCAGCACGCCGGCACGGGTGCGGTCGGCGAGGTAGCCGAGCCAGTACATGTAGGGCCGCAGCTCGCGGATGTAGCTCATGCGGTTGGCGTAGGGCGGGGAGGTGATCACGCTGCCGTAGTGAGCGGCGGGCAGCTTGTCGTGCAGCTGGCGTGCGTCGGCCAGCAGCACGCGGCGGCGGGTGCCGGGCAGGCGCTGCGCGGCGGCGAGCAGCACGCTCTCCAGCGCGGCGGCGAGCAACTCCGCCACGCGCTCGCGCTCCAGCGCGGCGCTGGTAGTTGCCGCTGCCCCTGAGCTGGCGATGGCGCTGTCGCTCTCGGCAGGTGCAAACGACATCGACTGATGACCGAAGTGTGCGCTCGAGCACTGGATGAGCACGCGGCAGAAGGCGACGCGCAGCAGATCGAGCGCCGGGCGTGAGCTGCTGGCGCGCAGCGCCGACAGCGCCGCGAAGGCCCGGCTGAGCGCACCGAGGGTGGCGGGGCTCCACCAGCGCTCGATGCGGTGAATGGGCGGGGTCCAGGCTAGCCCGGGCTGCGTGCGCCGGGCCGCGCGGCACAGGCGGGCCAGCGCTGCGCGTGCCTCCGCGCGCACGGCGGGGGAGTACGCGGCCACCTTGCTGCGGGCCAGCCAGATCAAGAACGGGTTGATGTCAGTGGTATCGCAGTCGAAGCCGTGCTCCGCACAGGCCAGCAAGGTGGTGCCGGTGCCGCAGAACGGATCGAGAAATGGCGGCTGCGCGCTGCCGCTGGCCAGCAGCTGTTGCACCAAGCGCACGGAGTACGCGGGCGTCAGTCTTAACCAACCGTGGCGAGTGCTGCTCAGGTTGCCGCGAAACGTGTGCTCTTCGCGCCGCGTGCCCGTGCCCGAGCGAGCCGCTCCGGAGCGAGTTGCAGCGTGAACGGCCTCGAACTGGTTCATTTCGGGGGACGGGTCTAACGGCTCTGGTCCGCGGACTCAAGCTCGCCTGGCTCGGGTCCGTTGTTGGAAGTACCCGAATGCGAGCGCGACGTTACTGGCTTTCCGCCATGATGTGTGTGTGGGTGCTCGCGCTGAGCACTCTGGGCCGCGCCGAGGTGTATTTCCAGGTCGTGGCGGGCGGGCTCGATTATCGCAGCGAGGGTGTGGTGGCGCGCGAGAGCGGCGCCACCATTCGCCTGGCCAAGGGCGCCAGCCTGCGGCTGAGCCCTGGCGCCAAGCTGTACCGGGTCCACAAGCAGACGCGCTTCTGGCTGAGCAACAGCGGCCGCACGCTCACACACCTGGTGGCGCTGGCGAGCGGGCGCATGGCTGTGGAGAGCGCCGATCCAGAGCTGGCCGTGATGGTCACGGCTCCGCTCGCGGTCACCAGCTTCGTGCGGGGCGGGCGCATGCACATCGTGGCGCAGCCCGACCAGGTCAGCATCGTCAATCTCGAGGGCACCGTGAGCTGGGCGATGAAGACCTGGAAGTTCGCCGCGCTCGCGCCGGGCAAGGTCCGCTCGCTGAGCAGACACGCCGAGAGCGAGAGCGAGATCCTGGCGGCGCCGCTGGTACGGCTCGAAAATAACCTGTTCGGCGGCTTTGGCCAGGGCGCGACCCTGGCAGGCCTGAGCTGGGATCCGGTGCCGGGCGCAGTGCGCTACCGCGTGAGCATCGAGCAGCTGGAGCCCGAGCGCCGGCTGGTGAACGACCTGGAGACGGCGGGCACGACGCTCGCGCCCGCTCCGCGCCTGGAGGCGGGCCGCTACGCGGTGTCGGTGCAGGCGGTCGATCGCTTCAGCATCAATGGTCGGCTCTCCCGGGCCGAGCCCTTCAGCGTGATGGGGGTGCGCAGCACCGATGGCGGCTACGTGGACGCGCACGGCAACATCGTGGCTGGCTATGATCGCCGCGTGCAGCTCACCTTTGCCGAGGGGCTGCTGATGAAGGGCCCGCGCGAGTGGCTGCCCCTGCCACGAGAGATCGTGCTGCCCTCCGCCGAGCCGATGAATCTGCACCTGCGCCAGGCGGGGGATACGCGCCTGGTCTCGGCGCGCGTGTTGCCGCAGCAGGTCAAGACCACGGTGACGGTGGGTCCGAAGCTCGCACGCTGGCCGGGCGACACGGTGCGGGTGGAGGTGAACATCGATGGTCCCAGCCCGGGCAGTATGCCGGGCTGGCTCGAGCCTCGCTTTCGCGTGCTGCTGGGCATCGACGAGCTGGAGGTGACCTGGACGCGCGAGGGCAATCGCTTCAGCACGGAAGTGGCGCCACACAGTGGGGAGGGCCCGTGGATCGTGCGCGCCGAAGTGGAAGACCAGTACGGCCACCTGCTCGGTCGTGACTTCGTGGAGATCGCGCGCAGGCCCGCGCCGCGGCCACCCGTCTTGGCTCCTGTCGCCCCGGGCGCGGCGTCTGCCGTTACGGCGCCGCCGCCGGCCCCGCCGCCGCACGCTTCGCGCTGACATCCCCGGGGCAGCCCTGCTTACGGCAGCCCTGCTCCCGGCAGCCCTGTTCCGGCAGCTCTGTTCCGGCAGCCCTGCTCGGGCCGAGGGCTCAGTAGGTCCGGACCCTACCTTTTCCGGAAAAGTGCCGTATCTATCAGGGAGACGACGGCTCCTGGCAACGCGCGGTGCGCTGTCAGCGGCGGCTGCTTGCGGAGAAGGCGATGCATCGGATTTTGCTGCTGGGCAGTGGAAAGATCGGACGCATGGTGGGGCCGTGGCTGGCCAGCACCGGTGACTACACCGTGCGGGTCATGGACATCGACGAGGGCTCGCTGCGCCACCTGGGGCAAACGGCGGCCCGCTCCATCGACCAGGGCCGGCTGGAGCTGGTGCGCGCGGACGCCACCGATCCGCGCGAGCTGGAGCGCGCGCTGAGCGGCTGCGACAGCGTGATCTCCGCGCTGAGCTACCATCACAACCCCTTGGTGGCCGAGGCCGCGCTGAAGGCGGGGGTGAGCTATTTTGACCTCACCGAGGACGTGGCCACCACCCGCCGCATCCGCGAGATCTCGAGCTCCGCCAAGCCGGGCCAGGTGTTCATGCCGCAGTGTGGGCTCGCCCCCGGCTTCGTGTCGGTGGCGGCGATGGAGCTGACCCGCGGCTTCGACAAGCTGGAGCGCGTGTTCATGCGCGTGGGGGCGCTGCCGCAGTTTCCGACCAACGCGCTCAAGTACAACCTGACCTGGTCCACTGACGGTCTGATCAACGAGTATTGCAACCCGTGCGAGGCGATTCATCGCGGCAAGCGCATCGAGGTGCTGCCGCTGGAGGGCCTCGAGCAGTTCTCGATCGATGGCATCCGCTACGAGGCGTTCAACACCTCGGGCGGCCTGGGCACGCTGTGCGAGACCCTGGACGGCAAGGTCAACGACCTGAACTACAAGACGATCCGCTACCAGGGCCACCGTGACTACGCCTGGTTTCTGGTCAACGAGCTGCACCTCGGCGACCAGCGCAAGCTGTTCAAGGAGCTACTGGAGCGCGCGATCCCGATCACGTTCCAGGACGTGGTCGTGATCTTCTGCACGGTGTCGGGCTGGCGCGATGGCCAGCTGGTGCAGGTGAGCGACGCGCGCAAGATCTACAACGACACCCTGCTCGACAGCGAGTGGAGCGCGATCCAGATCACCACCGCGGCGGGCATCTGCACCATGGTCGATCTGCACTACCAGGGCCGCCTGGCCTCGCGCGGCTTTGCCTGCCAGGAGCAGGTGAGCTTGCGCGAGTTCTTGAACAACCGCTTCGGGCGGGTCTACGCCTCCGGCCAGGAGCCGACGTCGCTGCCCAGCTTCTCGGGGGATCTGTCATGAGCGCGGTCGCGGAGGCGCTGCGGCGCTGCGGGGTGCAGGAGCCGCTGTGTAGCGTGGCCGCGGGCAGCGAGCTGAGCGCGGGCACTGGACCGGAGCTGAGCAAGCGCTCGCCCATCGACGGCCAGCTGCTGGCGCGCTTTGCCGGCGCCAGTGCCGCGGACGCCCCGCGTGTGTTCAACCTCGCAGCGCAGGCTTTCAGCGGCTGGCGCGTGGTGCCGGGCCCCGAGCGCGGCCACCTGGTGCGGCGCCTGGGTGAGCTGCTGCGCGAGCGCAAGGAGGATCTGGCCGCGCTGGTCTCCTGGGAGGCGGGCAAGATCACCAGTGAGGCCCGCGGCGAGGTCCAGGAGATGATCGACATCTGCGAGCTCGCCGTGGGGCTGAGCCGGCAGCTGTACGGGCTCACCATCGCCAGCGAGCGCCCGGGGCACCGGCTGTCGGAGTACTGGCATCCGCTCGGCCCGATCGGCGTCATCACCGCGTTCAACTTTCCCGTGGCCGTCTGGGCGTGGAACGCGGCGCTGGCGCTGGTCTGCGGTGATCCTGTGGTGTGGAAGCCGTCGGAGAAGACGCCGCTGTGCGCGCTGGCTTGCCACTCGCTGGCGGTGCGCGCCTGCTCCGAGCAAGCCAGCTGCCCGCCGGGGCTATTGGGCTTGCTGATCGGCGGCGCGGAGGTGGGCCAGGCGCTGGCAGAGAGCCGGCTGTTTCCGCTGATCTCTGCCACCGGCTCGACCCCGATGGGGCGCGCGGTGGGCGCCACGGTGGCACAGCGGCTGGGGCGCTCCTTGCTGGAGCTGGGCGGCAACAACGCAGCCATCGTGACCCCCAGCGCCGATCGCGAGCTGGCGCTACGGGCCGTGGTGTTTGCTGCCGCGGGCACGGCGGGGCAGCGCTGCACCACCCTGCGGCGACTGCTGTTGCACGAGTCGATCGCGGCGGGCTTCCTGGAGCGGCTGGAGCGCGTGTATGCCGGGCTGCACGTGGGCGACCCCACGAGCGAGGGCGTGCTGGTGGGGCCGCTGATCGACGAGGCGGCGTACCGGCACATGCAGGCGGCGTTGCAGGAGGCAGGCGCGCAGGGTGGGCGGGTGATCGGCGGCCAGAGGATCACGAGCGGCGTGCCCGAGGAGGGGTACTACGTGCGGCCAGCGCTGGTGGAGATACATCCGGGCGCCGCCGTCGTGCAGCGCGAGACGTTCGCGCCCATCCTGTACGTGATGCGCTACCGCGAGCTCTCCGAGGCGGTGGCGATCCAGAATGGTGTGGCGCAAGGGCTCGCCTCTGCCATCTTCAGCAACGACGTGCGCGAGGCCGAGCTGTTCTGCTCTGCCGCGGGCAGCGACTGCGGCATCGTCAACGTGAACGTGGGCCCGAGTGGCGCCGAGATCGGCGGCGCATTTGGCGGAGAAAAGGACACTGGCGGCGGGCGCGAGTCGGGCTCTGACGCCTGGAAGGCGTACATGCGCCGGGTCACCAGCACCGTGAACTACTCGGGCGCGCTGCCGCTGGCACAAGGCGTGAAGTTCGACATCGGTCCTTAACGCAGCGGAGAGCAGCGCGCGGCGCGAGTGATCGACGCCGGTGCTTGAAGGGCGCGCCGCGCGACGTTAAAAGTCGCCGATGGGGCAACCAATTCAGCTGGGGGGGCACCCCGACGTGCTGGGCGGCACCACCCGCAGTGATGCGTGGTGGGTGGGGCCGCTGGCGACGGCGGTGGGGCTGAGCGTGTTCTTTGGCTACCTGACGTTCCGTGCCTTTCAGGCCACCCACGTCTGGTACGAGCCGTACATCAGCCCGACGGTGGCGCCCTCCGTGTTCACGCCCGGTCCCTCTGCCGCGTACCCGGGCGCGGTGCCGTTCGAGCACTCATGGTTCGGCGCGTTCCCCGGCTGGTGGCCGAGGTTCTTGCCGCAGTCACCCGCCTTCTTCTTGCCAGGGCTCGCGATGCTGTTCCGTGCCACCTGCTACTACTATCGCAAGGCCTACTACCGCGCGTTTTTCGCCTCGCCGCCGGCGTGCGCCGTGCGCGGCCACGCGCGCCGCTACAACGGCGAGACCAGGCTCCTGCTGTTCCAGAACCTGCATCGCTACGCGCTGTACGGCGCGCTCGTGCTGCTGGGGTGCCTCTGGTACGAGACGCTCGCGGCGTTCTTCAAGCAGGGCCAGCTCGGGGTGGGCCTGGGCACCATCGTCATGGTCATCAACGCCGGGCTGCTCTCCGCGTACACCTTCGGCTGTCACTCCTGGCGGCACCTGGTCGCGGGGCGTGTGGATTGCTTCACCTGCGGGGGTCGCGCCGGCGCACGTCATGGCGCCTTCCAGGCCTCGTCCTGGTTCAATGAGCGTCACATGCTGTTCGCCTGGCTGAGCTTGTTCTGGGTGGCCTTCACGGATTTGTACGTGCAGCTGGTGTCACGCGGCGTGCTCGCGGATCCAAACACCTGGGGCTGAGCCGCCAGCTCTTCCGTGGTCGCGGCGCGATAGGCAACCCTGGCGCCCGGGTGCAGTCTGGCCTCTGGCGAACCGGAAAGGAGGGGACAAAGAGGTCCTCCGGCACGCCCCCCGGCACCGTGGGCAGGTTCCGGAACGAGACAGCCCCTCGAGGTGCTGGCAAGGCCGGGGAAAGGCTGCTAGGCCCCAACGCCATGCGGATTTGCATTCTAGGTGCCACCGGCCTCGTGGGCCGGGAAACCATCGAGCTCGTGGCGCGGGCCTGGCCCGGCGCGGAGCTTGCCCTGTACGCCAGCCGGGATCAGGAGCTCGAGCTCGGCGGGCGGCGCTATCCGGTGCTGGCTGCCGCCAAGCTCGCCGAGAGCGGCGCGCCGAAGGGCGATGTGGCGTTCGTTGCCCTGGACGATGAGCACAGCAAGCGCTACGTGCCGCGGCTGCTCGAGCTCGGCTATCGCGTGGTCGACAAGAGCAACACCTACCGCGCGGATCCGAAGGTGCCGCTCGTCGCGGCGGGGGTCAACTCGCGCCGGGTGGATGCCTCCGTGCGGCTGGTCGCCAACCCGAACTGCACTACCATTCCGCTCGCGCTCGCCCTGCAGCCGCTGCACGCCGTGTACACGCTCACCAGCATCACTGCCAGCACGTACCAGGCAGTGAGCGGCGCGGGCATCGCGGCGCTGGATGGCTTTCTGGAGGCCAGCAAGGCCGGTTATGCGCAGCCCGATCGCCTGGGCGCCCCCTTCGACGTGAAGGCGTACGCGGGCAACGTCGTACCGCACAACGGTGGCACGGACGAGTCGGGCTACTCCTCCGAGGAGCGCAAGCTGATGTTCGAGTCGCGCAAGATCCTGGAGCTGGGAGAGCTGCCGGTGAGCGCACAGTGCTGTCGCGTGGCCGTTGCCGTCGGGCACTACGAGAACCTGTGGGTGAGCTTCCAGCAGCCGGTCGACATGGATCGTATCGGTGCGCTGCTCGGCAGCGCGGAGGCCGCGCCTTTCCTGCGTTACTTCCCTGGCGCCTCGGGCGATGGCCTGAGCGCCCTCAGCAGCGTGCAGGATCGTGACCGTGCGCTCGTGGGGCGCCTGCGTCCCGACGCGCGTGATCCCAGCCGGCGCAGCATCTGCCTGACGGTGGTGGGCGACAATCTGCGCCTGGGCGCGGCCACCAACGCCGTGCGCGTGGCGAGCCGCTGGTTCCCGTCTGCGGACCGCGAGCTGCAGAGCTAAGCGGTAGGTTTTGCGGCCGGTCACCCCTCGGGGCGTACCGGCTCCGCTCAATCAGTCCGAGTCTGCGGCGCCGCTGCGCCTCTCGAGCCGTGCCGGAACGCCGGGCTGTGGTCGCCACCGAGCGCGGCCCGGACTCGTTTCAAGTCAAGGCTGCGCGCAGCCGTTCGGTGGGTCGTGGGGAGCGACCTTCCGGCGACGGTGCGCAAGGGCGTGTCCTTTGCACAGGACCCGCGCCAGGCGGCTCGTGAGCTCGCCGCGGCGATCCATGACCCGACGGCCGCGCTGACCTTGTTCTTCTGCTCCAATCGCTACGATCTGGGGCAGCTGGGGGCCGCGCTACGGCAGGAGCTCGGCCAGGGCCTGGTGGTGGGCTGTACCACCGCCGGAGAGATCACGCCGCTCGGTCACGCGGACGGCTCGATCGTGGGGATCAGCTTTCCCTCCAGCTGGTTCCGCGCGGTGGCGGTGCGCGTGGACGAGCTGCACGGCTTCGAGCTGGGCAAGGGCGACCAGCTGGCGGCGGACGTGCTGAGCGCGATGATGAGCGCCAGCGGCGGGACGAGCCGCCCCAGCGGCGAGAGCTGCTTCGGCTTCCTGCTGAGCGACGGCCTGGCCATGCAGGAGGAGCTGCTCGTGGCCAGCGTCTATCGCAGCCTGGGCGACATCCAGCTCTTCGGCGGCTCGGCGGGCGACGGTATCAGCTTTCGCCAGACCTTCATCTACCACGACGGGCAGTTCCACACGGACTGCGCGGTGTTCATCCTGATCGAGAGCAGGCTGCCCTTTCGCCTGTTCAAGACGGAACACTTCGAGGCGTCGCACCAGAAGATGGTGGTGACCGAGACCGACGTCCGCAACCGCATCGTGACGGAGATCAATGGCGAGCCCGCTGGGCGCGAGTATGCGCGCATCGTCGGCCTGGACGTACACAAGCTCACGCCGATGATCTTCGCCAACTACCCTGTTGTGGTGCGGGTAGGCGGGCAGCTGTATGTGCGCTCGATCCAGCGGGTGAACGAGGACGAGAGCCTGACGTTCTTCTGCGCCATCGACCGCGGCATCGTGCTCACCGTGGCGCGGGGCAATGACATGGTCGACAACCTGGCGCGCGCCTTCGAGCGGGTACGGCAGGAGATCGGGCCGCCAGCGCTGATCCTGGGCTGCGACTGCGTGCTGCGCTACCTGGAGGTGCAGCAGACCGGCATCCGCGCAGCGATCGGCGCCCTGATGAGCGCGAACAACGTGGTGGGCTTTGCCACCTACGGCGAGCAGTTCAACGGCATGCACGTCAACCAGACGTTCACGGGGGTGGCCATTGGCGGCCGCGCTGCCTGACAGCCAGTGCCTCTCGGCGCCGCCGGACGCGGCCGGCGGCGAGCCGCGCCTGGAGGCGCAGCTGGCCCGGCTGGAGAAGATCAACCGCGTGCTCATGGATAGGGTCGAGCGCAACATGGACATGCCGGACGGCGCGTTCACCCTGTTCCAGGCCGCCATCTCGCTGGAGGGCAAGGTGCGCGAGCGCACCGCCGCGCTGGAGAGCACACTGCTGGAGCTGGAGAGCGCCAACAGCCGGCTGCAAGAGGCGAAGGAGGCGGCGGTCGCGGCCAGCCAGGCCAAGTCGCAGTTCCTGGCCAACATGAGCCACGAGATCCGCACGCCGATGAACGGCGTGCTGGGCATGGCGGAGCTGCTGTTGCGCTCGGATCTCAGCCCGCAGCAGCGCAAGCTCGCCAGCAACATCCAGAGCTCGGCGGCGTCGCTGCTGACCGTGCTCAACGCCATCCTGGACTTCTCGAAGATCGAGGCCAATCGCCTGGATCTGGAGGCCATTCCCTTCGACCTGCGCGAGCTGGTGGAGGAGACGGTGGATGTGGCGAGCGGCGGCGCGCACGCCAAGAACCTGGACATCGTCTGCCGCTTTCCGAAGGGCTTTCCGGCGCGGGTGGTGGGCGATCCGAATCGGCTCCGGCAGGTGCTGACCAACCTCATCGGCAACGCCGTCAAGTTCACCGAGAAGGGGCACGTGTGCGTGCGCGTGCTCGAGCCGGGGAAGGCCCCCACCGGCGCGCAGGGCGAGGCTGAGGCACCGGCAGCGCTGTATCGTCTGGAGGTGGAGGACACCGGCGTGGGCATCGCGCCCGACGTCGTGCCGAAGCTGTTTCAGGCCTTCACCCAGGCCGACGGCTCCACAACGCGCCGCTATGGCGGGACCGGTCTGGGCCTCGCCATCGCTCGCCAGCTGTGCGAGTTGATGGGCGGCGAGATGGGCGTGACGAGCGAGCCGGGCCGCGGCGCGTGCTTCTGGTTTTCAGTGCGCTTGCAGCGCGGTGTTCAGCAGGGAGCCTCGCTGCCGGCCGCGGCGCGCGTGCGGCGCGCGCTGGTGGTCAGCACCAGCGAGGTGGTGAGAGCAGCGCTCGTCAGCCAGCTGGAGGATCAGGGCTGGCTGGCGGACGCGGCTCCGCCCAGCAGTCTGGCCGCGCTCTCCGCCGATCAGGGCTTCGATCTGTGTTTCACCGATCATCTGCCGCTGGCGTATGATGGTGCGTCCGCCTGCGCCACGGGCAGGCCGTGTGTGCCCATCGTGCGCCTGCACCGGCTGGCAGAGTCGCCGCCCGAGGCGGGCTGGCTCGCGGGCGAGCTGGCTCTGCCCGTACGCCGGCAGCACCTGACGGAGCTGCTGCAGCGCCTGAGCACCACGCGCGTGCCGAGCGCCGCGCCGCCCGCGGTGAGCAAGATCCTGCAGGCGCGCCAGCGCCCGGAGGCGCTGAAGCTGCGCGTGCTGATCGCGGAGGACAACGCCATGAACCGCGAGCTGGCCGTGTACATGCTGGAGGAGCTGGGCTGCAACGTGGAGGTGGTGGTGGACGGCAAGCAGGCGGTGAGCGCCGTGGCCGCCGGCCAGTTCGACGTGGTGCTGCTGGACTGCCAGATGCCGGAGATGGATGGCTACGATGCGGCGCGGGTGATCCGCCGGGAGGAGCAGAGCAGCCTGCGACACGTGCCGATCGTGGCGCTGACCGCCAACGCCAGCAAGGCGGACCGCGAGCGCTGCCTCTCGTCCGGCATGGACGATTTCCTGAGCAAGCCGTTCACCCTGCAGCAGCTGTCGTCGGTGCTGACTCGTGCAGTGCGCCCGGAGCAGGGCCGGCCGCGCGAGTCGCGTGCGCCTGCCGTGCGCGGCGAGGTGCTGGCGGAGCACGTGCTGGAGCAGCTGCGCGTGCTCGACAAACCCGGTCGGCCGAAGATCATCGTGCGCCTGATCGACGAGTTCATGAAGACCGTGCCGGCGCGCATGGCCTCCATGACTGTGGCCAGTGAGCGCAACGACGTGGCGGAGGTGCGCCGCTTCGCGCACTCGCTCACCAGCGTGGCCGGCAACCTGGGGGCGCTCCCGCTCTCGCAGCTGGCGCGGCGGCTCGACTCGAGCGTGGAGGCGCTGGACGCACGCGCCAGGTCCGCGGCCGTGGCTCTGCTGCGGGCAGAATACGAGCGCGTGGTGGAGGCGCTGACCGCCCTGCGGCTGCGCGAAGCGGGGGAGGCGCCGTGCCGCGCCAGCTGAGCCGCCTGCGCGTCCTGATCGCGGACGACGATTTCTCCACCCGGCTGCTGGCCAGCGAGGGCGCTGCCAGTCAGGGCATGGATAGCCTGGAGGCTGAGGACGGCGAGAGCGCGCTGAAGCTGTACGCCAGTCACCGCCCGGATCTGGTGCTGCTCGACCTGCGCATGCCCAACGGCGATGGCTACGAGACCTGCCGTCGTATCCGGGAGCTGCCGTACGGCAAGTCCGTGCCCATCCTGATGATGACGGGGGTGAACGACTCCGCGTCGATCGCTGCCGCGTACGAGGCGGGCGCCACCGACTTCATCTCCAAGCCGGTGAACCCGGTGCTGCTGGGGCACCGCATGCGCTATCTCGCGCGCGCGGCTGCCGCTTTCCGCCGCTCGCAGGAGACCGCCGAGCGCCTGATCCGCGCACAGCGCCTGGCCCGCATCGCGCAGTGGGAGCTGGATCTGGAGTCCAACTGCTTCCGCTGGTCGGATGAGGCGCTGGAGATCTTCGGGCTGACGCTCGACGATGCGGCGGATGCCACCGGCCTGTACCGCTGGGTGCACCCGGAGGACCGCCAGCGGGTGATCGGCGCGCTGCAGACGCGCGAGCCGCACGTGATCGACTATCGCATGCTGCTGCCGGACGGCACCGAGCGCCTGATTCACCAGGAGGTCAGCCTGGCGGTGCTCCCCGACTGCGCCGTGCCGCGTCTCGTGGGCACCATCCAGGACATGACCGAGCGCCTGGCGGCCGAGCGCCGCGCGGCGCGCCTGGCGTACTTCGACAGCCTCACCGGGCTGCCCAACCGAGCCTACGTGCTGGAGAGCCTGTCGCGGTCGCTGGCGGGCGCGGCGCGCCTGGGACACACGCTGGCCGTGCTGGTGCTGGACCTGGACCTGTTCAAGCGGGTCAACGACAACTTCGGCCACTCCACGGGTGACGCGCTGCTGGAGCAAGTGGCGCAGCGCATCCGCAGCTGCATCAGAGCCTCGGATCAGCTCTCTGCGCCGCGCCTGCCGCTGTCGAGCGGCTTTCTGGAGGCAGACGGCGACGCGCTCGCCGGGCGCTTCGGCGGTGACGAGTTTGTGGTCGTCTTGCCGCAGACGCGCTCCGCGCTGGACGCGGGCACGCTCGCGCGGCGCATCCTCGACAAGCTCTCCCAGCCGTATTCGGTCAAGGGCAAGGAGCTGGACATCCAGGCCAGCATCGGCATCGCCACCTTCCCGGATAACGGCAGCAACGCGGAGGAGTTGCTGCAGCTGGCGGACGCCGCCATGTATCACGCCAAGGAGCGTGGCCGGAACTGCTTCCAGTTCTTTGACCGCACCATCCATGCGCAGGCGCAGCGCAGGCTGCAGATCGAGACCTCGCTGCGCGCGGTGCTGGGCGCGGTGGGCCGTGATGGCGAGCCGCTCTCGATCGGCAGCGCCGGCGGCCTGAGCCTGCACTTTCAGCCGAAGATCGAGCTGCCCACCGGGCGGGTCACCGGCGTGGAGGCGCTGCTGCGCTGGAGCACGCCGCAGGGGCCGATCGCCCCGATGGAGTTCATCCCGGTTGCCGAGGATACGGGGCTGATCTTGCCCCTGGGGCGCTGGGTGCTGCGCGCGGCCTGCGACGCCGCGCTACGCCTGCCGGGGCTGCGCATGGCCGTCAACATCTCGCCCCGGCAGTTTCGCGACCCGGAGTTCGTGGCCAGTGTGCGTGGCGTGCTGAGCGAGAGCGGCCTCTTGCCGGACATGCTGGAGATCGAGATCACCGAGGGCGTGGTGATGCAGGAGACTGCGACCACGCTCAGCACCTTCGCCGAGCTGAAGAAGCTCGGGGTGCGCATCTCGCTGGATGATTTCGGCACGGGCTACTCCTCGCTCAGCTACCTGACCCGCTTCCGCGTCGACCAGCTGAAGATCGATCGCTCCTTCGTCAAGGACCTGCGCGATCAGAACAACGAGGCCATTGTCTCGGCGATCATCGCGCTCTCCAACAACCTGCACCTGGACGTGGTGGTGGAGGGCGTGGAGACGGCAGAGCACGTCGACTTCTTCCGCTCGCGCGGGCGCCTGGAGCTGCAGGGCTATCACTTTGCGCGCCCCATGCCGGAGGCGCAGCTGCAGAGCTGGCTGGTCGACTACCAGTCGCGCCAGGCGCCGGAGTCCGGCGATCGTCCTGCGCCGGGGGCGAGCGGTGCCCCGGCCGCCAGCGCGGTCTGAGGCGCCGCGGCTGAGCCTGCGCCGCAGCCAGCTACTGCTCCCGCGACCACGCCCGGAGAGCTGGTGCTTGACAGCGTAGGACGTTTGTCCTATCGTTGGGTTGGGACGATTGTCCTACTGATGAGTGACAGGAGCACACGCCAGCAGATCCTGCGGGCCGCCGATGACCTCTTTTACCGGCAGGGCTACGAGGCCACCTCGTTCGCGGACATCGCTGAGGCCGTGATGATCTCGCGCGGCAACTTCTACCATCACTTCAAGACCAAGGACGAGATCCTGGCGGCGGTGATCGAGCTGCGTCTGGCCAACACTCAGGGCATGCTGGAGCGCTGGGAGAGCGAGGGCCCCACGCCGGCGGAGCGCATCCGGAGCTTCATCGACCTTCTGATCGCCAACCGCGAGAAGATCCAACGCTACGGTTGCCCAGTCGGTACGCTGTGCAGTGAGCTCGCAAAGCTCGAGCACCCCGCGCAGCCGCTCGCCAACCGCCTGTTCACGCTGTTCCGGATCTGGCTGCGCGGGCAGTTTACGGCGCTCGGTCGCGGCGACGATGCGGACGCGCTGGCGATGCACCTGCTGGCGCGCAGCCAGGGGGTGGCCACGCTGGCCAGCGCCTTCCGCGACGAGGCGTTTCTCCGGCAAGAGGTGGAGCAGCTGCATGCCTGGCTGGAGCTACACGTGGCGGCAGCGCCATCGAAACGGGCTGGCTCTGGCCGTACGGGCGCTGGCCGCAGGCGCGTCACGCAGCGGGTGAAGGGCAAGGCATGAGCACGACGATGACGGGACCGGACGGGAAGCTGCGCTGCCGCTGGTGCAGCGCGGCCCCCGAATTCATCGAGTACCACGACCGGGAGTGGGGGCTGCCGGTGAGCGATGATCGCCGTCTGTTCGAGAAGCTGAGCCTGGAAGGGTTTCAGTCGGGGCTCAGCTGGCGCACCATCTTGGCCAAGCGCGAGAGCTTTCGCGCCGCCTTCCACGACTTCGACTTCGACCGGATCGCACGCTTCACGGCGCGCGATGTCGCTCGCCTGCTCGCGGACGAGGGCATCGTCCGGCATCGCGGCAAGATCGAGGCGGTCATCAACAACGCGCAGCGCGCGCGTGAGCTCGTGAAGAGCGAAGGATCGCTGGCGGCTTTCCTGTGGCGGTACGAGCCCTCACGCGCTGCCGCACCCCAGAGTGCGTCCACCTCACCGGAGTCCATCGCACTCTCGAAGGCGCTGAAGAAGCTGGGCTGGAAGTTCGTCGGGCCTACTACCGTGTACGCTTTCATGCAGGCCATGGGCCTCGTCAACGATCATGTCGAGGAGTGCGTGATCCGCACCAGGGTGGAGAAGGCGCGCAAGGCCTTCGCGCGACCGGGGCGTTGAGGCTGCACTCCCGCCAGCAAGGGGGGAGCCGCCGCGGCGCGCGCGCCGCCCTCACACCGGACTGGGCCGCAGCGACAGCGCCTCGATGCGCCGGGCAGGCGCCTGCGCCGCCGCATACGTGGCGATGTTCACGATCTCGTTCACGGTGGCGCCCACCGGGATGATGCCGACGGCGCCGCCGATGCCGAGCACCAGCGGGCCGAGCGCCTCGGCGTCCGTCAGCTTGACCAGCAGCTTGTAGGCGATGTTGCCCGAGGTCAGATCGGGGAAGATGAGCACGTTGGCGGACTGCGACAGCGTGCAGAAGGGAAAGTTGGCTTCCATCTTGTTGCGATCGAGCGCGGTGTCCGCCTGCATCTCGCCGTCCACGTCCAGCTCCGGCCAGCGCCGGCGCACGATCTCGACCGCGTCGCGCACCACCCGGACCCGCTGATCTTTGTAGTGCTCGCCGAAATCCGAGTAGCTCAGCAGCGCCACATGCGGGCGCTCGCCGAACGTCTCCGCCGCGCGCGCGGTGTTGATGGCGATCTCCGCCAGCTCCTCCGCGTTGGGCTCCAGGTTCACCGTGCAGTCGCCCAGGAAGATCTTGCGGTTCTTGAACAGCATCGCATAGGCGCCGGAGACCAGGCGGCTGCCGTGGCGTAGACCGAGCGCCTGCAGCGCGGGGCCGATGGTCAGCTTGTAGGGGCGATTGAGCCCGCCGACCATGCCGTCCGCCAGGCCCTCGCGCACCATCATGGCGGCGTACCAGGCGTGCTGGCGCAGCGAGCTGCGCGCGGCCTGCAAGGTCATGCCCTTGCGCGCGCGCATCTGCCACAGCGAGTGGGCCAGCTCCTGCGCGTATTTGCCGTTGATGACGGGCTCGAGCTCCATGCCGTCCAGGGTGATGTGACTGCGCTCCGCCTGGGCGGCGATGCGATCGGGGTCACCCAGCAGCACCGGCGTGCAGATGCCTTCGTCCATCAAGATCTGTGCGGCGCGCTGGATGTGCGGGCTGGAGCCGTCGGCGAAGACCAGGCGCTTGCGCGGCGTGGTGGTGCGCGCTCGCTCGATCAGCGGCTGCATGATGCCGCGCGCGCGCTCCACCAGCAGGTGCAGGCGCTCGCGATAGTCGTCCAGGTTGGCGATGGGCGCCCGGGCCACGCCGCTCTTGGCGGCCGCGTCTGCCACGGCCGGTGCCACGTGAATGAGCACCCGCGGATCAAACGGCTTGGGGATGATGTAATCGTCGCCGAAGGTCAGGTTCGACAGGCCGTACGCGGCCAGCACCTTGTCCGGCACATCGTAGCGGGCCAGCTCGGCCAGGGCGTGGGTGGCCGCCACCAGCATCTCCTGCGTGATGCTCGTGGCGCGGCAGTCGAGCGCGCCGCGAAACACGAAGGGGAAGCCGAGTACGTTGTTGACCTGGTTGGGATAGTCGGAGCGCCCCGTGGCAAGGATCGCGTCGGGCCGCGCTCTGCGCGCCACCTCGTACGGGATCTCCGGATCGGGGTTGGCCATGGCAAAGATGATCGGTCGCGGCGCCATGCGCGCGATCATCGATGCGTCCACCACGCCACCCACGCTCAGCCCGATCAGCGTATCCGCCCCGACCAGCGCCTCGCCGATGTTGGCGTAGCGGCGCGAGCTGGCCAGCGCCCGCTGCGCGGCGAACAGGTCCGTACGGCTCTCGTGCACCAGACCGTGGGCGTCGAACATCACGATGTTGCTGCGCTGCACTCCCAGGTCCACGTATAGCTCTGCGCAGGAGAGCGCGGCGGCGCCAGCGCCCGAGAAGACCACCTTCATGTCGGGTAGCTTGCGCTGGGTCAGCTCCGCCGCGTTGAGCAGCGCCGCTGCCGAGATGATGGCAGTGCCGTGCTGATCGTCATGAAAGACGGGGATCGAGAGCAGCTCTTGCAGGCGCCGCTCCACCTCGAAGCACTCGGGCGCCTTGATGTCCTCCAGGTTGATGCCACCGAAGCCGGGCGCGAGCGCCTTCACCGCATTGACGATCTCATCGACGGTCCTGGCGTCGAGCTCGATGTCGAAGACGTCGATGTCAGCGAACTTCTTGAATAAGTTCGCCTTGCCTTCCATCACGGGCTTACCCGCGAGCGCGCCGATGTCGCCGAGCCCGAGCACGGCCGTGCCGTTGGTCACCACCGCGACCAGGTTGCCCTTGGCCGTGTACTGGTACGCCAGGTTGGGATCCCGCTGGATGGCGCGGCACACCTCCGCGACTCCCGGTGTGTAGGCAAGCGATAGATCGCGCTGCGTGGCCAGCGGCTTGGTGGCGACGACCTCGATTTTTCCGGGGCGGTTGCCGGCGTGATAGCTCAGTGGATCCTGGCGTTCCGTCATGTTCGTCTCTGCGCGCGACCCCGCGTGCTGCGGGCCCCGCCGTTTTACCACGCTTCGCTCCGCTGCAGACGGCTCTCGTCAGCGCGCCGACTTGCGTGGCTGTTGCAGCGAGCTGCCGACGGCCGGACGGGTGCCGCTCTGCGCGGGGCTGGTGCTGCTGGCAGCCGCGCTGCTCGGCGGAGCAGAGCTGGTTCTTGCCGGCGCGCTCGCGGGCAAGGGCGCCGCCATCGCCGGCGTGCCCTGGCTCTCGGCGGCACGTGCGCTCTGCGCGCGGCTCAAGATTTGCTCGACCCGTGCGGCGGCGTTGGTCGGCGCCGTGCGCCGGCGCACCGGGGTGCTGCGCAGCTGCGGGCGCGCGGCAGCGCTGGCGGGCAGCTGGGCCGTGCTCGGCTGCGCTCGCCGCGCGCTGATGCGCACGAGCTCGCCCGAGAGCAGCGGCTCGACGCGCAGGTGTGCGGGATCGTGGCCGCTGAAGGCGCTGGCGGCGTGCAAGTAACCGAGCCCCGTCCAGGTCAGCCAGGGAGCGGCGGTGGGCAACCCCGCCAGCGCGAGCTCCAGCGCAAAGGCGCGCTGGCTGCCGTCCACTGCGAAGCGCAAGTCCACGCCCAGGTAGGGTTGCTCGAAGGGCGCGCGCAGGTGACGCAAGGTGCGCACCGTATCACCGTGCACCACCAGCCCGGGGCTGCCATACAGCACCCGGGTCGCGAGCGAGGCCGCTGCGGCGACCATCACCTTGCCCGTACCGGCGGAGAGCAGGCGCTCGATGGCGAGCAGTAGATCGATGGCGGTGTCGAGAGCGAGGGTGGCGTCCTGATCCGTGCTGGCAATCACCTCGCGGCTGAGCACGCGCAACCAGTGCGCAGGCAGACCGTGCCGCAGGCGCGGCAGCGCCGTGCCAGCAGTCTCCTGCTGCAAGGTCTCGACCAGCGCGCGCACGAAGCGGCTCTTGAGGCGGCCCATGCTCCTGGATGCGGCGCCGATGTGCGTGGACATAAGGCGCTGGCGCCAATCGAGCAGGCCAGGCGGGAGATGGCGCGAGGATGGCCCCGGCGGCTCCGCTGCTCTTCAGCGCCGGGCGAGGACGGCCATCGCACGGCTGACCAGCCGTAGCCCCATCTGACCTTCGAGCGTGAGGATCGACTCGGGGTGAAACTGAACGGCCGAAATGGGCAGCGAGCGATGCTCGAGCCCCATGATCACGCCATCTTCCGTGCTGGCAGTGACCTGCAGACACTCGGGCAAGCCAGCGCGCTCGATGAACAGCGAGTGGTAGCGCCCCGCGATGAACTCCTCCGGCATGCCGTCAAAGAGCCGGCCGCCCAGGGATTTGATCAGGGACGGCTTACCGTGCATCGGGTAGCCGAGCACGCTCAGTGTTCCACCGAAGTACTGACCGAGGCCCTGCAGCCCCAGGCACACGCCAAACAGCGGCAGCGAGAGCTCGAGCGAGCGGCGGATGGTCTCCTCCAGCCGGAAGTCACTGGGAGTGCCCGGGCCCGGCGAGAGCACCACCAGGTGCGGTGGCTCCTGTGCGAGCCGCTCCAGCGCCAGCTCGCGGCGCAAGGTGACCACGTTGGCACCGGTCTGGCGAAAGTAGTTGGCCAGCGTGTGCACGAAGGAGTCCTCGTGATCGACGAGCAGCACCTGCTTGCCGCTACCCGTGCCCTCGCTGGAGCTCGCGGCGGCTTGCCCGCTGAGCCGCCCGCGCACCGCATCCAGGAACGCGCTGGCCTTGACCCGCGTCTCACGCTCCTCCAGCTCCGGATCGGAGTCGTAGAGCAACGTGGCGCCCGCGCGGACCTCGGCCACGCCGCGGCGCAGACGCACCGTGCGCAGAGTGAGGCCGGTGTTCAAGTTGCCATCAAAGCCGATGCGCCCGATCGCGCCGCCGTACCAGGCGCGCGGGCTCTTCTCCTCGTTCTCCACCTGCTGGATCGCGGCCAGCTTGGGCGCGCCGGTGACGGTCACTGCCCAGGTGTGGGTGAGAAACGCATCCAGCGCGTCGTAGCCGGGTCGCAGCACGCCCTCCACATGGTCCACCGTGTGGATCAGGCGCGAGTACAGCTCGATCTGCCGGCGGCCCAGCACCTTCACCGAGCCGGGCTCGCAGATGCGCGACTTGTCGTTGCGATCGACGTCGGTGCACATCGACAGCTCCGACTCGTCCTTCTCCGAGTTCAAGAGCTCGCGGATGCGCTGCGCGTCCTGGATGGGATCTTGCCCGCGCGCGATGGTGCCCGAGATGGGGCACGTCTCGATGCGCTTGCCGTCCACGCGCACGTACATCTCGGGGGAGGCGCCGACCAGGTGCTCGGCGTGCCCGAGGTTGAGCAGCAGCGCGTACGGTGCCGGGTTGTGCTCGCGCAGCCAGCGAAAGATTTGTGAGGGAGAGCGCTGACATGGCTCGCGAAACACCTGGCCCAGCACCAGCTCGAACAGCTCGCCGCGCCGGAAGAGCTCGCGCGCGCGGCGCACGGCATCGGCGTATTCGCCGGGCTGGTGATCGCAGCCGGTGGGGATGGGGGCGCCTTCGACGGCGGGCTCGGCAAAGGGGGTGGCGGAGCGCGCGCGCGTGCTCGAGCCGCCGACATGGAAGTCATACGAGTAGCGGAACGCCGCCTCCTTGCGGTGATCCACCACGATCAACTCCTCCGGCAGGTACAGCACCAGGTCTCGCTGATCGGCGGGGCGGGGGTGCTTGAGCTGGATGGCCTCGAACTGGAAGGTGAGATCGTAGCCAAACGCGCCGTACAGGCCGAGCTGATCGTCTTCACTCGACGAGAACAGCTGGATGATGGCGCGCAGCGCGCTGAACACCGAGGGCTGGCGGCTGCGCTCTTCCTCGCTGAAGCGCCGCTCGGGAGCGCGGATCGAGACACGCAGCTGGCGCGGGCTGGCCTGCAGCCGTTCGGTCTCGGGCAGCGCGGCGAGCGCCGCCTGGATCGGTGGCAGCAGCAGCTCGCCCCGCTCGTTCAGCGCCGTGATCTCGAGGTTGCGCTCGCGCGAGCTCAGCTCCAGCAGTGGATCCGTGAGCCCCAGGTCCCAGCGCGTGTAGCGCCCGGGATAGTCGTAGTTGGAGGAAAACAGCACACCCCGCCGGTGGTCGAGGGTGTCGATCAGGCTCTCGACGGTGCTGCGGGCATCGACCGCCTCCTTGCGCCGCTCCACCCGGATCCCGCCGGCCGTGACGTAGCTGGTTTCCAGCGCCGGGACGGGCGAGGCGGGAGTGAGAGGCGGCCGATCGGCGGGTACCATGCCCGGGAATTAACCTTTTCGCCGCACCGCGGGCAAGGTCCCCCAGGGGGCGAAGGGCGCCTTGGACGGACCGGCGCCCGGGCTCGCCCGCCGCGCTCCCGGGCAGCGCAGCCCAGCGGCTCCCCGAGCCGCTCAGGGTTTGGGCGCGCTGGGCGTGAACGGAGCGAGGTTGAAGACAGCCAGCGCGTGGCCCGTTTGCAGCGGAATCAACAGGCGTTTTCGACGCACGTCATAGTCCATGTCGGAGGGCGACTCGAGCCCGCGGATGGCGGTGTCGAAGGGGCCCTCGCCAAAGCCCCGATACACGGAGCGCCCGCCCCAGCTGGCGATCAACAGAGTGCCGTCCGGCATGCTGGCGAGGCCTCGCAGCGAGCCGACGGTGAGGTGCACGCGGGCCGCGTCTTCGCTCGGGGCGCCCTCCGCTGGCACCAGCAGCAGCAGATCCGAGCTGCCGGTGCACACGATCCACAGCCCCGTCTGGTTTGCCAGCAGCGCGTAAGGCCCGCCCAGATCGGGCCGCCGTGCCACGACGTTGACCTGCTCGTCCGGCGAGATCTGGAAGACGGCGCCGCTGCCCTGGTCCGGTACGTCGGAGACGTCCGGGGCGCTGCCCACGTCGGTCACGTACAAGGAGCCGTCCGAGGCGACCGCCACGTCGCTCAGGTAGCGCGCCCCGGGCACCTGGATGCTGCCCAGGAAGTCGCCAGTGTTCGCATCGAACTTGCGAATGGCCGTGACGTCGGCCACGTACAGGGTGCTGGTCGACACCGCCAGGCCGTGCGGCGCCATCAGCTCCACCCCCTCCTTGCGGCCATCGATGTAGTTCAGCGTGCTGAGCGAGCCATCGGGCTGCAGCCGGGAGATGAAGCCCTTCCCCCCGGGGCCGTCGGTGTTGAGGTTGCTCACCCAGTACAGGTCGCGCTCGCGATCGTGCACCACGGCCGATGGAAACGAGAAGCCGACCCGATCGAACAGTGAGAGGCGGTCTTCCAACACCAGCGTACGGCGCCGCGGCGCGAAGCTGATGCGCGCGAGCGGACCCGCCTGCGCGCGCGACGCATTGCTCACGCTGGACGACGAGGTCTCTGCGCAGCTCGCGAGCGCGGCCAGTAGCGCCAGCAGCTTTACCGGTTGCACGAACGGCCGCCGCCGCGAGCTACGCTGTAGCGAGCTCCGCTGCTGCGCCCGCGCCCCGGGCCCCGACCCTCCAAAATTCGTCTCTCTGTACATCGCCCGCCCGCGTCCTCCCTTCGCGGAGCTCAGCTCATCCTCCCGCTGGCTGATGCAATGGCCTGGTTCACTCGCTGCTCGCTGACACACACTCTCTCTGTGGGATACTGCGACCACATGATACCGCGCGGAGAGCCGGCCTTGCCGGAGACACTCGGGGACCGAGCCTAGTGGAGAGGCTGGCTCGTGGCAATTGCGCCGGACAGCCGCTGCCCGAGCAGGCGGCGCCGTCCGCGGGCCAGCCATCCTCGGTGCGCCCGCTGTTCCAGCTCTTTCCCCCGTTGGAGGCACACGCGGGATTTTCTCACCTGGGCGATTTTCCAACGCCCGTCGAACCTCTGCAGCGGCTCGCGCCAGAGCTGCCCGGCGCTGGCCGCTGCTATGTGAAGCGCGACGATCTCAGCTCCACCCTGTACGGCGGCAACAAGGTCCGGACCTTGGAGGCGCTGTTCGGACAGGCTCGGCGCGAGGGCAAGGTCTGGGTGGCTGCCACCGGCGCGTACGGCTCCAACCATGCCGTGGCCACGGTGTTGCACGGCGCGCGGCTGGGCTTTCGCAGTGCGGTATTGCTCTTTCCTCAGCCGGTCTCGGCGGCGGCTCGCGACAACTTGCGCGTGTCGCTGGGCTGCGCAGATGAGGTGCTGGATCTGCCGCACTGGTCGCTGCTGCCGCTGGCAGCGTGGAGCTTCGCGCGCGCCTGCCGCGCGCGCGGGGAGCCAGCGCTGATCATGCCGCCGGGTGGCGCCATCCCTCGCGGCTGCCTGGGCTTTCTCTCCGCGGGTCTGGAGCTGGGCCAGCAGGTGCAGGCAGGTCTCTTGCCGCCCCCGGCCGAGGTCGTGCTGGCGCTGGGCTCGACCTGCAGCACTGCTGGATTGCTGCTCGGGCTGGCGCTGGCAGAGCGGCTGGAGCTGGGCTTCTCCGGGCGGGATCCGGCGCGGCCGCGGCCGCGCCTGGTTGCCGTGCGGGTCACCCCCTGGCCCGTCACCAGCCCGCTACGTATCTTGCGCCTGGCGGAGCGCGCGGCTCAGTGGCTACGTGCGCTGAGCGGAGAGCGCGTGTTCGAGTTCACGCGCGTCGAGCTCGCCCGAGGGCTGGAGCTGGATCCGCGGCAGCTGGGCCCCGGTTACGGCCTGCCCACCCTGGAGGGCCGCGCCGCCATCGCGCGCGCTGGTACGCTCTCGGTAGCGCTCGATACCACCTACGCGGCGAAGTCCGCCGCGGGCCTACTGGCACGCCTGGAGCAGCATCCAGAGCGGGTACGTCTCTTCTGGTCGACGAAGTCGAGCGCACCCTTGCCGCACGTGTCGAGCGAGCGGCTGGCGCGCGCGCCCTCGGCCATGCTGCGCTGGCTGGTGGAAGGAGCGGAGGAGAGCCCCGCGGGCTAGCCTCCGCTGCTTCATACAGCTGCCACGGCTGCTCTCGAGCAGCTGCCGAGCGCTGGCCCGGGCGGCTCATTGCAGCGCGGGCAGGTGGCTGGGCTCGTAGTACTGGGTGGTGGGCTCGGCCGCGGCGTACAGGCACAGCGCCGTGCGGGCCGTCGAGAAGCAGCGGATATCCGAGCCGTCGCGCTCGATGCGATCGAGGATGCCGTTGAGGATGTGCAGGGTATCCTCCAGCAGCTCGCGGTGTCGGTCCTCGTAGCTGACCACCCGGTGCTTCAGGAGCTGCACCAGCACCTCGCCGCGCGCCGCCACGGACGCCATGTTGTGCTGCTCGAGCAAGGTGGCCGCCGCGCGCACCGAGTGAAACTCACGGTACATGACCTCGAGCGCCCACATCTGCGAGTGATCCACCAGGGCCAGCACGTCACCCTGATCGCACAGCTTCTTGCGCAGCTGCCGCACGAAATGCTCGGTCAACAGCAGTCGCCCCGTCTTGCTGAGCTTGGACATGCCGTTCTTCATCGGAGTCGGCTCTGTGGACGGGGCGGCCTTGCTGGCCTCCGGAGCAGCGAGGGTCCAACGGGTTCTCGGAATGGTGCTGAGCATGATCGCCATGACTACCTCGCCTTTACCGTCCGGTGTGAGGTGCGCTCGGAGCGGTTTGAGGACTACCTCTGCGCACCTCGGGTTCTTACCTCGAGCGAGCATCTCGCGCCGTGGGAAAGTGAGCCGCGGGCAGGGCGTACACCGCAGGAAACGTGCGGTTTCGATACATCGCGCTCAGCGCGCTGCGCTCAGCTGGGCCAATCTTGTCGCGCCTGGGGCGCCATTTGCCGCTGCCGAGAGAAGATTCGAGGCACCTTGGCGCCTGCGATGCCCGGCGGATTGCGGCGATTTTTTGATGCAACATCGAGACGGCGTGCCGCCTCGATGCAAACGCGCGCGTGCACAGCGCTTTCAGCGCGCACACGGCGCTTCGCGCACACGGCGCTTCAGCGCGTGCGATCGCTGAAGCCGAGCTCGCTCAGGTAGCTCTTGTCCAGCTGCGAGCGCGAGCGCGCCAGCTGGCTGCGCGCGAACAGCAGCGTGCCCGCGGCCATGGCGGCACAGCGCCGTGCCAGGCCGGGCTCCTGCTCCGGATAGAAGCCGAGCCGCCGGCTCTGCTCGCGCACGCGCGCGGACACGTGTTCCACGAAGGGCTTCATCTGGCGCAACACCGGATGATCGGGGCGCGAGCCAGCGATGCGCGACACCAGCGCCGGCAATGTCATCAGCTGCAGCTCCACCAGGCCCAGGAACGGCTCGCGCAGCCAGGGCTTCTCGCGCAGCATGGCGCGCGTCTCTTTTTCGCCCCAGGCAACGTGCTCCGCCTCTTCACGCACGACCACGCGCAGCTTCTTCTTGATCGCCGGTACCCGCGGGTCACTGTCCGGCAAGGTCTGCAGCAGCAGGTCCTTGAACACGTCCAGCACCATGCCCTCGCCGATGGCGTGCTCCATCAGCACCTTGAGCGGATAGTAGTTGTTGTGCGCAGACAGCAGGCGGATGACCCAGTGCGGAGGCGCTGGCTGTAGATCGAGCGTCCGACAGATGTCCGCGAACAGCTGCAGGTGCCCCAGCTCTTGCCGGGCCTGGCGGGTGTAGAAGCGCGCCGCCTCCAGCGAGCGGGCCGCATACAGTGAGCGGCCGCAGTAGACGCCGGTGGCTTCTCCAAACAACGCCTGAGACAGAATGAAGCGCAGCACCTCGCGGTCGCCCGGATCATTCAGGTCGAAGGTGGCCCCGCCGAAGTCGTAGCCCGAGCCGGCGGCGTCGAGCTCGGGCGGCGCGGCAGGGTCATGATCGGTATCCGGCGGCGCGGGGGCGGGAGCTTTTCCAGGAGTGTTCATCGCTTGCCAGCAGAAGGGCGGAGCAACAGAGGCGGAGGAACAGAGGGTCGGGACTCTAGCACACTCCTCCGGCAAGCCTGGTGCCAGCGCCAGCTTGCTGGTTGACTCGGTCGGCTGTCTCGTGGTTGGACAGCGCCGTGCAGCTCACGGCGGTTCCTGTTGTCCGACGCTGGCGGCGCCTGGCAGTGGGGAGCGCGGCGTCCGTCTTGCTGGTTTGTCTGGGCCGAGCCGCCTGGGCTCAGCCGCAATCCGAGCCCCCACCGGCGCCCCCGGCCCCTGCGCCGCAGCCCGCGCTGGAGCCACCGTTGCAGCCCGCGCCAGCAGCGCCAAGCAGCACGACTGCAGCGGACGCGGCCCCCGCCAAGCCCTCCGCCAATCCCC
The DNA here is from genome assembly GCA_025937895.1 of Polyangiaceae bacterium. Lineage (GTDB taxonomy): Bacteria > Myxococcota_A > Polyangia > Polyangiales > Polyangiaceae > SZUA-265. Next base: position 4,784 of record JAICQL010000068.1, on the reverse strand, counting down.
CTGTCATGGCGGCGCAGCCAGGCCGCGGCCCCGACGAGCCGCGCGCGCTGCCCGACTACGACGGCAGGGAGGAGCCTGCGACCGTCGGCGACGCGCTGCTGTGGGTGCCGCGCGTGGTGCTGTTTCCGGCCTGGCTCGTCAGCGAATATATCGTGCGCCGCCCGCTGGGGTGGCTGGCGGCCACGGCCGAGCGGGAGCACTGGCCCACCCTGATCATCAACTTCTTCACCTTCGGCGAGCGCCAGGGCGGCATCCTGCCCACGTGGCTGATCGACTACGGGCTGCGCCCGAGCATCGGCGTGTATGCGTTCTGGAATGACTTTCTCGTCGACGGCAACGACCTGCGCCTGCGGCTGGCCTGGGGCGGCACCGACGCCTGGCTGGCGCGGGCGACAGATCGCTTCGAGCTGGGCCCCGGCACGCTGGCCCTGAACGGCAGCTACGAGTCGCGCCCCGACCACGTCTTCTACGGCGTAGGTGATCAGCTCGACACGCGCGCGCGCCACTTCCGCAGCGTGGTGCGCGGCGGGGTGAGCTATGACGTGCCCTGGCTGCGCAGCAGCCATGGCCGCTTCAGCGCGGGCCTGCGTCAGGTGAAGATGGATGGCGAGCGCCGCTGCTGCGACGATCCCTCCGTGAACGAGCTGGTTCGCGCGGGCGTGTTCGCCGCGCCGCCCGGCATGGATCAGGTCTTCGACGTCGCCGAGCAGTCGCTCGCGCTGGTGTACGACAGCCGCTGGCCGCGCTGGCCGGAGGAGCTGGAGCTGGCCAGCGACTATGTGCCTCCGCCGGGCACGGGGGTGCGGCTGGGCGTGCGCGCGGATCTGGCCGAGCTCACCCGGCAGTCCCTGGCCACTGGCGACGCGCTCGCCGGCAGCTGGCTGCACTACGGTGCCTCGCTGGGCGGCTATGTGGACCTGACCGGCCACCAGCGCTCGCTCGGCGCGACGGTGTTGCTCGACTTCGTCGATCCGCTCGGCTCCGGCGCCGTGCCCATCACCGATCTCGTTTCACTGGGCGGAGATCGGCCATTGCGCGGCTTCTTGCCGAGCCGCCTGGTGGATCGCAGCGCCGCCGCTCTGCGGGTCGAATACAGCTGGCCAGTGGCCGTGTGGCTCGACGGCGAGCTGCTGTACGAGACGGGCAATGTCTTCGGCGCGGGGCTCGCCGGCTTCGATCTGGCGGATTTCCGTAGCTCGATCGGCTTTGGCCTGTCCGCCGCCGGCAATCAGGATCACAGCTTTCAACTGCTCCTGGCGGTGGGCACCACTTCCTTTCGCAGCGGCTCGGAGCTCGACTCGTTCCGTTTCGTGCTGGGCACCACGTCGGGCTTCTGAGGTGGCTCGCTCCAGAGGGAAGGGCCGAGTGAGAGATGGCGCAACGGAATATGGCTGACAGCAACATGGCCCGCACCGCTCCTTTCGCTTGCACCCACGCTCGCTCCGCAGGCCCGCGGCTCACGCGCGGCAGCGCGCGGGCAGGTCGGTCGCTGCCACGGGTGATGGCTGGGCTCGCGCTGGCGTTGCTGGCAGGCTGCGCCAGCTCTCCGGGGCGCTTTCCGCTGCGCGATCCGCTCTGGCAGGATCCAGATCAAGCCCCGTTCGGCCCGATTCCGGAAGAATACGTCTCGCCCATGGTCTGGGACGTGGGCGATCAGAGCGTCTTCTATCCGCTGACCCGCGTCTTCGCGGTGGATCCCGCCGGCGAAGCGCTGAACGTCAACGCGCTGGACGAGGTGCCGGACTCCAGCTGGTTCACCAACCGCATCGGGCAGCGCGCCATGAGCCCCGCGGAGGTGGCGCTGGGCCCGTGCGCGCCGGGCGAGGACCATGTGCCCACGCCGTGGACGGTGATCGGCGCCAAGCCCAACGGCGCCAACCCCGGCTTCTTGATCAAGGACGCCAGCGGCAAGCGCCACCTGGTGAAGTTTGATGGGCAGGTGCAGGGGCCGCGCGCGACCACCGCGGACGTGATCGTGTCCAAGCTGTACCACGCAGTGGGCTACACCGTGCCCTGCAACCGCATCGTCTTCTTCGAGCGAGGCCAGGTCACGATCGGCGAGGGCGCCACCAGCGAGAGCAGCAGCGGCGAGGAAGAGCCGCTCACTCAGGCTCACCTGGAGGAGGTGTACGCCAAGGCACAGGGCCTGCCCGATGGGCGCTTGCGCGCCAGCGCCAGCGAGTTCCTGGAGGGCAAGCCGATCGGCCCCTTCACGTATCAGGGCCGCCGCAGCGACGACCCGAACGACGTCATCGAGCACCAGGATCGCCGGGAGCTGCGCGGCATGCGGCTGCTTGCGGCCTGGACCCAGCACTTCGACGCGCGCGAGCAGAACACGCTGGCCATGTGGATCGAGACGGGGCCGGGCCAGGGCTACGTGCGTCACGACGTGATCGATTTTGGCGACTGCTTCGGCAGCGTGTGGGAGCCCCCATCACTGGGGCGCCGCCTGGGTCACTCCCACTACGTCGATCTGCAGGAGACGCTGGACGACTGGCTCACGCTCGGGCTGCGCGAGCGCCCGTGGGATCGAGCGCGCTTTGGCCCTTCAGGCAAGGTGTTCGGCTACTACGACGTGAAGGACTTCGAGCCGGAAGCCTGGAAGCCAGGCTATCCCAACCCGGCATTCCGGCGCATGTCGGAGCGGGACGGCGCCTGGATGGCCCGCATCCTGTCGAGCTTCAGCGACGACATCCTGAGCGCGCTCGTGCGCGAGGGAAAGATGAATGATGCGCTGCTGGAGAGCGAGCTGCTGCGCATCCTGAAGGGGCGTAGGGAGCGCATCCTGGAGCGCTACCTGGGCAAGCTCTCGCCGCTGACCCGTCCCGAGCTGCGGCGCGGCACCGACGCCGAGCTGTGCCTGCGTGACCTGGCGAGCGCCAGCGGGCTGCAGCCCGAGCGGGCTCGCCGCTACGCGGTCACGGTCCACACCGGCGCTGGTCCGGGCACTCCGCTCCCGGGCATCAAGCAGGTCATCGGCCAGCGTGTCTGCGCCACCCTGCCGCGCCTGCCGGGGGCGTCTCCCCAGGCGCCCGGCTATCTCGTCGTGGACTGGGTGTCTCAGACGGAGCAGCGTGAAGCGGAGTACCCGGCACGGGTACACCTGTACGATCTGGGCCCGGGCGGCCTGCGCGTCGTGGGTCTGGAGCGGCCGGGCTCCTTCGACCCGCCGCGCGCGCGGCCCTAGTACAGCTGGTTCTGATCCAGCGGGGTGCCATCGGGATTGCGGCCGGCGCGGCGCCAGATCTCCGCTTCGGACAGCCCCCTGGGCGCCGGCGGCGGGGTCACGTTCTGCACGAACACCTGGGTGCCAGGTCCCTCCGCCGAGATGCCCACGCGCAGCCGCTTGTCGGAGGTGTCGCCCTTGAGCTTTGCATTCTCAAAGGCCGTGTAGCCCGGCTTGACCTCGATGCGCTCTGCCTCCAGGTGCGGACGGAGGTGCTCCACCACCCTGGCTAGCTCGACCCGCCCCATGAAATACGCCGAGTCGCTGAACTGACCCGTCAGGCGCATGCCCCTCGGCAAGGACAGCCCGAAGGCTGTGGCCGTCTCCGAGGGGCGCTGCTCCTCCGGCAGGCGATCGGGCGTAGTCTGGGCGGAGCGAGCCTGGGAGCTCGGCGCTGAGCTCTTGGCCTCGCAGGCGCAGAGCAGGGCGACGGCCATGGCCCACAGGCAGCCGAGCGATGCTCGCTGGCGAGAACGGTGGTGAGTGGGTTCGGGACGTGCTGCCATCGGTCCACCTCAGTCGTAGATCGCTCAGTCGTAGATCAAGGCCCAGGACTCGAAGGTCACCGGGACATCCGGCGTCTCCAGATCCTTGGTCACGTTGCGGATGCCCTCCAGCGAGGTGGTCTCGGTGGTGCCGCTGCTGGTGCTGCTGTTCGCAGGCGCGCCGCTCACCGAGTACGCCAGGCGTCGCTTGCCCTCCTTGGCACGGGGAGCCATGGTGACCAGCCCGTAGCCGAAGCTGTCATCACTGCTGACCACCGCCGCGGCCGCGCTGCACGTGGGCTCCGGCTGCATGCTGACCCCGAAGATCATGCCCGGCGCACGCGAGTCGAGCTGCAGGGCTGCCTCGCCGGTGGCCACGGCGGGCCCGTTCTCCGGAGCCGTGGGCGTGCGCGCCTCGATGTAGTGCGCGCCGAACACCTTGGCGCTCCCGCGGTTGCAGGTCGAGCCCGAGGCGTCCGGGGGCTTGCTGGCAGCGTAATACAGCGCCCGGTTGTACAGGGCCATCGGGCCCGTCACGCGATAGCCCTCGGTGAGGTCGTGGACCCAGTTCACCTTGGCGGAGAAGGCGTTGGCGCTGGTGTCGAGGCGCTCGGTCAGCGAGATCACGCGGTTGATCATCGTGGCCGGCGCGGCCTGAACCTCTTGATCGCCGGTGGCAAACGCCACGGTCACGGCGCCGTCCTCGTCCGTGCTGACCATCGGGGCCAGCACCACGGGCTGTGACGCTTCGCCGTCGTAGAAGGCATCGAAGAACACCTTCATCGTCCAGTTCGCCGGGTCCTGCGAGGACACGTCCACGCGCCACAGCCGGCCGTCGCGATCGCCCACGAAGATGCGGTCCGCGACCGCGCCAGTGTTGGGCGGAAAGGCCACGGGCTGACCGGTGATGGGGGCCGGGATATTCGTGTTGGTGAACACCGAGCTGTCGAAGCCCGTGCCGCTGGGGCGGAACGTGCGCACCACCGCGCCCGTGTCCAGCCTCACGATGGTCAGGGAGCGAGCCCGCTCGGCGCCGCTATAGTCGCGCCCCGTGGTGCGGCTCGTGTCGAACT
>JAICQL010000097.1 GCA_025937895.1 Polyangiaceae bacterium | reverse complement strand
GAGGTGGATCCGGTGACCACGGTGGATGAGCGCGGCATGTTGTCCTACGCGGAGGCGGCGGGTCCTGGGCTGCGCCTGCGGCCGCCGCCGCTCACCCCGGGTGCCTCGGGGTCCCAGCCGGGCAAGCGCAAGCGGCCGCGCAAGCGAGCTCGCGCCGCCGCGGACACCGGCGTGCATCGCAAGCCGAACGTCTCGCGCCGTTCTAAGAAGCACTGAGCCGCAGCTCGCCTCTGGCGAGCTGCGCGGGGAGACCGAGCGGCAGGCAGCGATTGACGCTAGCGTGTCCGATCGGTAGCCCCGCGCTCACGGGCACGCCCAGGGAGCGCAGGCGCTCGTGTACCACCTCCAGCGCAGCATCATTGCGCCCGTCACCTGTCAGGTCGCCGATGCAGAAGCCGGCGACACCATCCAGCTGTCCCGAGATGAGCAGACTGGTCAGCATGCGGTCGATGCGGTACGGCGCTTCGCCGATCTCTTCGATGAACAGCAGGCAGCCGGCGGGCAAGCGTAGCCGCCCGCTGGCAAAGCAGCAGAAGAGCAGGGTCAGGTTTCCGCCCGCGAGGATGCCGCTCGCTTTACCCGGCACCAGCTCGCGGAGCCCCGAGAAAGCGCGAGGCATCAGCGGCTGCTCCAGCGCTTGCACCCAGTCCTCGCGGGTCTGCGCGTCCTCTCGCCCCAGCGTGGTGAGGTTCGGCGCATGGAGCGAGGCCACTCCAACCCGCAGCGCCTCCACATGCAGCGCCGTCACATCCGAGAAGCCCACGCACCACTTGGGGTGCCGGCGCAGGCTGTCGAAGTCGGCGCGATGCGTGATCCGTGTTGCGCCGTAGCCACCTCGGGCCGCGACGATGGCCGTGGTCTGCGGATCCCGTAGCGCCTGGTTCAGCTCCGCGAGCCGGCGTTCATCGTCGCCTGCCAGGTAGCGATGCCGTGCGAGCGAGCCGCGATCCCAGATCACGCGGTAGCGCCGAGCGAGCCAGCCCAGCGCTCGAAAGAAGAGCGCGCGATCGAACGGCCCTGAGGGCGCGATGACTCGGATCCTATCTCCGGGCCGAACGGGAGGGGGAATCAACACCGCGACGATGATAGGCGAGGCGATTGCGTTGGCACGGGGCGATCTGCCGCGCCGATTCGGTACGTTCGAGCACTATTTTGAGAGGAATGGCTCCCATCCGAGGCCGCGAGGAGCTATTTGGCCGATTGGCGTGGTATCGTTCCATCAGAGCTGCCCGAAGGGCAGGCATCCCGGAGATTCTGACGCACCACAACCTGCGATCCGAAGCGGTGATGAAGAGGCCCCAGCGCAGCTGGGGCGCCGGCGGCTCTCGCGCCTACTCCAGGGCGGTGCGCGATTGAAGTACCTGACGGGCCACGTACCGGCTGCGGTCAGCGCAGCGCTCGTCTTTGGCTCGGCATGGGCCTGCTCCGGGGAGCGATATTCGAGACCAGCCGGCCCCGTTCCGCGCTATGAGCCCGCACCGGTGCTGGCCTGGGACGCAGGTACACCGCCGGAAGACGTGCTCGGTGCCCGTTCTCTGCAAGAGAGGCAAGCGCTCGCTGCGCGAGCTTCGCGACTTTCAGCACGTTCCACCATCCTTGAACCAGGGGAGCCCCTCGACGAAAGGCATGACCTCACGAATGTCAGCGACGACTAGCAAAGCCGAAGCCCAGAAAAGCGCCCGCTCTTCAAACCGACCGAGTGAGCTGCGGGTGAGCGAGCCTCGCAAGACGCGGCCCAGAGCCGAAGGCGCGGGGGCCGACCCGAGTCGACAGGAGGAGGCGCGCGCCATTGCGACGCAGGTGGCCACCGCCGGTCTCGCCAAGAAGGCGGAGAACGTGCAGATCATCGATGTCCGGGGGAAGGTGGACTACGCCGACTTCCTGGTGCTGATGTCGGGCACGAGCGACCGGCACGTCGCGGCCATCGCGCAGAACGTCGAGGCCGAGCTCGCGCTGCAGGGCACACGCATGCTCGCTCTGGAGGGCTTGCCGCTCGCGCGCTGGGTGCTGATCGACTTCGTGGACGTGGTCGTGCACGTGTTTCAGGCCGAGTGGCGCGACCTGTACGATCTCGACGGCCTCTGGATGGATGCGGGGCGCGTGGCTCTGCCGCAGCTGCCCGAGTCCGCGTAGCCCGCTCAGCTGGTGATGCTCGCGCTCTGGGCGCGCTTTCTACCGATCAGCCAGGCGATGCCGATCGAGAGCACGTACAGCAAGCACAGCGGTATCGCCAGCAGCAGCTGACTCATCACGTCGGGGGGCGTGATGATCGCTGAGATGAAGAACGCCAGCACCACGAAATAGCGGGCGAACTTGATCAGGTGCGTGTGGTTGACGATGCCGGCGATGGCCAGGAAGAAGACCAGCACCGGCAGCTCGAACACGGTGCCGAAGGCCAGCAGCATGCGGGATACAAAGTCGATGTAGTCCCCGATCATCACGGTGGGCTCGACCTTGATGGAGACGGAGCGGCCCTGCACGGCACCGCTGAAATCCAGCAGGTATTTGAAGGCCACCGGAAAGGCGACGCGCCAGCCGAAGTAGCCGCCTGCAAGAAAGAGCCCCATCGATGAGAGCACGAAGGGCAGCGCGTAGCGCCGCTCGCGTGCATAGAGCCCGGGCGCGATGAAGGCCCAGAGTTGATAGAAGATGACGGGCAGCGAAAACACGAAGCCCGCGATCACCGACAGCCGCAAGTAGGCGATGAACAGCGAGGCCGGCGCCGGGAAGTGCAGCGCGGCGGGTTGCCCCGGGATGGCCTCTGCCCACGCCTGAACGAACGGAGTGGTGATCCAGATCAGCACATCTTCGCGAAAGAACCAGCCTGCACCCCCTCCCAGCCCGAACGCCAGGAGCGCCTTGAGGATGCGGCCGCGTAGCTCCTCCAGGTGCTCCCAGAAGGTCATCTGAAGCTCTTCGTTCGCGGAGGCGCTCACGGCGCTCCTCCCGGCGTGGAGGCGTCAGCGCCTTGCTCTGGGGAGGTGGGTGGAGTGACCGTCACGGGCGAGGCCGCAGGCGCAGCAGTGGGTGGCAACAGGTCCTCGGGCAGCGCACCATAAGCGTCCGAGCCCTCCACGGGGTACTCACGGCTCTTGTCCGGAACGAAATGATCGGGAGTGGCAGGGCGGAAGGGCTGCCCCGACGAGTGGCTGAGGACGGAGCCGCCAATACCGCCCCGGACCAGCCCGCACAGCTCATTGAGCCCGCCGTCCAGCCCCTCGGCGCGCAATACGTCATCGATTCCGCTTTGATAGCGAACTTCCGTGGTGAGCTTGCGTGCCTTGGCGAGCCACTGGCCGAGCGTCCTCAGCATACCCGGCAGCTTCTCCGGGCCCAATACCAGGAGCGCCACGGTCCCGAGCACCAGGAACTCCGGAAAGGAAATGCCGAACACGGCGCAAAATTAGTACGTGCAATCCATCGAAGCGATCACAATCTACGCCTTCCGGCGCTCGTTTCGATGGAACGGGGCTCTGGCGCGGCCACGCGAGCCTGACCTTGCTTCAGCGTTTTACCCGCTTGCGCAGCTGAGCGAGCTCACGCCGCACCGCGCGGGCTCCCAGCGTGTAGCCGAAGATCGTCCCCACGAGCAGGGCGGCTGGGATGTAGATGATGTGCTCGAACGTCACGGGCTTCTCACCCGACCTCGGGATGGGCGACGGTCAGGCGCCGTCTCGAGGCAGCTTGGTCACGGCCTCGTGCAGTTGGTCGATGCGCTGCTGGATGCCGCGCGTCTTGCGCCAGGTGTGCAGAATGAAAAGCACGGTCGCGAGCCACATCAGCACGTAGGCCAGCACCATGAACGTGCCCGCATCCGTGGCGGCTGGGCCGCCCCCCTCCACCGGCACGAACTGTGTGGAGCGATCTTGCGGGGCGCCCACGCTGTTGGTGGTGCTCTGACTCGAGTTCATGGCTCCCAGCTACCTCAGTCTTTACGCCTTGGGCAATGGCCGTCAGGGGGTTTCCAGGTCGTCGGCGTCGTCGACGAGGCCGCGTGTCAGCGCCTCTTGCCAGGTGCGCTCCATATTGGCCTGCAGCAGCGCCAGACGACTACGCAACCAGAGCAGCACGATGGGCAGGAGGATGGTCATCGTCAGCACCCCCCAGCGAAAGGCCGGCTTCATCGAAGGATCGAGACCGCCGCCGCCCTCACGGATCACGGTGGGATGGTTGCCGCCCCACTTCTGCACCGAGAAATAGATGATCGGCAGGTTTACCGTGCCCATCACCCCCAGCGCGGCAGCGAAACGGCGCTCGGCTCCGCCGTCGCCCGCGAAGGCGCGGAGCAGGCAGATGGCCCAGTAGATCAACACGCTGAGCAGCAAGGTGGTTAGCTGCGGATCCCACACCCAGTACACACCCCAGGCCTTCTTTGCCCAGAGCGGACCGCTGCACAGCACCAGGGTGCCGAAGAGCGCGGCGCAATCGGAGCCAGCCCGCGCCCAGGCGTTGGCCGCTTCACTCGGGCGCACGAGGTAGATGGCGCTGGCGAGGAAGCAGGCTCCGCCCGTCACGTAGATGGCCATGGCGACCCCCACGTGGAAGTAGAAGATCTTCTGCGCCAGCCCGCCAGCCTCTGCCTGGGCCGTGGGCGTGTGCATGAAGATGATCCAGATCGTGTACGCCACCGCCGCGGCGAAAGCGCCGAGCAGCGCATAGAACAGCGTGTCTTTCTTCGTCATTTTCGAGCGCCTCTCGGACAGGGGGGAGCCGGTCGCGAACGCACGAGCAGCCTAGCGGGACTTCCTGCCAGGGACAAGGCCGCGCCCCGAGCGCTGCAGCTAGCTGGGTGCCGCCCCGCGTAGAAGCCTGCAGCAAAGGCCGACGAGGCTGGCCACCTGTGCCCCTGGCCGCCGCACCCCGCGGGCTGCGAGCCCTTTGCGCGACTGCAGGTGCCAGGCGGCGTTGACGGCAGCCGCGCAGGCAGCCGGTCAGATGTTGCAGTTCGAGAGCGCCAGCAGGGCTGCTATTTGCGCCCGGACGATGTCGAATTCCTTAATTGTCACATCGATTTCGGCTTCGCGCTGGCGTCGTGCGGACTCGACCAGGTCAAAGCTGGTACCGGTGCCGTGGACAAACGCGATGCGAGAGAGCCGTGCGCTCTCCGCTGCGATATCGCGTGCCTGGCGGCTCACCTCGAAGTTGGACTGCGCCACCTGCACCGAGCGCTGCGCCTGCGTCGCCTCAAGGCGTGCCTGGCGCTCAACCTGGGTGAGATTCTGCCGTGCGATCTCAGCGGCAGCCTCGTTCGATGCGCGCTCCGCACCGAGGATCCCACCGTCATAGATGGGTACCGTGAGCACCGCGCTGACCGACCAGGTCACGGGACGGAGCGCCTGCGGCGCGCTGGTGTAATTGAGGTTGGAGACCAGATCCAAGCTGGGTGCTCGCCCGTAGCTTGGTGACGAGATGTTGCGTTCGCTCGCGTCCACGTTCATCCGCGCCGACCGCACATCGCTGCGCTGCTCTGGCGCCTGAATGGGCGAGCAAACCGAGCGCGCATCAGCAGCGAGCTGATCGATCTGGATGTCGGGCGCCACGCCCCAGGCCTCGGGGAAGCCGAGCGCCATGCCGAGCGCCTCACGTGCCCGGCGCAAAGCCTCATCACCCGTGACCAGAGAAGCGCGGCTGGACGCCACCTCTTGCTCTGCACGCAGCACGTCGACCGCGCTGGCGGCACCGAGCAAGGTGCGCTTCTTGGTCAAATCCAGGGTCGAGAGGTTGGAACGAAGAGAGACGCGATTGACCTCGGCCACGCGCTCGGCGGTGATGACACTGACGATGGTATCGGCGAGCGCGCCCAGCGCCACCCGCTCTGCATTTTCCGTGTCCACGGCTGCCGCGCGCTCTTGCAAGCGGCTGGTCCCGATGTCGTGCCACGAGCGCAGGTTGATGAGCGATTGCTGCAGCCGCACTCCGCCGGTCCAGAGCGTGGTGTTTATCTCCTGAACGCCGCCCGTCGCCGGATTGAACACTCGCAGAGGAAGCAGGTTCCGCTCCACTTCGCCGCTGGCCACGAGCGTCGGCAGCACGCTCGACAACGCCTGGCGCGCCTGCGCCTGCGCCTGGGCCACCTGTGCCTGTGCAGAGGCCACGGAAGTTGAGCGGCTCCGCACCAGGCCCACCGCCTGTTGCCAGTTGATCAACACCTGAGGCGGCAGCTCCACCGGCGCGAGCATGGGATCGTTGACGTCCGGCATCGTGACGTTGGAGCCCCTAGCGTCGGGAGTTGCAGCTGCTTGCGAAGGCCGCTGCCCAGGAGGGGGAGCAGCAGGAGGGGGTGCAACAGGAGGGGGCGCAACAGGAGGCGGAGCAGCGGAGGGCGCCGGAGCTCGTGACGGGGCTGGCGGCGTGCCAGGGCTACCCTGCGCGGCCGCGCTAGCGCTGAAACTCAGGTAAAAGCAAAACAGACAAGCGCTCGGGAACCGCATCGCCCGAATCGATAGTGTCCCAATCCAAACATGCAAGGATAAATCGCCGGAGAGAAGGGGGTGGGCCGTTCGCTAAGTCTCCGACCGCCATCCATGGCTGCGGCCATCGCAGGCAAACGAGCAGCACGGCCGCTAAATCGGCGTCGCCTGCGCCTTCGTGCCCTCTCCATTGCGACCTTGGTGCCGGAGTGGCGTCCGTGCTCCGATGATGCCCGGACGGCACGAGCAGAGGAATGGTGCGAGCGCGGTGAAACAGTGGACGGTGGCGGTACTCCATCGGCGTATCGCCGCGGGTTGGCGAGCCCGATGTCCACCCTGAATGTGAGCCGGGCTTGTCGAGAATAACCGCGATTTCCGTGAGACGCCGTTTCGGCCATGACCGCCTGCTAGCGCTGTCAGGCCACGTCACACGCACGTTCGCCTGCGCCCCGGGCATCTACGTCCGTTGCCGGGCTCGAGGTTGTCAGGCTCGGGGTTTGCTGGCCTCGAGGTTTGCTGGCCTCGAGGTTTGCTGGCCTCGAGGTTTGCTGGCCTCGGGGCTTGCTGGCCTCCAAGAGCGCGACTTCAGGAGAGCGGTGCAGCGACGTCAGCGGCAGACGGCGCGAGCAACGTTTCACCGGCGCTCGATAGCTCAGCCGGGAGCGCAGAGCCCTCCGCCGCGTCGTGTCCATCCGCCGCGCCGTGTCCATCCGCCGCGCCGTGTCCATCCGCCGCGCCGTGCCCCTCCGCCGGAGCTGCGCCCCGCCGCGTGAGCCAGCGCTGGAGCAACGCCCGAGCCCTGCTGCGCGAGTTCAGCACGCGCTCGAGCACGGCGAGCGCCTCCGGCACCTGCTGGCTGCGGGCCAGGGCATGCGCGTAGGAGGCCGCGATCTCCTCCTCATCCGGTGCGGAGCCATGAGCTTGCTTCAGCCAGCGCAGGGCCTCACGCGGCTGATCGAAAGCGACGTCGATCAGATGCCCGAGGTTGTGGGCATAGGAGGCGCAACCTGGCGCGCGGGCCAGCGCACGCGAATATGCCCGCCGTGCAGCCCGATGGTTGCCAAGCAGCGTGTGTGCCAGGCCAAACAACGCCCAGGCACGATCGTCGTCCTTGTGCTGCAGCACATCGCGAGTGAGCAGGGCGGCCCGCCACGGGGCGCTCTCCACGATCATCTCCGCCAGCTGGCGCTGCGCCGAGATCTTGCACTCGCTGCCCTCTGGAGCATGGCGGATCAGCCGCTCCAACATCGGAATCAGATCGCGCGGCCCCAGGCCGTGCGCAACCGCCCACGCGATGTTGCTTTGCAGCCGTTCGACGTTTACAGGCCTTGCCATCGGTGTTTGTCGTAGCTTCGAGCGCGAGCGCGCGCAACGGTTTTTGCAATTCGATCTTCTGCAACGAGCAGCGCGCGTGAATGCCTCGTCACGTGAGCGGTGGAGGCCTTGGTGCTACTTGCTACTGTCAGCGCGCGATCACTTGGCATGCCAAGCAACGCCTGCGTTTGCATCTTGCAAGACCCAGACATGCGGGCCCGGATGTGCAAGACCACGACGTGCACGGCATCAGCCAGACCAAAGCTCGCCCGCGCTCTGCCCGATGGTATCTGCTGGACGCTATCTGCCGGACATGCTCTGTGGGGACATGCTCTGTAAGGACATGCTCTGTAAAGACATGCTCTGCGGTATATGACGGCCAGCCATATCTGCCGGAAGGTCGTGTGGAACGGCGGGATGACGGGGTGAACGGGACTGCTGGCGAAACGAAGCTATCGTCTCGGCGCCAGTGATCGCGCCCGACACTCAAGTATGGCTGCGGGCGGCACTGGTGCAATCGTGACCGGGCTCTTTTACCTTCCGTGTTTACGTTGCCTGGGGCTCGACACCTGCAGCAAGACCAGCGCTGTCGCGGCTGCGCTCGTTCCTTCGGGGGCGCTGAGCTCCTGCCGCGGGCTCGGGCCATACGCGGCCTTTATCCGTGCGTCGTAGGCGCTCGTATCGCTGGCGCTAGCACCGGGCGCTGGTAGCGTTCGGGCCTGTGCTGCGGGCCATGTTGGCTCGGTTTCGCTGCCCGGGCCATCGCGCGAATGCGCCATTTTCCCTGTGCGTTAGCTTCATTTTACCTCATCCCGTCGACCACGCACTCTCGCCGGGCATTATTTGCGCGCCCTTTCCGGAAGGATTTCTCACCTGGTACGGAAGGGCCTGGTCGTGGCCATTTGCGAGCCCGCACATTTGCACTGGCGCCCGTTTCATGCCGCGGCATGGTTTCGTGCCACCCCGCCATTTCGTGCTAGCGCCATCGCTGCGGGCCGCTGCTCGCCGGCGAGTTGCTTGACTTTGACGATCGGAGTGCCACGGCTGCTTTTTCCGCGGCGAGAGCTCGCGGCGCGGTGCTCTGGCGTGCTGAACGAGCAGCGCTCACGGTGCAGCATCCTTCACCCCTCGGGTGCTGCCCGCTCTGGCCATTCCGGCGACCGTGTCCTCGCCAGTGAACCTGCTCCCGTTGCTGGCAGCAGCTACACGGGGTTCACGAGGAAAGCCATCCGGCTTCGCGGGGGCCGGCTGCGCGAGCCAGCAACGGTGCACGCTGGTATGTTTCGGCTTCATTGGCAGGCGGCGTCGAGATGCCCGATCGCGGTAGCGCCGCCACCTGTCCGTGTCACCGGCTACGCTGCATGAGCGAAGGCCATTTCGTGTAGCCCATCATTTCGCAGGCTGCGTGATCTGGGCCGTGCCCACTGGCGCTGGCCGAAGCGTCATCAATGGGCACAGCGCACCCCCGGAGCGTAGCGTTAACAATCAACAGGAAACCTTGATTTCCGTCGGGCTTCCGCTAGGCGCCGGGCGATGATGTCGCTCGGCGCCAGCGATCACCGGCCTAGCGGCGCGCCTGGCGCGGCCGAGCTGGCTGTGCCTCCACCGCGCGCTCCGCGATGGTCTGTCCGCTCAGGCCAGACACCACGCGCTCCAGCAGGCCCTGCCGCACGCCGATGAAGGTGTGCCTCTGGCGCACGCGCACGTAGGCTGTGTCGTCTTCGCTCACGCCGGCAGTGCTGAGCGCCTGCTGGACGTCGCTGGCCCTCACCCCATCCTCGCGTCCGACATTGACGAAGGCCTCATCGATCGGGCCATCCCAGCTGCGCGGCGAGGCCTCCGGCGAGGAGCGCGGCACCTCTTCCCGCGCAGGGGCGCCGGCGCGGCCCACCACGGCGGGGGGCTCTGCTTCCGTCGGCGGCACGCCCTCTTCGGGCAGCGTGGGCGCAGCGGCCACCGGGAGCTGGAGGGCAGCCAGATCCGCGTCCGAGACGCTCCGCACCTGATAGCGGATGCCGTCCACGTCGAGCTCGGGGCCGTTGGCGCGCGAGCGCCGGGGCCGTCCGGGTGGAGCTAGAGGTGAGCGAGCTCGCTCGCCTCGTTCGGCACGGTCGCTTCGTTCGGCACGGTCACCTCGTTCAGCACGGTCACCTCGTTCGGCACGGTCGCTGCGATCACCGCGCTCGGCGCGCTCGCCACGGTCGCTGCGTTCACCGCGCTCGGTAGGTTCGCCCTGGTCTGTTCGCTCGCTGCGGTCAGCACGGTCGGCTCGTTCGGCACGGTCGCCGCGCTCGGCACGGTCGGCTCGTTCGGCACGGTCGCCGCGCTCGGCACGGTCGGCTCGTTCGGCACGGTCGGCTCGTTCGGCACGGTCGCCGCGCTCGGCAGGGTCGCCGCGCTCGGCTCGGTCGCCTCGTTCGGCACGGTCGGCTCGTTCGGCACGCTCGCGCGTGCGCTCGGGTGCTCCCTCGCGAGGGCTCCGCCTGCGGGTACGCTCCGCCGTGGCGTCGTCACTTGCTTCCGGCCTGCTGCCGGTTTCCGCCTTGATGACGTGCGCCCGCTCGGAGCGCGGGGCCCGTACCTCGGGCGGTGGCGGCACCAGCTGGCGTGGGTTGCGCGAGCGGGGCGGCGCATTCAGCTCCGAGCCGGTGGACGCCAGGTGCTCGCGCAGCAAGCCTGCGATGATGACCTCCGCGCGCTCGTGCGTGAGCAGGCGACGGACCAAGGAGCGCTCGTTCTCGCGAGCGCTGGTGAAGCGCGCCGCCAGCTGCAGCACCGCGTCGGTCTCCGCGCGCGTGCGCAGCTCCCGATCGCTCGGTAGCTGTCGCTCGATCGGGTGGATCTTGTACTCCAGGCGCAGGTAGTACAGGTTGCCGATCGAGCCGGGGCTGACCAGTGAGATGGCGGTACCCATGCGCCCCGCGCGGCCGGTGCGCCCCGTGCGGTGCACGTATTGCTCCGTCGCTTCGGGGAAATCGAAATTGATGACGTGCGTGAGGTGCGAGATGTCGATGCCACGCGCCGCCACGTCGGTACAGACGAGGAAGGGCAGTCGCCCTTCGCGAATCGCGGCCATCACGGCCTCACGCTCCTTCTGTGAGAGGTCCGCGTTGAGCCAGTCGGCACGGTAACCAGCGCGCTGCAGCTCCTGCGCCACGCGCTGCGTGTCGTCGCGGGTATTGCAGAAGATGATGGCGCTGTCGGGAGCCTCGGCCTGCAAGATGCGCAACAGCTCCTGCACCTTGTCGCCCTGGCTCAGATAGATGAAGTGCTCGATCTCCAGGGCACCCACCTGATCGCCGCTGAGCGTGATGAACTCTGGCTCGCGCAGGCGAGAGTCCGCCACGCGCAGCACGGGGCGCGGCACCGTTGCGCTGAACAGCAAGACCTGCAGCTCTTTCGGTAGCTGATTCCAGATCTCGGTGATCTGCGGCAGGAAGCCCATGGAGAGCATCTCGTCGCACTCATCCAGAACCAGGACGCGGATCTTGCTTGGATCCAGCGTCTTGCGCCGCAGGTGATCGAGCACGCGCCCCGGCGTGCCCACCAGGATCTGCGCGCCCTGCTTGAGCCCCTCGATCTGCTTGGGCATGGGCGCTCCGCCGTACACTGGCAGCACGCTCACCCCCGTGTGCTTGCCGAGTGCCTCGAGCTCGCGCGTGACCTGCAGCGCGAGCTCGCGCGTCGGACACAGCACCAACGCCTGCACCAGCTTGACCTTGCGGCGCACGATGCGATCCACCAGCGGCAGACCGAAGGCTGCCGTCTTACCGGTGCCGGTGCGCGCTTGAACGACGAGATCTTTACCGCGCGCGGCTGACTCGAACACCGCGCGCTGCACGGGGGTGGGATGGACGTATCCTAGTTCGGCAACCGCGCTCTTCACCTCTGCCGACAGCGGCAGGATGTCGAAGGTGGGCTGTTCGTCCTTTGGAGTTTCGGCGTCTGATGCTATTGCCATGGCACAAGGTGAGTTCGAACGAGAGAGTCAGCTCAGAGCGCCCGGTCTACGGACTTTCGGAGCAGGGGAATGAGGCGCTTCACTTCCTGGCGCCGCTTGGCGAGATCGATTGCCGCGTATCTTACGGCGTGTTCCTCGGCGTATCGGAGCCTATCGACCGCGTGCAGCCGCTGGACCGCCGCAGGGTCGCCCGCACAGGCGCGAGCCAGCCCCGGACGGTGCGTCCAGGCGGGGGCGAGAGCGCCGCGAAAGCGAGCCAGTGCGGCCTGCTCCTCGGCTTGATCCGCAGAAGCGACGCGAGCCGCTTCAATAGCTTCGATCAAGCGCAGCGTGCCGGCCGAACAGTCGAGGTCGGAAGTGGTGACCTCGGGCGCCCAGACTTGCAGGCAGATCTGCACGGAGCAGACCACCGTGAAGGTGGCCACGATCAGCCCAAATACCGCGATGCCGATGGTCCGACCGAGCTGTCGAGCTCGCTCTGAGCCGCCGTCCACGGATTCTGCCTCCACGGGCCCCTTAGTGCACAGATGATCCTCGGGACGTCAAACGGGGAAGTACGCTCCGCGGTCGAAACCCAAAAACCCTAGAACTCGATGCGGCGGTTTCTGTTAAGACTCGCGCCAGACCCAGGGACATGACGCAAACCACAGACGCCGCGCTCGGAAGCCTTGCGAAGTGCTCCGCTTACTCCGCGGCTGAATTCCCTCTCGAAGGGCGCCTTGCTGAAGCTCAGGTGCTGCTGCGGGATGATCTCAGCGCCGTGGAGCGCCTGCTTCGCGAGAGCGCGGCGCAGGGCCCGGTGCCCTCATCTGATGCGGCGCGTCACCTGGTGTCGCTTGGTGGTAAGCGAGTGCGGCCGATGGCGCTGCTGCTCAGCTCTGCTTGTTTTGGCCCAGTGCCGGCCGCCAGCCGCCACATGGCCGTGTGCGTGGAGCTGATCCACTCGGCCACGTTGCTGCATGATGACGTGATCGATGAAGGAACGGAGCGGCGCGGGCAGGCGTCGGCGCGGGTGGTGTGGGGTAATGCCGTCAGCGTGCTCGGTGGCGATCTGCTGCTCACTCACGCGCTGGTCACCGCGCAGCAGCATGCTCCCGCACTGATGCCGGCGCTGCTGCAGACACTGCGGCAGCTGGTGGACGGAGAGATCGTGCAGCTGCGCGGCCGCGCCGAGCTGGACGTGAGCGAGGCGGTGTACTGGTCGATCCTTCGGGACAAGACTGCGGCGCTGTTCCGCTTTGCCACCAGCGCTGGAGCCGAGCTGGCGGGAGCATCGGCACGCCATCGGGGCTTGCTGGCCGAGTTTGGCGAGTGCATTGGCATGGCATTCCAGCTCGTCGATGACCTGCTCGACTACGCTGGCGATCAGACGGGCAAGACGATGTTTGCCGATCTGCGGCAGGGCAAGCTGACCTTGCCCCTCGTGCTCGCCGTCGAGCAGGAGCCCGAGCTACTCGGCTGGTTGCAGCAGATCCGCGCGGGTGATCAGAGCCGTGTGCCCCAGCTGCGCCAGCGCGTCGTGGCTTCCGGCGCGTGCGCTCGGGTGGTGGAGAAGGCGCTGGGCTACACCACGCGCGCCACCGAATACCTCGAGCAGTTGCCCGCCTCGCCCGCGCGGGCGCTGTTGCGCAGCGTCGCCGAGCAGCTCGCCGATCGCAGCCGCTGAGCTCGCTCCACTGGGTTTCCTACGAGCCCAGTTGGCTCCGTGCCAGTTGGCTCCGTGCCAGTTGGCTCCGTGCCAGCTGCCTTCGGGCCAGTTGCCTTCGGGCCGGTTGCTGCGCCAGCTGACCGCGAGCAAGTTGCCTCCGGGCCAGCGAACGCGTGGGCCGTGAGCTCGCGGGCGGCGGGGCCGCTTGGCCCCGCTCAGTTCAGCAGCTTCGCATCGCTTGGACCTGCTTCATCCAGGTCCTGCTCTTCCATCACGCCGGTGAGCTCACGCTCGAGCGCGGCCCGTAGCTCGGTCTCCACCGCCTCGAGCGCTCCCGCCAGACGCTCCAAATTCCGCTGATAAACAAACAGCCGAGCGGTGGGGGTGCGCAGCATGCTGCTTCCGCGCAGTGAGCTACTGCCAGAGAGCGGCCCCGGCGGCATCGAGCTGGGTGACAGCCCGTCAGCGGAGATGTCATCCAGCAGGATCAGAGCCCGCGGATCCACACCGTCGATCACGAACTCGATACCGGGCATGTCGGCGACGTAGATCTCATCCGTGCGGATGAGCTGCCGCAGGTGCGGAGGCAGCGTCTCGACGACCCGCCGCACGGTGTGCTCGAAGGCGTCGATCGAGAGCGACCACTCCGGCACTGGCGCCTCCAGATCCAGCGCGCGAGCACGGACGAACGCCTGCGTGGCTCGCGTGCGATCCCCCTGCTCGTCGCGCATCAGGCCCAGGTAGTAGTAGGCCTCCGAGTTGCCTGGCGTGGCCTTCACCGCTTGCTCGATGAGCGGCGCTGCGCGCTCGAGATCACCCACCTCATACAGGGCGCGGCCGACGAGAAAGACGTGATTGGGGTTCTCGAACGGCCCCTCGGGGAAGCGCGCGCACAACGCCTTCGCGTCTTCCATCCGGTCCTCTCCGAGCAGCGCGTCGAACTTGAGCAGCAGAGCATCCACCAGCTCGTCATCCGTCTCTGCGAGCTCCAGCGCGCGATCGCACATCTCCAGCGCCTCGCGATAGTCAGCGAGCGGATGGATGAAGACCTCGGCCGCGTTCAGCAAGGCCTCGAAGTACGCCTCATCCAGGGAGAGCGCGTGGTTGTAGTGGCGGATGGCCGCCTCAAAGTCGCCGCGCAACGCAGCTGCGTAGCCGAGCAGATTGTAGGCCTCCGGCGCCTGCTTGTTCAGCTCGAGCGCCCGCCGTGCCGATAGTTCCGCGCCGTGTGAATCCCCGTGCTGTACGAGGTCCCAGCCACGATCGAGGTGTGCCGAGAACCGGTCCATCTTTTCTTCGTGATGGTCTCCCTCGGGCTCCAAGTCAAGCCTTGCCTAGCGCCTCGGCCGGGATGACTCCAAATCGGCGTAAAGGCCGTAGAAATGGCGCGCTGCAGGGCGCTTTGCCCGAGGTCAGGGGCCGGCCGAACCGAGGCGCGTCCGTGGCAGGGGTGAGGAGCCGCTGATGACGATGCGCGTGCCCTTCCGGCCGTTTCCAGACCACGCGCCGTGCCAGCCGGGCTGCACCGCCGGGTCTGAAAAGAAGAAGAGATACTTGGCGTCCAGGGGTGCCAGATTGATACAGCCGTGACTCATGCGCGTGCCGAAGTTGCGGTGCCAGAAAGCACCGTGCAACGCGTAGGAGCCCTCAAAGTACATCACGTACGGCACGTCCTCGATGCTGTAGGGCAGGTCACCGGCGGCGCTGCCATCACCGTCCATGGTGGTGGTGATGTGTTTCTCGCGGACGTACCACTCTCCGCTGGGCGAGCGATGATCCGTCAGCGGATCGTTCGTCTCCTTGCCGCTCGACACCAAGGTTGCATACACGGCGCGCTCCCCGACCAGCGCGATCAAGGTCTGCGTCCGCAAATCCACGGAGATCCAGCGCTCCTCCGGCGCAAGGTTAGCCGGGGGCTTCTCGGGTGCGGCCGCCACTCGTACGTGCGCGGCCTGGACCCAGTCCTGATCGACGGTCTGGAGATATTCGGTTCCCGCGACCTCGGTTTTTTGGCCGGTCAGGTGCACTGCTCGATGCCGCGGGAACGTGCCTGCTTGCTTGACGCTCTTGTCTTCGATCTTGAAGCGCGGCCGCGTCTCCCGTGAGCCGTAAGCCCAGGCGATCGGCAGCGCCGCGTCGTCCACCAGCTCCACCCCCTGAAAGCCATAGCCCTCCACGGCGACGAAGCGGTCGCGCGGTGCAACCATGCCCTTGGTCGTCTTGTACCAGTGGCGAGAGATCCACTCGAACTCGCGATCGATCGCGATGTAGAAGCCCTGCACGAGCCGCTTGGCGAGCAGGCCGTCAGACTCGCTGGCGAGCTCGGCCAGCTTGACCTGGCTGAGCTGAAACTTGTCGCGTTGCCACCAGGGCCGCTCACTCGAGTCAGCGTCGTCGCCCGCGCCGCGCTCCACGCGCGGCTCGTACGCGGCCATCTGATCCACGGAGGGTACGGAGTTGTAGAGCGGGGTGCCGTTGCGCCCGTTGCGCGCATACGGATACGGCAAGGTGGCGCTCAGATTGGGCGCGGTTGCGCTCAGGCGCGCCCGCGGATCGCTCTCGTCGATGGTGCCTTCGGTCGAGCAGATGTAGCCGCCCTGGACCCCGAGGTACCAGCCGCCAGTACAACCCTGGCCCTCGACCAGCTCGGCGAGCACGGGAATGCGCCCCCCGTTGCGCGCGTAACCAATCTTGAGCGCCCGATCGAGCACCGGCTGGGCGTAGATGCCCGTAGAGCCCGTGGTCACGGTGAAGAAGGGCCCTGGCCACGCTGGCACGGCGGCATCTGCCCCGGCATCACTGGGCGGCGCTGGCGGCGGCTCCGGGGGGCCTGCGTCTGGCACCGGCGGCGCCGGTACGCTCGACACGCGGGCGCCGTCCTCGCGCGGCGCTGCCGTGGTCCGATCACAGCTCTCCGCGCAAGCCGTGGGGAGAAAAACTACCCACCAGAGGGCAAATCGCCAGTGGTTAGGCTCTCCGCGGGAGAACGTGGGAGACTGTTCTTCACGGCGCGGTCGATCGAGCATCTCGCAGTGGAATTACCGAAAGAGTAGGAGCAGTTGCTCGTGGCCGAGCGTAAAATGGCCCTTTGGCCGGGGCTGAAGCAGCTCCCGGTTTGGACCATCGTAACCCCATGCTAGGAGAACGCGAAACGTTCGTCACGGATCCGGTCGAATTCTCGCGGAGCGGCAGGGTGGGGACGGCGCAGGAGCCTCGGCTCGAGCAATGCTGAAAGAGTCCAGCGAACAGAAGAGCAAGGGCTCCGCACGGCGTGTCCTCGGGTGGGCGCTCTCGCTGTCGCTGGCGCTGCACGTCGTATTGACCCCGCTGGCGGGGTGGTTGGGCATCCTGGCATGGCTGTTTACGGCCTCGCCAGAGGACGAGACCGAGCCCGAGCGGCTCAGGTCCATCCCCTTCACCTGGCTGGGGGAGGAAGCGGAGCCGGTGCCGGAGACTGCGGCGCCCGAGCCTGCTCTGACCGCGCCCGTGGCGCTCACGGAGTCACCCTCGGCAGCCCCTGCGCCTCCCGTTGCACCGCCTGCGCCGCCCGCGCCGCCGCCGCGTGCCCCCGAACCGCCGCCGCGGCCCGAGCAGAAGCCGCCCGCGGGCAAGCCGGACAGCGCACACCCGGTGGCCCTGTCGGGTGTGCAGACGGAGCTGATCGACAGCAACGCCAACGTCAATTTGCTGCTCCTGAGCGAGCGCGTGCGCGAGCACCCGCTCGGAGCGCGCATCGGCAAGCTGCTGGCCGCCTTTCCTCAGTGGAATAGCTTCTTTGAATCGGCGGAGATCGATCCGATTCGGGACCTGAACCGCATGCTGGTGGTGGGCCCGGAGTTCCGGCGCTCCGCCGATCTGGTGGCCATCATCCAGCACCGGCTCGGTCGTGAGCCCGTGCGCAAGGCGGTGGATCGCCTGGTGCGCAGGCCGCCGAAGGGGCGCTGGCTGAGCTCCAAGCTCCCGGCGGCACGGGCTCACGCCGACCGCGCGGAGCGGCTGTTCGTGCTGCCGAGCTCAAATCTGCTGGTGGTGGCGCCCCTGCACCTGCAGAAGCAGCTGCTGGCTGCGCCGCCCGCCAGGTTTCCCGCGCCGGACGGCAGCCACGCCGTGGTGCTGCACGTCAAGTCGCCCAGCCACGCGTTGCGCGGCACTCCGCTCACCTTGCCGGAGTCCATTGTCTGGCTACGCGTCGACGTGACCCCGCTGGAGAGCGGCGGCGCCAGTGTGACCCTGACGGCTCAGGATGCCGACCCGCAGCAAGCGCGCGCGCACGCGCGCAACATGAGCGCGGCGATCAACACGCTCACCAATCCCGACCTGGGCGCGCTCGGCGCCTTGCTGGGCATGCGCTCGATCGCGTTCATCGATCGCCTGGAGCTGACCTCGAGCGGCGATCGCATCTCCGGTCACGTGCAGGTGAGCCGCGCCCAGCTCGAGCGCTTGCTGGGGCTGGCGGAGGAGTTGCTCGAAAGCTGGAATGGTCGGGGTGCGGTGCGCCGTAGCCCGCGCGCAGCTCCTGGCAGCCCATCCGTGGGGGCGAGCAGGGCGGCTCCAGCAGGCGCTCGCAAGCGCGAGCCGTCACCGCCAAGGCCCTGAGCGCGTCCAAATTTGGCCCGCGCCGCGCGGGACGGGTACTTGCTGTGGCAAGGAGACAAAAACCACACATGTCCCACATTGCCGCCGACACCTGGCTCGCGACGCTCAGAAGACTCCTGGCGGAGGCCTTCGCACTCCATCAGAAGGGCGCAGCGGGTGTGCCACTCGGTAGAGCGTACGGTGCCGCCGACGGCTACATGCTCGCGCTGATCGACCTGGGTATCACCAACCCGAAAGAGCTGAGCGCGCTGGTCGCAGACGAGCGCTTCCGTTTGCTGGGCCCGGCCACGCGCATCCTGATCGACAAGGACGCGATGATCGATAGCGACTCCCGGCTGGACAGGGCCGAGCTCGCGGAAGAGGCACGCCCCTTCAGAGGGCGGGGGGATGCAGGGTGCGCTGCGTGAGCTCTGCCAGCTGCGCCTCGGGCCGCGCGCCGTAGTGACTGATGACCTCGGCCGCGGCGATCGCGCCGCGCCGCCCTGACTCCGCGAGCGAATAGCCGTGCGTCATGCCGAACAGCACGCCCGCGGCGTACAGATCCCCGGCCCCCGTGGTGTCGACCAGGCGCTCCAGCGGCTCGGCCGCGATCTCGACGTGCTCCGAGCCAGAGAGCAGCACGCTGCCGCGCGGTCCCCGGGTCAAGACGGCGAGCGAGGTGTGAGCGCGGGCTTGCTGAGCGGCGCTCTCGAAGGAGTCTGTCTGGTACAGGCTCTTCACCTCGGCCTCGTTGGCGAACAGGATGTCGACGTGCTCCTTCACCAGCTCCAGGAATGAATCGCGGTGGCGGTCGACGCAGAAGCTGTCGGACAGCGAGAGCGCTACCTGGCGCCCCGCTGCGGCGGCCACCTGCGCCGCACGCAAGAAGGCCTGCTTGGCGCGCGGGCGATCCCAGAGATAGCCCTCGAGATAGGTGATCTTGCCCCGCCGCACGAGAGCCTCGTCGATGTCTTCCGGACCGAGATCGACGCATGCGCCGAGGTACGTGTTCATCGTGCGCTGAGCATCCGGGGTGACCAGGATCAAGCTGCGCGCCGTGGCCGGGCCGATCGTCGACGCGGGCACCGCCAGGTGCACGCCCAGCGCTTGCAGATCGTGACAGAAGATCTCTCCCAGCTGATCCTGCTTGACCCTGCCGATGTACGCGGGGCGGCCACCGAGCGAGGCAACGCCCGCCATGGTGTTGGCGGCTGATCCTCCCGACGTCTCCAGCCCGGGAGCCATGGCTTCGTACAGCGACTGCGCCTCCCGCTCGTCGATCAGGCGCATGGCGCCCTTGATCAAGCCGTGACGGGCGAGGAACTCATCGTCGGTCCGGGTCAGGACGTCCACGATGGCGTTGCCCACGCCCACGACGTCGAGTTCGGTGCTGCTCATCGCGCGAGTTCAACCCCACAAACGGGGGCCCGGTCAAGGGGTACCGAGCCCCGGCCCGGATGGCAGAGGCGCCGAGCCGAGCTAGCTCCGGAGCCAAAACAGCCGGGCCGCAGCGTCGGGCGGAAGGGCGCTCGCTGGGGTCAAGACGGCGTGACGGGTGGCGCCAAATGCCGGGCTGCGCTCCGGAGGTGGCAGCAGGGCAGTGAGCCGCGCCACGGTGCGCTTGGCCAGATCGGCGTTCTGCTTCAGCACGGCAAGGATGGCCTGCACGTCCACGTCCCCCTCCGACTCGTGCCAGCAGTCATAGTCAGTGGCGAGCGCCATGGTGGCGTACGGCAGCTCTGTCTCGCGCGCCAGCTTGGCCTCCGGCATGGCAGTCATGCCGATCACGCTCACGCCCCATTGCCGGTACAGCCGGCTCTCCGCGCGCGTGGAGAACTGCGGGCCCTCCATGCAGACATAGGTGCCGCCGCGATGCACGCGGGCCCCTGCGCCCTGGCTTGCCTCTGCAACGGCGCTGGCCAGCAACGGGCAGACCGGATCGGCAAAAGACACGTGACCCACGACCCCGTCTTCGAAGAAAGTGCTGGGCCGGCGCTTGGTCAGATCGATGTACTGGTCCACGATGACGACGTGACCCGGCTCGATCTCCTCGCGCATGGAGCCGACTGCCGAGATGCTGACCACGTGGGTCGCGCCGAGTTGCTTGAGCGCGTAGATGTTGGCGCGATAGTTGATCTGATGCGGTGGAATTTGATGCTTCGCGCCGTGCCGGGGCAAAAATAGCAGCCCGGTGCCAGCCAGCTCACCGCGCACGATGGCGGCGCTGGGCGACCCGTACGGCGTGGTCACGCCATGGGTGGAGACGCGCTCCAGCCCCGGCAAATCATAGATCCCGCTGCCACCGACGACGCCTAGAACGTATGCCACGAGCAGCCGCTACCACGGCTCGGATGTCGCCGGCAATCCGCGCGGATGGTCAGCGTCCGCCTGGCAGCGACCAGGCCGGCGATTGCTGCCGTTTCACCTGGTTCATCGGGGCGGGGTGGTGCCGCCGAAGCCACGTACGTCATTGAGCAACTGCTCGGCCCTGGAGGCGCCGCGCTTGCGCCGGCACTCCTCCGCCAGCAGCACGCCGATCAGCTGCAGGATCGCGCGCTCCAGGTCATCGTTCACGAGCACGTAGTCAAAGAACCCGTAGTGCGCGATCTCGTCCTTGGCCGCCTGGAAGCGGCGCTTCACCGCGCTCTCGTCCTCGCTGGCACGGCCGCGCAGGCGCGCCTCCAGGGTGGGCATGTCCGGCGGCAGGATGAACACCGTGACGGCGTCCGGCTCTGCGCAGCGGATCTGCCGCGCGCCCTGGTAGTCGACGTCGAACAGCAGCGCCCGGCAGCCGCCAGCCCGCTGCACCTCACTGCGGCTCGTGCCGTAGTAGTTGCCGTGCACGAGCGCCCACTCCAGGAACGCATCGCGCTCGATCAGATCGCGGAACTCGCGTTGCTCGACGAAGTAGTATTCACGCCCGTGCTGCTCGTTGCTGCGCGGCTTGCGCGTGGTATGCGACACGCTGAAGTTGACCCCGGGCACGCGCGCACGCAGCGCATTGGTCAGCGTTGTCTTGCCCGCCCCGGAAGGCGAAGAAACAATCAGGAGTACCGGGGATCGCGCGCGCTCTTCCATGGACGTGTCTCGGGGGATTGCCGGGAGGGCCATCAATTGAAAATGCTTTTGATGCTATCGAGGACTGTTCGGCGACTATTTCGAGAACTATTCGAGGACTATTCGACGTTCTGTACCTGTTCCCGCAGTCGTTCGATCTCTGCCTTGAGGGCGACGACGAGGTGGGACAGGCTGGCGTCCTGACATTTTGCCCCAATCGTGTTCGTTTCGCGCCCTATTTCCTGCAGCAGGAAATCGAGCTTTCTGCCGCTCGGACCGGGGGCATGTAGCTGCGTCTCGAACTGCTCGAAATGACTCTCCAAGCGCACCAGCTCCTCGGTGGTGTCGCAGCGGTCGACCAGGACCGCTATCTCCATGGCCACGCGACTCGGGTCCAGCGCTTCCGCTCCGTTGACCCAGCGGGCCAGGCGCTGCTCGAGCCGCTTCTGCTGGGCTTCCAGCAACGCCGGGCCCTGCCGCGCGAGCTCGCCGAGTAGGCCTCGCGCAAGCCGCACGCGCTCCCGTAGCTCATTGGTGAGGTGCGCGCCCTCGGCAGCCCGCATCTCGTCGAGACTGTGTAGGGCGGCGTGGATGATGCTGCGCAGAGCTGCTCGCACCGGCTCCGGATCGCCCGCGGCAGGGCTGGTCAAGAGCCCCGGTAAGCCCGCCAGCAGCCCCAGCGGCAGCTCGCTGCCCGGCGCGAGCTCATCGCGAACCCGCTGCAGGGCGCGATACGCGCTGCGGATGCGATCCAGATCGAGCTCGGGCGCGGGCAGGGCGTTGCCCTCCAGCCGCACGCTCACGTCGTAGCGGCCACGGCCCAGCCGCTCGCGACAGAGTTGCTCGACGAAGAAGCTATGATCGGCGATCTCCATCGGGAGGCGCACGCGCAGCTCGAGAAAGCGGTGGTTGAGCGATCTCACCTCCGCACACAGTTTCCCGGCGCCGAGCGGGTGCTCTGCCAGGCCAAAGCCCGTCATGCTGCGCATCGGCGCGCTCTCACGTTCGCCGGCGCGTGACTTCTTCCCGCAGCCGCTGGTACTCGATCTCCCACTGAGACGAGCCCTCCTCGACGTGTTTCATGCGCTTTCGCACCGCTTCGTCCATCTGCTCGGCAGCGGCCTGCTCCTTGCGCAGGGGGGTGCGCATGGCCAGCTTCAGCTCGTGGTCCTGAGCGAAGATCTCATCCACGTTGCCCGAGTGCATCAGCATCTCGAGCAGCTGCGTGAGCACGTAGTCGATCGCGTCGTCTCCGACTCCAACCCCCTGCTGCCGGGCCAGCTCGCGCCTGATGCGGCTCAGCTCGGTGGCGCCGCCGCCGCGCTTGGCAGCCAGGTCGCGAGCGCGCGTGCTGATGTCAGCCTCGTCTCGCAAGTATTGCTCGAGCACCGCCAGGATGTCGGCCTGCACGCCTTCGCGCTGCTCGGTCTCGATCAGGGCGGGCTCCAGCAGCGATCGCACAATCGCGGTTGCGAGACCGGGGAGCTTGGCACGTGTCAGCCACATGCCTGATCTCCTACCGTCCGGGTCCGCGGCCGTAAAGGCCGCGCTCAACCTTTCGACGAGCTTGGGTCCCGCGGCAGCCGGGCTCCGAGCCGGATTCGCCGGTGGACCGCCTCCCGCTGGCGCTGCTTGTACGCCTCGTGATTGGCGCTGCCCGTCTCGTTCGCTTCCTCGGTCTCCGCGTCGAGCAGCTGGATCTCGCACAGCATGTAGACGATGGGACCCAGGTTGCCCGAGCCTGGCGGCGCGAGCTCCATGATGTGGGCAGGTACGCGCACCGGCACGTCGGCGACGAACTGGATGGTCCGGTACGCGGGCGAGCTGAAGCGATTGTCTCCCGGGGTCAGCGCGTCTTCCACGGGGCCCTGAAACTTCGAGATGTACTTCTTCAGGGTGGGATGGCTCTCGCAGAAGCTGCGAAAGTGGAACATCGTGTTCGTGCTCTGCTTGGGCACGACATAGTTGAAGGGGAACAGGCGCTCCGACAGATACAGCAGGATCGGCAGCAGATCCTCGCGCTGGCGGGTCACGATGCGAAAGCGCAGCTTGTCGTACAGCGCAACCGCCGAGGACTCCGGCTTGGACAGCAGCTTGGTGTACGTCGAGTCGAGGTTCTTGCGGCCGCCCACGAACTCGGTGATGGGAAAGCCCTCGCTCAGCATGGTCCCGACCACGCGATAGACCTTCTCCTCGACCAGGTGGAACAGGTCACGATCGCTCACTGGCAGGCGAAACAAGAGCTCGCGACCGTTGGTGTGGTTGATGATCTGCATGGCCTTCAACACCGTGCACGCGGCCTGCTGCCGGTGCCCGCTGCCGGACGCCATGATCACCAGATCCTCGGCGCGCGCTTGCTGCACGGGCTTGGGGAAGGCCAGGTTGAAGTTGCGGCGCAGGTACCCGATCGCCTGCTCCTTCAGGGCCGTGATGTACTCGACGTCGCGCTCGTCATCCGGATCGAGCTCGTGATTGCGGATGAAGTCCGCGGCCTGCTGCCGATCGGTGAGATTGAGCCGATGCCAGTCGATGACCGAGTCGCCCTGCAGGATGAGCCGCACGGCGTCGATATCTTGCAGGCTGAACTCCGACAGATCACGCAGGCCACGCAGGCCCTCGGCCGAGCGCTCATGCGCTCGCCGTGTGGATGGCGGAGGCGGATCGCTATTCATCCGCGCCAACCGCAGCGGCTATGCCCCCGGCGGGGTGCTGGTTGCGTCCGTTGCTGACGTGGAGCGCGAGTTAGCCGGCCTGAGCAGGTGACCGCGAATCGAGACAGTGCCAAAGAAGATTCCGAGTGCGAGCCCGACGACGGTGAGGGGCAACCCGTAGGGGCCCAGGGCCGTTAGCCCTACCGCCACGGCGATGGGGGCAAAGTACCAGTAGCTGCGAATCATTTCATCTCCGGATTCCGGACGGACACCACGAGCAAAGACTGTGCGAGCCCTTCGGCAGCGGCCGCAGCCTGCTGCAGAACGAAGAGCGCCAGGGCCACAAAGCGCTTGGACGCAAAAAGGAACCAGCGCTTGGACGCAAAAAGGAACCAGCGTTTGGACGCAAAAAGGAACCAGCGTTGGACGCAACGAGGAGCCAGCGCGCTGGACTCAGACAGAGGGGCCAGGGCGGCAGGAGTCAGAGTTGGATAGAGACTGGACGATGGGGACCGGTCGAAGCCCATGGAGCCGTCAACGCCTGCAGGACCAACGTCCGAAAGTGGCATCCACAAAAGGTCTGACCCCTGTCGAAGCGCTGGGACGGACATCGGGTGTAGACCGGGGAAGAGCGGAATTGCGATGAAAAATCGCCAGCCAGCACACGTTATCAGCCGGCGCGCGAAGCGGCCAACACTTAGCCGGATGCGCTGGAGCCAGCAAGCGCGTTCCGGTTGGAGTGGGAGATTTCCCTGCAACACCGCGTAGCAGGCGCTCCTTCGGCTGGCGGGGGGCTCGCAACGGAACACGGCAGCACCGAACGGTCGCAGGCGGCGCGACTGGAGCGGCGGGCCCCTGACGGCCCGGGCTGTCGGCGCCAGCGCCCTGGCCCAGCACTTAGGTGTGACGGCGAATCGTCCGCATGAGCGCCAGGGGCATTCTGCTCCGCTGACCCAGTGCTCCCAGCGACGATCCGCGAGTGATGTCGAAGAAGGCGATCCTCCTGCACTCCGCTCGAGCCGCGATGGTGCTGCTGCTGCCGTGCGCCTGCACGCTCGACGTGGGCGAGAACTTCCAGGTGGCAGAGGTGGTCTACGACGACAACTTCTTCTACTGCCAGGTCGAGCCCATGCTGTTCCAGCAGGGGTGCGGGGCCGGCGATCCAGCCCGCGGTGAGTCCGCTCAGGGCTGTCACTTCAACCGACAGCGCCTGCGCTTGACCGACTACGCGCCGCTGGCAGCGGAGCAGTGTATCGACGGGCAGTTGCTCGGCTCCGGCGCGCCACCCGCGGCGCAGCAGAACTACCAGTCCGCGCAGCTGCAGATGGAAGTAGACCCCGACCGCTCGCCGCTCTTGAACCGCCCCACCAGTGACATCGCGCACCCGCGCGTGGTCTTCGAGCTGAGCTCCGAAGAGGCGGAGGTGATCCGCACCTGGGGAGCGAGGTACTCGAGCAGATGAGGGGGCTCGGCCGCTTCGTCGCAGGGCGCACCGCCGCCTTGCTCGGCCCGGGCGTCTCGGCCCTGGCGCTGCTCAGCAGCAGCGCACCCGCTCACGCGCAGAGCGTGGCCGAGCGAGATCAGGAGCTGGATACGGTGGCGCGCGTGGTGAGCTCGAGCAGCGAGCTGCGCGCGGGGCCCGGGCTGGCGTACCGCGTGATCGAGCGCGCCGAGCGGGGTGACACCTTCTTCGTGCAAGGGCGGGAGAGCACGGGGCACTGGCTGCGCGTGTACCTGGCGGACGGGCGCACGGCTTATCTGCTGGGTGATACTGCAGATACCTTGCTGGCCAGCGATGTGGGCGCCGAGGGAGCGGCTGCGCCGGGCGTGTTCGCTCCACCGCCGCTGGCCTCTGCGCACGGCGGCCTGGCCATGACCGGCGGCGTCTTTGACGGCGACGGCTACGCGGAGATCAAGCCGGCGCTGGTGCTGACCCGCGCGCTGGCGCTGGAGCCGTACGCAG
Source organism: Polyangiaceae bacterium (assembly GCA_025937895.1). Lineage (GTDB taxonomy): Bacteria > Myxococcota_A > Polyangia > Polyangiales > Polyangiaceae > SZUA-265. Next base: position 2,671 of record JAICQL010000097.1, on the reverse strand, counting down.
GTCTGGTGATGGGCAACGCCGGCCGCAGCCTGCTCTATGGCGCCGGCGCGACGGTGAACCTGACCCCGGACTGGGCCGTGGCGCCCTTCGTCAGCGTCGGCGCCGGCGGCTTCACCACGATGCCGAATGACGACGCGTTCTTGCTGCGCAAGCAGACGCTGTTTCACGGCCGGGCAGGCGCTGGCCTGCTGGTCTCGTTGCGCTGGCGCATCACCCTGCGCCTGGAGGCGAACAACACGGTGCTGTTCGACGCGGCCGCATACCGTAACGCGCTGAGCTTCGTGGGGGGCCTCGGCAGCTATTTTTGACGGCGAGCAGGAGCAGAAGGCGGAAAACCATGGATCACAGCCAGAGAACTTCGCGGGTGCTTCCGATCGCTGCCCTCGCCTTGCTGCTCGGCCAGAGCTGCGTGACCGTGCGGCCCGAGCAGCGCGCCATCCTCGCCGACCCCATCATGCAATTCGGAGCTGACGCGCACGCCCGGGCCGCCCTGGAGCACGCCCTGGAGAACCGTGAGGGCTCGAGCGGAGCGGGCTCGGTGCAGGGCGGGGGCTGTGGATGCAACTGAGGCGCGGAGCGGCGGCCACGCTGCTGTGCGGAGCGCTCACCCTGCACGCGCCGCCCGGCAGCGGGCAGGTGGCGGAGGTGGATCTGCGCACCCAGATCTTTCACGAGCCGTCCGCCTCGAGCAACATGACCATATACAACCCGGCGCTCAGCGTGCAGGCGTCGCCCAGCGACTCACTGCGCGTGTTTGCCTCGTATGAGGCTGACGCGGTGACGGGCGCCAGCGAGGCGGTCAAGGCTGGTCCGTTGCTGGCGTCCGTGCCGGACATCGTGAGCCGCGCCTCGGTGCAGGAGTTCCGGCAGATCGCCTCGGGCGGCTTCGCCATCGAGCGCGAGCACACTCGCTTCAGCGGCTCCTACACCTACGGCACGGAGAACGACTATCGCTCCAACGCCTTCTCGCTGTCCGCGGGCACGGACTTCTTGCAGCGCAACACCGACGTGGAGATCGGCTACTCCAAGGGCTTCGACGAGGTCTGCAGCTTGCGCCAGCGCAACCTGCCGACCACCTTGCGGCAGGGTCTGGACAGCTCGGAGGGCTGCTTCACGAGCTCGGAGCGCGTGGAGAGCCTCGATATCAGCCTGGACAATTTCCGCCTGGCCTGGACCCAGACCTGGACCCCCGTGCTCGCCACCCAGCTCGTCTTCACGGGCGGCTTGCAGCACGGCTTCCTGGGCAACCCTTATCGCCAGGTCGTGATCGGGCCGACGGGGCAGGCCGCGCAGGAGAATCACCCGGAGGACCGCCGCCGCGCCGCCCTGGGGCTCTCCCTCAAGTACTACGCCAAGAGTCTGGAGACGGCGTTCGGCATGTCGAGCCGCGTCTATCGAGACTCGTGGGAGCTGCAGAGCCTGACCGTGGAGCTGAGCGCGGAGCGCTACCTGCGCCCCTGGCTGCGGTTGCTCGTGCACGGGCGCGCTTACGTGCAATCTGGCGCCAGCTTCTGGAGCGATGACTACACGGGTGGGGAGCCCGCGACGGGCCCGCGCGGGCAGTACTGGTCGGGCGATCGCGAGGTGTCGCCGCTGCAGACGCTGCTGGGTGGCGCCAGCCTGAATGGCACGTGGCGCGCGGGCGGGGACTCGCGCTGGGTCGGGGTCTTGCGGGAGATCTCGGCGGGGGTGAGCCTCGACGTGCTGGCGACTTTCCTCCAGGATTTCACCTGGGCCGGCACAAAGCCCGACGACACCATCGTGCTCTTGCCGTCGCTCGCGGCCAGCGGGACATTCTGAGCACGCTGCCTCGCTCGGGCCTGCCGCCTCGCTCGAGTTTTATGCGTGCGAGCCCGTAGCTGGTGGGCTATAGGCCAGTCCGTTCATGGGGAGGTCCCACGCAGCTGGCGACTCCCACAAGGAGCTACATGACGATGCAAACTAGCGAGTCTTCATTGAACGAGAGCACCGCCGCCCGAACCTCTGCGGGGGCACGGCTTCCGTTCAAGGTCGCCGACCTGGCTCTGCATGAGCTGGGTCGCAAGGAGATTCGGCTGGCCGAGCAGGAGATGCCGGGGCTGATGGCGTTGCGCGCCGAGCATGGGGCACAGAAGCCGCTGAAGGGCGCCAAGGTCGCCGGCTCTCTGCACATGACCGTGCAGACCGCCGTGCTGATCGAGACCCTGGTGGCGCTGGGCGCGGACGTGCGCTGGGCCTCCTGCAACATCTTCAGCACGCAGGACTCTGCGGCGGCTGCGGTCGTCGTGGGCACGGGCACGCAGCAGAAGCCGAAGGGCGTGCCGGTGTTCGCCTGGAAGGGCGAGACGCTGGAGGAGTACTGGTGGTGCACGGACGAGATGCTGACGTGGCCCGATGGCAGCGGTCCCGATCTGATCGTGGATGACGGTGGCGACGCCACGTTGCTCATCGTGAAGGGCGCCGAGTTCAACCGTGCCGGCGCCGTGCCGCAGCCCGCTGCAGACGAGTCCGAGGAGGGCAAGGTGTTCCTGGAGTTGCTGCGGCGCTTGCAGAAAGAGTCGCCCGGCAAGTGGGAGCGCATCTGCAAGAACGTGCGCGGCGTCAGCGAGGAGACGACGACGGGCGTGCACCGCCTGTACGAGATGCAGAAGAAGGGCGAGCTTCCGTTCCCGGCGATCAACGTCAACGATTC
>JAICQL010000204.1 GCA_025937895.1 Polyangiaceae bacterium | reverse complement strand
CGACCTGCCGCGCTTCGTGACCCTGCTCGACCCCGCCCGAGCGGAGCCGCTGCTCTGCCCCGGCGCCCCCGCCGAGGCGCGCGCCCTGCTCATGGCCCCGGCACCGCGCCGGCAAGCCGCTGGCGCACGCCCGCTCGCCGTGACGGAGCTCTCCGCGTACGCCCCCGACTGGTCGCTGTACGAGGGCGTGCACTTCGGCACCCTGCGCAGTGCCGCATACCTGCGCTGGCGCTACTTCGAGCATCCCGTGTTTCGCTACCAGGTGGCGGTGGCGGGAGAGCTCACGCGGCCTGCCGTCTGCGTGTATCGCAAGGAGCGCACCAGCGGCGCTGCCACGGTGGAGGTGGGCCGCATCGTCGAGCTGTTTGCGCCCGCCGGCGCCCAGGGCGAGCGCGACGCCGCGGCGGCGCTGGGTGCGGCCCTGGCTGCGCTGGCGCGCGGCGGCGCCGTGTTCGCGGACCTGTATTGCAGCAGCGGCGCGCTCGGCACTCTCGCGCAGAAGCTGGGCATGGTGCGGCTGCCGCACGGCGTGCTCGCCAGCCGCCTCAACCCGGTGGAGCTCGGCGCCGATCCGCAGAACCTGCAGCTCTGGTCCGCGCTCCCCGGGCCCGAGCGCCTGGAGGACCTGTACGTGACGCGCTCCGACGGCGACCAGGATCGTCCCAATGTCTGAGCCCGCACCCAGCACGGCAGCGGCGCCCGAGTCCGGGCTGGCGGAGGCCCCGCCACACGCGGCGTTTTCGCCCGAGCTGCCGCTCGCCGCGCTGCTGCGCCTGTCACGGCGCTGGCGCGAGAGCACGCCCGAGCAGCGCAAGCTGGGCTGCGTGCGCGAGGCGCGCATCGCCGTGCTCGCCAATCACACCAGCCAGTTCCTGGTGGCGGCGCTGCCGCTGGCGCTCGCCGCGCGCGGTGTGAGCAGCACCCTGTACGCCGCCGACTACGATCAGTGGGAGCGCGAGCTGCTCGCGCCCGACTCCGGGCTCAGCGAGTTCGCTGCCGACGTGGTGTTGCTCTCGCTCTCCAGCTGCTTGCTGGCCTTCCGCGGCGCGGCGCCGTCACCGGTGGAGCTTGCCGACGGCATCGCCGAGCGCATCCTCGGCGCGCGCGCGCGGCTCCGCGCGGAGTTCGTGGTGACCCTGCCGGAGCCGCTGGCAGAGGAGCTGGACACGGGCGTGTGGGCGTACGCCTTCCGCAGCGCCGTGAACCAGCGCCTGCGCGAGCGCCTGGAGGGCTGCCTGCTCGTGGATCTCGAGCCGCTGATCCGCCGCGCCGGCAGCAGCACCTGGTACTCCGGGCAATACCTGCAGAGCAGCAAGCTGCCCTGGCATCCGGATCGCAGCGCGCTGCACGCCGACTACCTCGCGCGCTTCATCAGCTCCTTGCTCGCGCGCCCCGTCAAGCTGTTGGTGGTGGACCTGGACAACACCCTGTGGGGCGGCGTGGTGGGCGAGGTCGGCCCCGAGAACGTCGAGCTCGATCCGCGCGGCGGAGGCCTGCCGTACCTGCGGCTGCAGCGCTTCTTGCTCGGCCTGCACGCGCAGGGCGTGCTGCTGGCCATCTGCTCGAAGAACAACCCCGAGGACGCGCTGCCCGTGTTCCAGCGGCGCGAGATGTTGCTCTCGCTCTCGTGCTTCGCCGCCGTGGAGATCAGCTGGCGGCCCAAGTCCGAGGCGCTGCGCTCCATCCTGGAGCAGCTCAACCTGAGCCCCACTGCCGTGGCCTTCCTGGACGACCATCAGCTGGAGCGCGGCGAGATCCGCCACGCCTTCCCCGAGGTGCACGTGCCCGAGTGGCCCGGCGACCCCATCGAGCTGGTGCCGCAGCTGGTGGAGAGCGGCCGCTTTCTGATCGTGCGCTCCGGCGCGGAAGATCGCGAGCGGCAGGAGTTTTACCGCAGCGAGCGCGAGCGCCAGCAGGCCCGCAGCGCGGCGCCGGATCTGGCGGAGTACTATCGGCAGCTGCAGCTCTTGCTGGTGGCGCAGCGCGTGGACCCTCAGAGCAGCGAGCGCGTGCTCGATCTGCTCGCCAAGACCAACCAGTTCAACTTGACCACCCGCCGCCACCAGCGCGCGGCGCTGGAGCAGTGGCTCGCGCGCCCGGACGCCTACGTGCGCGCCTTTCGCCTGTCCGACGCGCACGGGGACTACGGCCTGGTCGGCGTGTTGTTCGCGGCGCCCGGCGCGGCAGGTGAGCTCACGATCGATACCTGGCTGCTCTCCTGCCGCGCGATGGGCCGCACCGTGGAACAGGCGATGTTCCAGCACCTGTGGGCGTTTGCCCGCGACCGCGGCTTTCAGAAGCTGGTGGGCGACTACCTGCCGACCCAGAAGAACGCCCCTGTGGCGGAGCTGTACCCGAAGCTGGGATTTGGGTTGGTTTCGGAGCTACCCGGCGGCGGGCGGCGCTACGAGTGCCCGCTCAGCGGCGAGCCGTGCGCGGCGACGTATGTCGCGCTGTCCGGCGAGTGAGCTGTGGGCTCGCCGCGCCGCCGCCGAGATCGCTCAGAAGAGTCGCTCGGAGGAGCCGCTCAGTAGTGCGGCGCCGGGTAATGGCGCCGGATCCAGTCCACCACTCCGACGAGCTTGTTCAGCGTCCCGACCGGGTTCTTGAAGGCATCGGAGACCGCATCCGCCGCGTCTCCCACTTTGTCCTTCACCCAGTTCCAGGCGTCACCCAGGAGGCCGCCGCCCTGAACCTGCATCAACTCCGCGTCGCTCAGCTCGCGCGCACCAGTGAACTCCGACTCTAGCTTGCTCATGATTTCTCCTCGCTTGGCTGTCTAGCTGCGTCCCCACCCCGGAGACGTACTCGATGGTCGGTCATGGCAGCTGGCAGTTGTGAGAAAGAGCGGATTCTTGCGTGTCGTTGTGCGACCCAGAGCAGCTCGCGTGTCGGTTCAACCTCGCTCGGGACCGACTCGCGAGGTGCCGTGCGGGAACTGGTTGCAGTCGTAGCGCGGTAGAGCCAGCGGGCGGTCTTGCAGATCGGCCGCGCTGATGTCACGCGGCTCGAGCGAGAAGCAGCAGCGGATGCCCGCGCGCTGCAGCAGCGCCAGCGTGTGCGCGTTGAAGCTGTGCTCGCCCCCATACGGAAAGCAGAAGCTGGTCACCGGCTCGCCCAGCAGCTCGCCCAGCGCGTGGATCGAGCCCAGCACCTCGCGCTCCTGCTCCGCGTCGGAGAGCTGGCTCAGCAAAGGATGGCTGATCGAGTGCGCCCCGATGCCGAGCCCGGCCGCCCTCATCGCGCGCAGCTGCGGCCCGCTCGCGTAGTGCTGCTCCACGTCGCGCGCCGCGTCACCTCCGCTGCGCCGGAACACCTCTTCACAGGCGAAGCTGCGATGCTGCAGCTTCAGGTAGTAGTTGAGCCAGCGCTTCACCAGCGCCGTGGCCTCATCCTCCACGTGCCCGCGGTAGATGGCGCCGGAGAGCTGCGCCACGTACCCCGGCTCCAGCATCTCCGGGCGGATCACGTTCTCCAGCTCTTCCAGCACCCGCCGCCCCCCGCGCCGCCCGAGCGCCAGGTGCACCTTGTGCACGTCCAGCACGTGACCATCGGTGTGCGGCAAGGTGGCCACGTAGAACAGCGCCCACAGCCCCCGCGCCCGCAGCTCCGGCAGCACGTAGTCATGGTGGTCGCGCAGCCCATCGTCGAACGTCAGCACCACCGCCCCGGGCTCCGGCCTGCCCGTGGCCAGCGCGTGCTCCAGCTCTGCCTGCGAGGCGATGTGCCCGTTGCTCTGAAAATGGTCGAGCTGGCGCCGGAACGAGTCGAGCGGCAAGTACCGGAAATGCGGCGGCGCCGAGCGCCCGGGCTGCACGTAGTGGTACATCACCGCCTTCACCAGGGGTACAGCGGCGCCCGATGGCGGGCGCGATAGTGGGGGGTGACGTTGGGGTGACGGGGCTGCGCGGACGCACGGGAAAGGCTCATCTGTCACGAGCAGGGTTGCCGAGGCAGCCTGCCCTGCCCGTCAACCATTGCGCGGGGCGCGACCTGCGCTAGTGTCGGCCGTCCAATTCCGAAGGAGGGGTAAACATGACGATTCCGAAAGTCGCCATCGCCTGTCAGGGTGGTGGCAGCCATGCGGCGTTCGCTGCCGGCGTGCTGGCGCAGTTGTTGAGCGAGCGATGTCGGGAGCGCTTCGAGCTCATCGCCCTGAGCGGTACGTCGGGCGGCGCGATGTGCGCATCGCTGGCCTGGCGCGGGCTGGTGTCCAGCGGTCCCGGCGAGGCCGTCGATAGGTTGCTCGGCTTCTGGCGCGACCTGAAGGTGCACGACTGGGTGGACGCCGTCTCCAACTTCTGGGGGGTGTGGTTGTCGCGCCTGCCCATCACGGTCGACCTGAATCCCTATCTGTACGAGCCGCTGGCAGAGCTGACGTTGCGGCGCCTGTTGCGCACGCACCTGGATCTGGAAGAGCTGAGCGGTAACCGCGCGCAGCCGAAGCTGCTGATCGGCGCCACCGACGTACTGTGCGGCGATCGCGTCATCTTCAGCGGTGAGGATCTCAGCTACGACGGCCTGATCGCCTCGGCGGCAGTGCCGCCCCTGTTCCGTGCCGTGAAGGCAGGCCGCCACCTGTGCTGGGATGGGCTGTTCACCAGCAATCCGCCCGTGCGCGAGTTCACGGATCTCGAGGCACGCCCTGACGAGATCTGGCTGGTCCAGATCAATCCGCAGCGCCGGACGCGCGAGCCACGCAGCCTGAAGGAAATCACGGATCGCCGCAACGAGCTCGCCGGCAACCTGTCGCTCGGACAGGAGCTGTTCTTCGTTCATCGGATCAACCGCTTGCTCGAGCAGTACCCGGTCCTGGCCGAGCGGTATCAGCCCATCCGCATCCGCGTGGTGGAGCTGAGCGGCGTGGAGCTCGACTATCCCTCCAAGCTGGATCGCAGCCCCGCCTTCATCGAAGAGCTGATTGAACGCGGTCGCAACAGCGCGGAGGCCTTCTTTGATCCGAGCTCGGAGTGGCAGCGCGTGCTCAGCACTCCGGCCAGCAGCGTCCTGGCGGCCGCGGCGGAGTGAAGGAGCAGCAGAGCGTCGCCTCTCCGGGGCCGCGGTAGATGAGGCGTTCACCCTCGGACGCTAGCGCGCTGCCCCGGCGAGGAACGCGCGCAGCTCGCGGACCACTTCTCTCGGGATCTGATGGCCGCCGTCGAAAGGAAGCAACGTGACACCCAAGCCATGTGCGGACAGGACGGTGGGGATGGCGGAGGCGGCAGCAAACGGCACCACCCCGTCGCCGCGGCCATGCGCCACGAACACTGCCGGCAAGGTCGATGGCTTTTCGCGCAAGGAGGGCAGGGAGTCGACGAGCAACGTGCCGGAGAGCACGGCGACGCGCGCCACCGGGGGATCGGCGGCGAGCGCGACGTCGAGCGCGAGCATGGCGCCCTGGGAGAAGCCGGCGAGCGCGATGGCGTCGGGGGCGTAGCGGCGCTGCGCGTCGCGGAGCAGTGCCTGCACGGCCTGGCGTGCGGCGAGCAGCTGTGGGTTTTGCTGGTGGCCTGCAGGCACTTCATCGCGGTAGGCGTGGGCGGGGCGGGTGGTGCCATCCAGGCGCCACCAGGCTCGCCCGCCGTTGGGCTCGGCCAGGGGCGCTGCCGGTACGAGGTAGCGCTGGTTGGGCTGCGCCAGCTCCTGCGCGAGCGGCGCCAGGTCATCGCCGTGCGCTCGCCAGCCGTGCAGCAGCACGACGAGCAGGCCACCCTTTTCATCTTCGCGCAGCGGGCCGAGGCGCAATGCGTCCAGTGCAGGTACGTTGCTCGCTTCCGTGCTCGCCGCGGCGGGCGCCGGAATGGCGGGGGGTGCCGCCTGCTGGACGGCGCTGCCAGGCTGGGGCCTGGCGGGCGGCGCGACCTTGCCGGAGTCGCAGGCGAGGGTGGTGCAGAGCGCGGCGCCGCAGAGGGCCGTTCGCCAGCGTGCGGCGCCGTGTAGCGAGCTGCGCTGGGGGGTGGTGGAGGGCGAGCTGGCGTTCACGGCGGGCAGCCTAGCGTGAGAGTGAGGGGGTGCGCGCAGTGAATGTATGCTGCGCAGTCGTGTCGGGCCGATGCGGGCGCGCAGCGGGCACATTCTGGAGTCGGTAGCCGTCGTGTGCTGGCGAGCCCACCCGCACGACCCGCTTCAAAGGCAGGGCGGAGCCGTGCGGGCGCTCGTGCGCTCAGCCGGCGCGGTGCCGGCGCTCGCGGCCGTCGTGGAGCAGCAGGAGTCGGTCGAAGACCTTCAGATCGAGAGGGTTGGGCAGGCGCACGTCAGCCGGCAGTGGCGCGCGGGCGCTGGCGTCGAGCTCGCTGCGCAGCTGGGAGAGGAACAGCAGGATGCAGCCGGTCTGGCGGGCAAAGGCGCTCAGCGCCTGCACTTGCTGCTCCAGCTCGGGCGCGCTGCGGCGCTGATCGAGCAGCTGCAGGTAGTCGATGGCGATCAGCGAGCGCGGGGCTGCGCGAGTGCCGATGTGCTCGATGATGCTGGCGGCGCACAGCGCGTCGGAGTGCACGAAGGTGAAGGCGCTATCGGGGCAGGGATGGGGCTGGCCGCAGCGAGCGAAGAGGGGAGCGAGGTCGGTGGGGTCATTGGCGAGGGAGAAGAACCAGCAGGGCAGGCCGCGGCGCAGCGCACGGCTGATGAGCGCCACGGCGCGGGCGGTCTTGCCCTGACCGGGGCGAGAGCCGAGCAGCAGCGACTCACCGGCGTGGAGGCGCTGGAAGAGCTGGCTTGCGTCCCACGGGAATACCTGCTGTTGGGACGCACTCGACCTTGCTGCGAGCAAGCTCCAGCTGGCAAAGCCCTGCGTGCGGGCGACGAGATCGAGCGCCGCGCAATGTGTGATGCCCAGGGTGCGCTGGAGCTGGCGCGCGCGGGCCTTCAGCACGCGCAGCGAGAATGAGCGCGCAGGGCTGGCGGAGGAAACCGGGGATGACGGCGCGGGCGAAGCGGCAAAGGAGGGTGGCACGAGAGACCTTTCTTTCGGGCTCGCGAAACATTCCCTTCTTCTGCTTCCGACCCGAAGTTGGCTGCTCGTACGACAGCTGGCTGCTCGTACGACTGGCGACGCGAGATCCTGCACGGAGGGTGCTTTCCCAATTGAAGGGGGGCCGCGCGGACCGGCGCGGGGTGATGAATGTGCCAGAGGCGGGCTGCCGGGTAAAGATGGAACGCGAGCGCGCCGCGCTGGCTCCGTTTGCGTGTGGCTCATGCTAGCGTGCGCGGCCATGACCCGAGACGTGGAGCTGAGCTGTCGCTGTGGGGAGGTTCATGGCTGGGTGAAGGGCGCGTCGCCCAGCACGGTGAACCGTGCCATCTGTTACTGTGACGATTGTCAGGCGTTTGCGCACTACCTGGGCCGGGCGGACCTGCTCGACGCAAAGGGCGGCACCGACGTGGTGCAGGTGGCGCCGCGCGCGTTGAGCTTTGACAAGGGTGTGGAGCGCATCGTTGGCTTGCGCCTTTCACCCAAGGGGCTGCACCGCTGGTACGCGAGCTGCTGCAACACGCCGCTCGGTAACACGATGACGCCTTCCTTGCCGTTCGTGGGCATCGTGGCGGCCACGTTGCGCGGCACCGAGCAGGAGCGCGACGAGGCGTTCGGCAAGGTGCGCGGCGCAATCCTCGGCCAATATGCCATCGGCGGGCCGCCGGCAGGCTCCACGCGCATGCCGCTGAGCCTGATGGCGCACTCCTTGCGGCTGCTGCTGGGCTGGAAGCTGGGGGGCCGAGCCTGGCCCCATCCGTACTTCGATCGCACGAGCGGCGCGCCGAGCCGTCCCGTGACGGTGCTGTCACGCGAGCAGCGGGATGCGCTGCGTCCGAAGTGTGGCCCGAGCCCGGCGAGCGCGTCGGCCGCCTGAGCTCGGCGCGCATGGCGCCGCACCCTCGGCTCGGGCGGATTGATCCGGCCGGGGCTGGCGAGTTAGAGCGGGGCGGGAGCCAACTGCGAGGAGGAGTGCCATGGAGATGCCGAAGCTCACCGACCACCACAAGAAGCTGTATGCGTTCGTCGGGGACTGGGAAGGGACGGAGACGATCTCCGAGTCACCGTTTGCGCCGGCGGGCACCGCCACGGGCAAGCTGCACGTGCGCAGCGATCTCGACGGCTTCTTCGTGTTGCAGGACTACATCCAGGAGAAGGCGCGCAAGGTCACGTTCTCGGGCCACGGTATCTTCGGCTACGATCTGGAGGCGGGCGAATACACCTGGTACTGGGTCGACTCGATGGGGTTCGTGCCGGACGCGCCGGCGCGCGGCAAGTTCGAGGGTGATACTCTGCTGTTGCAGCGGGTGACGCCGCGCGGAGCCGCGCGCTACACGTACCGGCTGGAGCCGGGCGGCAAGGCCTACCACTTTCAGATCGAGCACTCGTTCGATCAGCAGAAGAGCTGGCAGACGTTCTTGCAGGCCACGTACAAGCGGCGCTAGTCGTCAGGCCGTTTCAATCAGCGTGAGGCGGCGGGCGCAGGCCGCGCAGCGTTTCGAGCATGCGAGCGGCGCCCGCCCGCATGCTCTTGCTCAGGCGCTGGCGCGCTCGGGGCGATCGGTGCTCTCGGTGAGCTCGTCCACGTCATTCTGCGCGGTCGCGGCGCCGCGCGCCGGCGGATCGACAGGCATGCGCAGGACGAACGTTGCGCCCCTGTCCACGCCCTCGCTGGTCACTGTCAGCGAGCCCGCCATCTGGGTGGCGGCGATGGCCGAGCCGTGCAGGCCGAAGCCGTGGCCGTCACTGCGCGTGGTGAAGCCGTGCTGGAAGATCTTGCGCAGGTTCTCGGCGGGGATGCCCAAGCCGTTGTCGCCGACGCTGATCTCCACGAATTTGCCGTCGACCAGGCGCCGGCCCAGGGTGAGCACGCGCTCGCGGCCCTGCGTGGCGGCCATGGCGTGCTTGGCGTTGCTGATCAGGTTGACCAGGATCTGCAGCGCCTTGTGCTTCTCGATGGTGATGCGCGGCAGGGTGGCGCTCTGGTGCACGATGCGGATGCGCGCCTGATCGAGGCCCGCGGCGTTGACGCACACGGCGTCGTTCAGCAGCTCCTCCACGTCCACTTGCTCCATCACGCGCGAGGTCTTGGCGTGTGACTGCTGCACCGAGATGATCACCTTGATGTGCTCGATGTTCTTGGTCAGCAGGTCCACCTCGCGCTGCAGCTTCTCGCGCTCGTCCTTCAAGGTGCCGCTCACCGCCACCACGAAGGCGGGGATCTGCTTGCCCTTGGCGTCCGTGGTCAGAAAAGTGCCCACGTCTGCCAGGTGAGCGTTGAGCAGGGCGGCCGTCTTCTGCAGCAGGGGCAGGCGCGAGCGTGCCACCACGTCGGAGATGGTGCTGAGCGAGACGTTGACGCTGTTCAGCACGTTGCCCACATTGTGCAGGATGCTGGTGGCGATCTCGGCGCGGCCGGCCTGGTGCGCGGCGTCCACCACCTTGCGCTGGGCCTCGCGCAGCGCCTTGGTGCGCTCGGCGACTCTGCCCTCGAGCTGCTCGTTCAGCTCTTGCAGGGCACGCTCGGCCTTGCGCCGCTCCTCCACCTCGCGGTCGAGCAGCTCCATCTTGGCCTTGAGCTCCGCGGCCTGGCCGCGCAGGAGCGCCTCCTTCTCCTCGTGATAGTCGATGCGGCGGCGCAGCTCGGAGGGGGCCATGTTCAAGCCCGCCAGGATGCGGGCGTACATCTTGGCCAGCGCCTCGGACTCCTTGGCGTTGGACGTGCGCACGGCGTCCATGGCGGTGTGCGCGGCGGCTGCGCCGATCGAGCCGGCGAGCAAGCGCTCCATGGTCTGGTGCAGCTCCGAGAGCTCGGCGATGGTGAGCAGCTGCTTCTCGGCCAACCCGGCCTCGGCCACGGCCGCTCGCACCAGCGCGGCGGCGGCGGCCTGCGCGTGGTAGCGGCTGACCAGCTTCTCCAGGGCGGGCAGGCGCTCCGCCAGCACGATCTCGGCAACTTCCTCCTCCGCCCCGAGCTTGGCCGCGCGGTGGTGCCCGGCGAACTCCTCTGCGGCGCGCAGCTCCTCCGCCTTGGCGGGGAACAGCGCGGTGCCCAGCACGAAGCCGATGGCGTTGAGCAACAAGCTCCAGAGCGTGCCGTGAGCCAGGCCGCTCAGGCCGTCGAGGCCGAGCAGGGACTCGGGCCGCAGCCAGTCGAGGCCCCAGGGGCCCTCGCTCAGCAGGCTCTGCGGCAGCCACTCGCTGCGGATCAGGGCAGGCAGGAGCAAGGTGTAGCTCCAGGTGAGAAAGCCCAGGATCAAGCCGCTGAGGGCGCCGCCACGGCTGGCGTTGCGCCAGTACAGCGCGCCGATCAGCGCTGGCACGAACTGGGTCACGGCTGCGAAGGACAGCATGCCCATGCTGACCAGCATCACCGACTGACCGATGCCCACCTCGAAGCCGTAGCTGGCCAGGATGAGGAAGGCGGCAGCGGCCCAGCGCGAGCCGAGCAGGTGCCGGCGCAGCCACCAGAGCGCGCGGTGCGACTCGATCAGCGGCAGCATCAGGTGGTTCGAGATCATGGTCGACATGGTCATGGTCTCGACCATCAGCATGCCCACCGCCGCGGAGAAGCCGCCCAGGAACACGATCGCCGACAGGCCATGCAGCTCCGCCGCCATGGGCAGCGCCAGCACGAACTGATCGGGCACCTCCTTGGGCATGGTCATCACGCCGCCCAGCGCCATGGGCAGCACGAAGATGTTGATGGCGATGAGATAGATCGGGGTCAGCCAGGAAGCCGTCTTGACGTGCCTCTCGTCGGAGTTCTCCACCACGCTGACGTGAAACTGGCGTGGCAGGAACAGGAACGCCGAGGTGGCCAGCAGCAGGTACACGAGGTAGTTGATGACGTCAGCCGCCGACTCCACCATCAGGTAATTCGCGGGGCGCGGCAGTTTGTCGAGCTCCTCGAAGAAGTGGCCCAGATCGCCGAAGGCGGCGCCCGTGACGAACACGCCGGCGGCCAGGAAGGCCAGGAGCTTCACCAGCGACTCCGCCGCCAAGGAGACCATCATGCCCGGGTGGCGCTCGGTGGGGTCCAGGCGGCGGATGCCGAACATCACCGTGAAGGCGAACATCAGCACGATCACGATGGGGCTGATCAGCTCGGCGCCGGAGCCGTGATTGCTGGAGGTGAGCATGGCGAAGGTGCCGGTCACCGCGCGCAGCTGCAGCGCGATATAGGGCACGATGCCGACCAGGAGCATCAGGGTCACGACCGCCGCGACGGCCTGCGACTTGCCGTAGCGGGCGGAGATGAAGTCGGCGATGCTGGTCACGCGCAGGGTGGACTTCACCCGCACGATGCGCTGCAAGATCCAGGGGGAGAGCGCCAGGGCCAGGGTCGGGCCGAGATAGATGGTCAGCCACAACATGCCGTCTTTTGCGGCCTTGCCCACGCTGCCGTAGAAGGTCCAGGTGGTGCAATACACCGCCAGCCCCAGGCTGTAGACGATGGGATTGTTGCTCCAGGAGCGGCCGCGTGCCGCTGCGCGCTCCGCCAGCTGCGCGATGGCGAAGAGCACCCCCACGTAGCCGAGGACGATCGCGATCAGCTCGAGATGACTGAACATGGCTTCCCTCATTCGGCGGGCGCGTCGTGGGCTCGGTCGCTCGGGGCGCCGCTGTGCTTGCGCTCCGGCTCCAGCTTGCGGCTGGCATAGTGGGTGGCGCCCATCACGGCCACGTGCAGGCACCAGACCACGAACATGAAGATCACGGTCTTGCTGGGCCGGTCGGAGGTGAGCAGCGGCCAGGTGTAGAGGCCCGCGAACAGCATCGGGCTGAGCAGGCTGAGCTCGGGGCTCACCAGCAGGCGAAGCAGGCGCTGGGACATGGGGTTCAGACGGCGACGCCGTTGCGCTGCTGGGACGTCACTTCCTCCAGGCGCGCCTTCAGGGCGGCCAGCTCGCGCATGCGCTCCTCGACCATGATCTCCAGGTCTTGCATGCGACACGCCGCCTGGCGGCGCAGGAACCACTTGGACGTCAGGCCATACGCCAGCTGCCGCACCTCCAGCGGGTCGAACGGCTTGCGCAGGATCAGCAGGCGCTCCGGGTGCGCGAGGCGCCCCGCGATCTCTTCCCAGGAGAAGTCGGAGTACGCGGTGCACAGCACGATCTCGATTTCCTGATCGTGCTCCCAGATCTTCTCCACGGTCTCGATGCCGTTCCAGCCGGGCGGCATGCGCACGTCGACGAAGGCCAGCGCGAACGGTTTGTCCTCGCGCAGCGCGCCGAGGGTGAGCTCCAGCGCCTCCTGCCCCTGCAGGGCATGGGTCAGCTCGAACTCCGCGCGCGGGCCGCTCGGCGCCTCTTCGCCGAAGAGGGAGGCGGCCATGTCGTCCAGCTTGCCCTCGGAGGGAGCAGTCGTGATCGCGAGGATCTTGTTGAAATCCTCGTGGATGGCCTCGTTGTCGTCCACCACCAGGATGCGGTTGTTGTTGCTACCGTCGAGTAACTGCATGGCCCTACATTCCCTGGGTCCCGTTCGGGACGCGCAAACGTTTCCAAACGGTGGAACGGCAGGCAGAACCCGGGCTGAACGTGAAAGCGCCGGCCGAGCTGCCGTGTGGCGGCGTCCTGCTTCGGGGCAGCGGGTTCTCGAGGGTTGCCACGGGCAGTATGCTCGGCGCCGCCATGAGCTTTGAGCCGCCGAATGCGCCACCGTGGTTGATTTCCGGGTTTGTGTTCTTGCCGATGCTGGTGATGGTGCTCGCGCAGTGGGGCCTTTCGCTCGGGGCGCGGCGTGCGGGGGCGCCGCGCTGGCTTCATGGGCTGTGCGCCGCGGGGCTCGTGGTGGCCATGGTGTTCAGCTTGACCGTCGCGGCGCGGGGCTCGCTCACGCAGTTTGACCGGGTGCCGCCGCCGTTTCTGCCGCTCACCTTTGGCTGCATCGTGGTCTGGGTGCTGACCGCCACTTCGCGTCTGAGCAGCGGGCTGCAGCAGCTGCCGCTGGCGGCACTGGTCGGCTTCCAGTCCTTTCGCTTGCCGCTGGAACTGATGATGCACGCGGCCGCCGAGGCTGGTGTGATGCCGCCGCAGATGTCCTACTCGGGCTACAACTTCGACATCGTGAGCGGCGCGGGCGCAGCCCTGCTGGCGGTGCTCCTGGCGCTGAACAAGGCGCCGCGCTGGCTGCTGCTCGGCTGGAATGCGCTATCGACGGCGCTGCTGGCGGCCATCGTGGTCATTGCGGTGCTCAGCGCGCCGCCCTTTCTGGCCTTTGGTCGCGAGCAGGCCAATACCTGGGTCGCTCACGCGCCGTTCGTCTGGCTGCCCACCGTGCTGGTTCCGGCTGCCATCTCGGGGCACGTGTTGCTGTGGCGGCGCTTGCTTCAGCGCGAAAACAGCTCGTCACACGGGCAGCCGCCCTCTGCTCGGGGTGAGCCACGTGGAGGCAGCGAGGCGCCGGGCAAGGCTGCCACACCGGCGGCGCCTATCGACAGCCGCGCCTGAGTATGTGAAGAAGAGACATGACCGTCCTCGTCACGGGCGCCGCGGGGTTCATCGGCAGTCACACGGTGGAGCGGCTACTGAGCCGCCGGGATGAGGAAGGGCGCGGGGAAGACGTCATCGGGCTGGATAACTTCGACGATTTCTACGCGCCCGAGCGCAAGCGGCGTAACCTGGAAGAGGCGGCGCGCCACCAGCAGCGTCCCGGCCAGTTTGAGTTCGTGCAGGGCGACGTGCGGGATCGCGCGCTGCTCGCGCGGCTGTTCGAGCAGCACTCGTTTCGCGCGGTGATCCATCTGGCGGCGCGAGTGGGCATGGGCGCCTCGATCGAGAATCCCTGGCCGTATTATGACGTCAACGTCACCGGCACGCTCAATTTGCTGGAGGCGGTGCGCTCGCAGCCGGAGGTGCGGCACGTGCAGGGCAAGCGCGCCAATTTTGTGTTCGCTTCGACGGCGCTCGTGTACGGCCGCACCGAGGTCATCCCCTTCGTCGAGACAGACCCGGCAGATCGCCCGCTCGCGCCGTATCCCGCGAGCAAGCGTGCTGCGGAGCTGCTGGGCCACACGTACCATCACCTGCACGGCATCGACTTCACGTCGGTGCGCTTCTTCACCGTCTACGGCCCGCGCGGCCGCCCGGAGATGATCGCTTACAAGGTGCTGAACAGCGCGTTCGGTGGTGAGCCGGTGCCGTATCACAACGAGGGCCAGATGCACCGGGACTGGACGTTCGTGGACGACATCGTCTCGGGCATTCTCGCTGCCGCTGATCATCGCCTCGGCTACGAGGTGTTCAATCTGGGCCGAGGTGAGCCGGTGCTGCTCGCGGATTTCGTGGAGACCTTGCAGTTCGTGGCGGGGCGTAACGCACGGCTGCAACCGGTGCCCATGCCTGCCTCCGACGTGCGCTACACGTACGCAGGCATCGACAAGGCGCAGCGCGTGCTGGGCTACCACCCGCGCATCAGCTTCGAAGAGGGCATTCAGCGCTTCTACAGCTGGTACATGCAGCACGTTCAGCCCGCAGGCCCTGCGGCGGGCGCGTAGCGCCACGTCGGCTCAGTCGCGTCAAGTCTCAGTCCGGCGCTTGCCGTGGCGGGGCAGGCCATCTACCGTCTGTGGCGATGGCGCCGTCATCGCTCGCCTCGCGTCTTGCCAGCACACCCTTGCGGCGCGTGTCACTGGAGCGCGCGCCGTTGCAGCGAGCGCCGTTG
>JAICQL010000136.1 GCA_025937895.1 Polyangiaceae bacterium | reverse complement strand
CTGCGCCGATCGCTGCCGCAGACTCCGGCGACGCAGACTCCGGCGACGCAGACTCCGGCGACGCAGACTCCGGCGACGCAGACTCCGGCGACGCAGACTCCGGCGACGCAGACTCCGGCGACGCAGACTCCCGCTGCGCGCCCTCCTCGACGGCGCCAGCTCCATTCTGCTTCTCGCGCAGCGTCACCGGCAGGCCCTCGCCAGCACTCCGTAACGCAGCCGCGCCCGTGGCAACCTCCGCCTGCGAGCTGCCCTCGCGCCCCTGGTGCCAGACGGCCGCGCCCGCCAGCAGCAGCGCCAGGCAGCTCAGCCCGGCAATGGCGTGCCAGCGGCGCGAGCGCACCGGCGCTGCCTGCCAGCTGCGCACCCGCTCCAGCGCCTCCAGCGCCTGCGCCGCGTCCAGATGCCGGCGCGTGGGCTCGCGCTCCAGGCAACGCAACACGAAGGCATCGAGCTCGGGCGAGAGCTCCGGCCGCAGCGCGCTGGGAGCGAGCGGACGGCTGCGCAGCTGCTTGAGCAGCAGCGCACTGAGCGAATCGGCACGGAACGGCAGCTCGCCCGTCAACATCTCGAACAGCACCACGCCAAACGAATACACGTCGCTGGCGCGCGACGTGGCCTGACACTCGAGCTGCTCTGGCGCCATGTAGCCCGGCGTGCCACGCAGCTCGCGCTCGCTGGGGTGCAGCGCAGAGCCGGCGCCGCGGGTGCGCGAGAGCCCGAAATCCATGATCAGCGCCTCGGGCGGCTCCACGCCCTCGCGCAGCATCACGTTGTCGCTCTTCAGATCCAGGTGCAACACGCCCCGGGCATGTGCGGCAGCCAGACCGGCAAGCAACTGCAACGCCACCGCGCGCACGTGTGCGAGCGACAGCGGCTCGCGGCGCAGACGGCGCCCGAGCGTCTCGCCGTCGATGAACTCCATCGTCAGGTAACGCACGGGCGGCTCACCGCTGCCCAGGTTGCGGTGCTCGCCCAGCTCATACACGCGGCACACGTTGGCGTGGCTCACCAGGAGCGCGTGCTCCACCTCCTGGGTGAGCGCCCGCAACGCCCGCGGATCATCCGCTGACGTGCACAGCACCGTCTTGAGCGCCACGCGCTTCTCGCGCAGCAGATCCAGCGCCTCGTACACCTCACCCATGCCGCTGCGGGCCACGAAGCGCTCGATGCGATAGCGCCCGCTGACGACCGAGCCACACGAGAAGGTGGTGATGCGCGCCGCGTTGCTCGCAGGCCACCCGTGAGAGAGCTCACCATCGGGTAGAAAGGCGTACAGCACCGTGCGGCAGTCACTGCAGCGATCCAGGTGTGCGTCGATGCGCTCGCGCTGCTCGGGCGTGCTCACCCCGCCCTGGTACTCGAGAAACTCGTCTTCGCTCAGGCAGCCCAGCGCAGCCGCCGAGGCTGCCGGCGGCTCGCGCGGGCCGCTCGCAGGACTCCAGACCGGCAACTCGGAGCTGGCCTCGCGCTCCTCCGGGCCCGACACTGGACCCAGCGAAGACGTCTCCGAGCTGGGCAAGGTCTGCTGGAGCTGATCATCATCGGCCGTCTTCACGTGGCATACTCGGTGCGCAGCAAAGCCTCACTGGCGGTTGCAGCCGCGACCCCGCGCCGCGCCGCCACCGCTCCCCCACGGCGCCCATCCTATGCCGGCGAGCGAGGCTTGAAAACCGCTCGTATCGCCGGCGTGCGAGCGCGTCGCGCGCGACCGACAGCGCGGTTTCAGTAAGTCACTTCATCCGCTACACACGCGCAGAACCGTCTGCGACAGCGGTACGCGAGCGCCGTCAGCAAACGACCATGGTGATGACGTGAGCTGGCCAGAGGACACGCCCATTGCCGCAGCTTGCGCGCTCACGCTCGCGATTGCGGGGTGCTACTCGGTCGAGCTCGACCCAGCGCAGGACGAGCCTGAGCCAGCCACGTCACCGCCCGCCACGTTGCGTCCCGGGGATGACACCTCGACCGGGGATCTCACTGGAGCACCGCGCCCCGACACTTCAGCAGGTGACGGTGGAGAAACGTTCGAGCCTGACAGCCTGGTGCGAGCGGCGGAAACGCCAGCGCCGCTCTCCCGACTCGAGCTGCCGGCGCCCTGTGCTGGCCTTCCTTATCGCGAGCAGCTGCAACCACCCGGGCCCAGTCCTGTGGAGTGGACGAGCGTGTCCGAGCCGCCAGCTGGCCTTCGCTTCGATGTCAGC
Organism: Polyangiaceae bacterium; assembly: GCA_025937895.1. Classification (GTDB taxonomy): domain Bacteria; phylum Myxococcota_A; class Polyangia; order Polyangiales; family Polyangiaceae; genus SZUA-265. Next base: position 20,154 of record JAICQL010000136.1, on the reverse strand, counting down.
AGTGGGGTGCTCTCCGGTGTGCCGCGCGCAGGCGGCAAGCTGGAGCTGACGGCGCGTGCGGGCGGGCGCGAGCAACGTTACGAGGTGGAGCTCGAGCTGCGTGACAGCTGCTGGTTTGCCGTGCTCAGCCGGGCAGAGGCCGGCGCGCCGCCGCAGCTGCACCTGCGTGACGTGTTCGCGACACAGGACCTCGTGCTCGGCGCGGGCGAGCCGGTCAGTGACTTTGCATTCTCCCCCGACGGTGCCTGGCTGGCCTTTCGCGCTGGCTCGAGCGCGCAGCGCCTGTTCGTGCTTGCCATCCCGGCAGATCCAGGCAGCGCCGCACCGCCGCTGCCGCTCGGCCTCGACTGCGGCAGCGGCTCGCTCGAGTGCTCGGTGCAGGAGTACGCCTGGTCACCGGATTCGCAACGGCTCGCGCTGGCGCTGCGCAGCGGCGAGGGGCGTGACGCGCTCGCAGTGGTGGACGTGGCCAGCGGCATCAGCTCGGCGCCGCTGTTCGACGTGGACTGGGCGGGTGCGCGGCTGCCGCTGCGCCTCGGCGGGCAGCTCACCTGGGGCGGCGTGGACTGGTTCGGATGCTGGGGGCTCGAGGCAGACGTGCCGGCAGAGGAGTCGCAGGTGTTTCACCTGGTCACTCTGGAGGGCGGCAGGCCCGCCACGCCTGGCGCCCTGCTGGCCGAGTTTGGCGCGGGGCCAGAGCTGCGCGCCATTCCAGGAGGGCTCGCGCTCTCGTACGCGGACTCCACCATCATCACCAGCCTGGGCTGGAGCTCTGAAGGCGGCGTCTCGCTGCGCCGCACGGTGGGCGTGCTCGCGCCCAGCGGGCGGCTCGTGGGCAGAGCCAGTGATGAAGGGCGCCTGCAGCTGATCGAGCTGAGCGCGGCGGAAGAAGCGGCACCCGTGGAGAGCGAGCGCGACGCCTGCAGCGCGATCGTAGCGTGGTCCGAGCGGGTGCAGCCCGGGGTCGAGCGCATCCTGTGCACCCGCGGCACCAGCCTGCGCCTGTTCGACCATGTTGCTGCTCCTGCCGGCGCTGGCGCAGCACGGCTCGAGGATGCTGCCGGCAAGGAGCTCGGCGCGGCGCCCGATCTGCTGGGTACCCGCCGCATGTTCTCCGCATCCGGCCGCTTCTTGCTGCTGGCCGACGCCAGCACGCGCCAGCTCTCCCTGTACGATCTGCTGCTCGGCAGCCCTCCCTACGGCGGCTTGCCATTCGAGCTGCCCGCGGTGGCAGAGTTTGCCCCGGCTCGGGACGCGCTGGTGCTGGCCGACGGCGAGAGCCTGGTGGAATACGGCTTGCCGCGCAGCCTCGCCGTGCAGCGCTCGTATTCGAGCAGCGGCATCACGGGCCCAGCGCTCGGCGCGCGCTGCTCCGAGTCGTATTGGCAAGCTCCGGAGCGCTGGTGTGGTGCACCCGGAGTGACGGCACACTGGCGCTACAGCCCGCGCGCGCAGAGCCTGCTCTTGGAAGGGCCGCCGGGCACGCTGTCGCTCGCCGATGTCAGCGTGCTGCCGCAGCGCGCTGCTCGTCCGCTCGCGGGCACCGTGGAGCCATGCGCCGGCCCTTGCCGCAATCCGAGCTACGCGTTCCTTCCTGCCGCCGCTCCAGGCACAGATTAGTGCCGCCCCTTGCGACAACGCGGCTGCGCTCACGTCCTCCCACTATTCGCTGACGTCAGTCGCAGACATCGCCCACTGACAGTGGCCGCTAACCTCCAGCGCCCGCGGACACGCCGTCAGCACGTTGCACTCATGCCATCGCGAGAAAGGAATCAGCATGCCAGTTACTCATAATGAAGGCTATCGCGTCACGGCGATCAACAAGACCTCGACCAAGATCACGCTATGGGTGACGCCCGCCACGTCCACCTCCGTGCCCGACACCCCGGTAGGCACCATCGTGTGCAAGAAGGACAACACCTTGCCCAATCGCACCGGGGTGGAGAGCCCGCAAGACGTGACGGCGCTCATCTACCTGAACAACAGCACCTTCACCACCGCGTCTAACACCATGGGTGTGGGCACCCTGTGCGACTACACGAGCCAGCAGAGCGGCAACACCGAAAACCTCAGCCTGTTTGGATGGAGCTGAACATGAAAGAGCTTACCTTTCGCACCCACGGCTTCGCCTCGCTGCCCAGCGGCACGTACCTGTTTTTCCCCGTGCAGGCGCCGGATGAGGACCGGCGAGCAGCGCTGGCGGCGATGAACGCGCCGGCTCACCCGCAGCGAGTGGTGCTGGTCACCAACCCTGAAGCCAAGTCTGCGCCCACCTTCTCCGGCATTGCCTGCGGCAGCACCCTGTACATCTCGCTGGCCCCGGACGACTTCAACAATGTGCTCGGAGAGATGCGCAAGCCCGAGCGCAACTTCTTCGAGAAGCCCACGACCTTCAAGTATGAGCTGGACCAGGAAGAGTCGGTGGTCGCTCTATCCATCAACGGCCACGTGCTGAAGCAGACCAACGAGTCCTACGCCGGAGAGCTAACCCGCGCGGGCTGAGCGGAGACGCACACGGGGGATCACCAGCCACGCTGTTGTTTCATCGCTGCGCTGGTGATCCAGCCTCTCGCCGTGCAACCCTGCCTCTGGGCGAGGCGAAGCTGCGCAATCCCGAGCGGCGCGCAGGCGCTTTCCGGCACCGCGCTGCAAGTCGCCACGGCGCCGCTCATTGCAGATCGGCGCCGCCGATCGAGACTCTCTGCATGAGAGGTCGCGAGCTACAGGGCAAGGTGGCGCTGGTCACCGGTGCGGGGTCGGGCATCGGACGCGCGGCAGCGGTGCTGTTTGCGCGCCACGGCGCGGAGGTGGGCCTGTTTGGCCGCACCGAAGCAGAGCTGAAAGAGGTGGCGCAGGAGATCGAGCGCGACGGTGGCACCACTCACGTGCTGCTCGGTGACGTGACGGACCCGGCTGCCGTCCAGACCAGCATCGAGCAACTCGCACGCGCGGCGGGCGGGCTACAGATCGTGTTCGCCAATGCCGGCGTGAACGGCGTGTGGGCCCCCATCGAGGAGCTGAAGGTGGAGGAGTGGCAGCACACCCTGGCCATCAACCTCACCGGCACCTTCCTCACCCTCAAGTTCGCCGCCCCACACCTCAAGAAGGCGGGGGGCTCCGTCATCGTGTGCTCGTCGGTGAACGGCACGCGCATGTTCAGTAACAGCGGCGCCAGCGCGTACGCCTGCTCCAAGGCAGGCCAAGTGGCGCTGGTCAAGATGCTGGCGGTGGAGCTAGGGCAGCACAAGGTGCGGGTGAACGCCATCTGCCCCGGCGCCATCGACACCGAGATCGACGACAACACCAGCAAGCGCAACGTCGACGCAGCCAAGCCGCAGGTGGAGTTCCCGGAGGCCGCATCCCACTGACCGGCAACCAGCCCGGCAGCGCACGGCAGGTGGCGGAGCTGGTGCTGTTCCTCGCCTCCGATCGCGCCAGCCACATCAGCGGCAGCGAGGTCTGGATCGACGGCGCGCAGTCGCTGCTGGAGGGTTAGCGCGCGATCCACCCGGGCGCGTTGCCTCCAGAGGGGCCGCTGACGATTTTTTCGCCGAGAATTTGCTCGAAGTCCTCCCGTCGGCATCGAATTCACTCGAAATTTGAATCATAAATAACGGTATTTGCTCTATTTAGTTCACACACCGTCGGTGCACCCGAGAGCCGCCGAGAGCAGTCGGAAAAGCCGCTGCGCACCGAAAAAAAAGTTCGCTGCGAGCGAGCAACGGCACCCACGCCTCGCCTTCGCCCGTCTCACACGCACCGCGAGCAGTGCAATCCGCCACAGCGCTGCCTGCGCCTGGGGTCCACCGCGACGCATCGCTGCCGCGGCGTTCACCCGGGTTGCGACCGCAGCAAGGGCACCCCATTTTTCCAGCGTGAGCGCGCGGACCACGGCGCACGGTGCATCGCGGCGCGTGCTCGATGAAGGAGGAACGTATGGCCACTCCCAGGCTAGAGCCCGATCTGGAGCAAGAGCTGATCGAGCACGAGCGGCAATACTGGAAGGCGCTGCAGGAGCACGACACTGCCCGGGCAGTCGAGTTGACCGATTTCCCCTGCTTGCTCACCGGCCCGCAGGGCGCCTCGCGGATCGACAAGCAGATGTACATCCAGCGCATGGACACCTGGCACGACCAGATCCGCCGCGCCGACATGGAGAACATCCTCGTCGAGCAGCTGAGCGACGACGTCGCCGTCATCGCGTACCAGGTGCACGAAGAGGTGCTCGTCGACGGCAAGCCCGTCACCCTCGAGACCGCCAACTGCTCCACCTGGATCCGCCGCGACGGACACTGGCAATGCGCCGCCCACTGCGAGTCGATCGCCGGCGACGCCTACGGCCGCGATCGCCAGGCGGCCAACTGAAGCCGCTCCAGCGGATGCACGCGGAGGGGGGCCGGACTGCCTCCACACGGCAGTGCGGCCCACCTCGGGGCTCTGCCCGCCGCCCGTTGCCGTGCCAGCTGTGCCAGCCGGAGCTGCCCGTGGCGAGCGAGGCTGGTCCTCCTGCAATCCCTGACGCGGGGCTCTGACACGACGACCGCCCGCCGCCGCTCGCGCATCACTCACGACTGACGCGGGCGGCTGAAACGGGTCACGCCTCCTCCGACTCCTCCACCTCCGGCGCCCGGTGCAACCTCACCGAGCGCACGCGGCGCGGCGAGACGTCGACCATCTCCAGCTTGATACCGCTGTCGAGGGTGAAGATCTCGCCCGGGCTCGGCACTCGTCCCGCCATGGCCAGGGAGAGGCCGGCGAGGGTGTGCCACTTGCCGTCTTCCGGTAGCTCCATGCCCAACGCGCGGTTGAGCTCGCGCACCGGCAACGCTGCGTTCACCAGCACGGTGCCGTCGGGCTGCTCGCTCACGGGCGGCGGGGGTGGCTGTGAGTGCTCGCTGAACACGTCACCCACCAGCTCCTCCACCAGGTCTTCGAAGGTGACCACTCCGGCGACGCCGCCCAGCTCATCGACGACGATCGCAAACTTCATGCGCCGCTCGCGCATCTCCTGCAGCAGCTCGAGCGCGCGCTTGCTCTCCGGTACGAAATACGAGGGACGTATCACTTCCGAGAGCACCAGCTCCTTGCCCTCGAGCGAGAGGCGCAGCACGTCTTTCATGCTGACGTAGCCGATCACGTTGTCGAGCTGCCCGTCGTACACGGGCAGGCGGGTGTGAGGGTGGTCGCGCACGATGGCGTGTAGCTGCTGGGCCGTGATGTCCCGCGGCAGCAACACGGCCTGATGCCGCGGCACCATCACGTCGGACACGCGCAGCTCGGGCAGCTCCAGCGCGCGGTTGGCGATCTCGCTGGCCTGCGGGTGGAGCGTGCCGGCCTTGGCTGCCTCCTCCACCAGCTGCTGCAGCTCCTCCACGGAGTGGCGCGTCTCGGTGAAGTTGGTCGCGTCGCCCAGCGGGCGCAGCAGCAGGTTGGCGCTCGTGCTCAGCAGCCAGACGATGGGTCTGGCGATCCAGGACAGCATGAGCAGCGGCTTGCCGATCCAGAGCGCGTATCGCTCGGCGTGGCGCAGCGCCAGCGACTTGGGCACCAGCTCGCCCAGAACGATCGAGAAATACGAGATGCCGGTGACCACGATGGCCAGGGCCACGTCGTGAGCATGGTCGGTCAGGCCGGTGACACGCGACACGGCGGGCGTGATCGCCTGCGCGATGGCGTAACCGCCGAAGGCAGACGCCGCGGTGCCGACGACCGTGATGCCCACCTGCACGGTGGCGAGAAAGCGCTCGGGCTGCTCGCGCAAGGCCAGGGCGGAGCGCGCGCCGGGGCGGCCCTCTTCCACCAGCTCGCGCAGGCGGGTCCGGCGCAGCGCGACCAGTGCGATCTCGGCGCCGGCGAACACACCGCCCAGCAATACCAGTGCGAGAATGATCAGAAGCTCGGTCAAGGGGCTAGCATTCTAGCTGAAGGCTTCGCGCACGAAACGGCTTGCGGCCAGTAATCCGGCGTTTTCCGCCCTTGCATTCCGTCTGTTGATTCCACTCTGGCCCTCCCGCGGTGCACGCTGGCTTGCTGCGCGCTGCGCGCGTGAGGCACGCTGCCGCAGCCACTGAAAAGACGAGGCCTTCTCACTCGTCACTCCGGGCTGTGCGTGGCGTGCTCTGCCTCCGTGCCGGACGGTGTTTCGCTGCCGGTGCTGGCGCTGGCCACCCGCTTCAGCTTGTCGTCGCGCTTGGACATTCGCCCGAGCACACTCAGCACCAGCAGCCCGAGCACGGCAGAGGTCAATGCCAGCAGGTACGTGCCCATGCCGCAGGCCACGCCCAGCGCGCCCGTGTACCAGATGCTGGCAGCGGTGGTGAGCCCGGTCACATCCTCCGAGCCCCTGGCCTTGATGATGCTGCCCGCACCCAGAAAGCCGAGACCGCCGACGATGCCCTGGATGATGCGCGTCGGGTCCACGCCCTCGTGGCCCTCCTCGCCAGCGTGCTCGCTCAGCTCTGCGCCTGTCTCGAAGCCGAGCAGGGTAAAGGTGGCCGCGCCAATGCTCACCAGCATGTGAGTGCGCAAGCCTGCGGGCTTGTCACGAGCCTCGCGCTCCCAGCCCATCACGGCGCCGAGCAAGGTGGCCAGCATCAGCCGCACGGCGATGGCCGAGGCGGCAACTCCTTGCTCCAGAACGTCAACCCATTCCACGACGTCACTCCATCGTGCAGCGAGGGCGTGCAGTATCCCGCAGCAATCTCACCGCGCCTGATTCGCAAAGCTGGTTGTGCAAAGATGGTACCAGCTGCCTGGCTAGGCAAATCCGCGGCGCCCGGCCCCCATTCCGCCTCAGTGTGGCGGCGGCCCCCTGCTACGCGTGATTGCCGCCATGGCCGTGACGAGCACGGGCCGGGTTCGCTGCCGTACGCCGCGGTCGCCGGCAAAGCAGCGCCCGGCCGAATGACGTCGTCACCCGGCCTCATGACCCGTGCATCCCGCAAGCCGCAGGGCCGCTCGGCTACCGCTCTGTGATACATCGGCGCTCGCGATCGGAGCCGCGCGCGGGTGGCGCGTCGTGCGAGGGCGGAGAGGAGCAAGCATGCAGAGAGGGACTGATGGGGGCTGCGCGCAGCAGGCGCGGGCGAGAGTTGGACGGCGCGCCGCGGGGTTGCTGGCGCTGGCGCTGGGTTGCGGGGGCGACGGCAGCGGTGCTGCGCAGGAACAGCTGCGTTCGGATCCGCTGCTGGCGGCGCCGGTCACCCGCGCCAAGCCGGGTAGCTCGAAAGACAACGGCTATACCTTGTTCGAGGCGGGCCCGGTGCGGCCGGTGGCGGTGGGCCCGACCGGGCTGGTGGCGGTCACCAACATCCCCGACGATCGGCTGGAGCTGTTCCGGCCGCGCGCGGCTGGGCTGGAGCAGTGTGGCTCGGTGCACGTGGGGCTGCGGCCGGTGGCGGTGAGCGCCGTCGGCAACGATTTCTGGGTCGTCAATCATCTGTCCGACAGCGTCAGCGTGGTGAAGGTGGACGGCCGCAGCTGCGCAGCTTCGGTGGAGCGCACCCTGCTGGTCGGCGATGAGCCGCGGGACGTGGTGGCGGCCGAGGGCGCGGGCGAGCGCACGTATGCCTTCGTGACGGCCGCGCACCGCGGGCAAAACGTGACCCAGCCGGACGGCACCCCGCGCGCTCCAGAGCTCTCCAGCCCGGGCGTGGGCCGTGCCGACGTGTTCGTGTATGACGTGCAGCAGCTGTCGGCGGCAGCCCAGGGGGAAGAGCGGCCACTCGAGCTCTTGACCCTCTTCACCGACTCGCCGCGCGCACTGGCAGTGGGTGATGGCAAGGTGTACGCCGCGGGCTTTCTGAGCGGTAACCGCACCTCGATCGTCAAGTATCAGTTCGTGGTGGACCGCGGCCGGCAGAGTCTGGCGCGGCTCGATGCCGACGGTGATTTCAGCATCGACGCGAGCCTGCCGGAGGAGGAGAGGCGCATCGAGGGTGGCTACCCCGCCATCAGCGGCCACGGGCGCTGCATCTCGCGGGGGCTGTCGTCTCCGCCAGGCGCGCCGCCACTGCCGTTCGATTTCCTGATGGATGTGTGCGTGCAGACGGATCCGGCAGATCCGACGCGCGCGCTGAGCATCGTGCCGCAGCTGTCCGGCGCGGTGACCGCGGAGTGTGCCTGTACCAGCGCCGCGGGCGAGCTGCAGCCGACCCCGCCGCTGATCGTGCGCTTCTTCGACAGCCCCGAGGCGTGCGGCGCCAGCTACGCGGTGGAGCGCGGCGGCTGCTGGCTCGAGGCGCCACAGAATGGCGGGGCGGATCCGCTGTCGAGCAGCGCGGCGCCGATCGCCCAGTCCTGGACTGACTTCATCGCCTTCAGCCTGCCCGATCGCGACGTGTTCACCATCGATCTCAGCCAGTCGCCCCCGGCGCTGCTGCCGGGCGCCGAGTTCAGCGGGGTGGGCACGAACCTGTTCAACCTGGCCGTGCACCCCAAGACCGGCAAGCTCTTCGCCAGCAACACCGAGGCGCGCAACCTGCTGCGCTTCGAGGGCCCGGGCGCGGGGGCAAGCAACGACGAGCGCCTGGCCAGCACGAGCGTGCGCGGCCACGCAGTGGAGAGCCGCATCAGCGTGCTCGATCCGTTGACCCTGGCTGTTGCACCGGTGCACCTGAACGCGCACATCGACCGCGCCGGCTGCTGCCAGGCGGAGCCGAACGCGGACACGGAGCGCAGCCTGGCGTTTCCGCTGGGCCTGGCCATCTCCGAGAAGCGCAGCCGCGGTGAGCTGCTCGATGATCAAGAGCTGTACGTGGCGGCGTTCGGCTCGGACAAGGTGGCGGTGCTCAGCACCGCCCGCCTGGAGGCTGCAGAACCCGGCGCACCGGTGCAAGACCAGAGCGATCACATCGAGGTGCCGGGTGGCCCTGCGGGCCTGGCGCTGGATGCGCGCGGCGAGCGGCTGTACGTGTTCACCCGCTTCGACAACTCGCTGGTGGTGGTGGACACGAACAGCCGGCAGGTGCTGCAGCGGCTGCCCATGTTCAGCCCGGAGCCGGACCGTGTGATCGCGGGGCGCCGCTTCCTTTATGACGCGCGCAACACCTCCAGCCACGGCGACAATGCCTGCGCCAGCTGCCACGTCTTCGGCGACTTCGACTCGCTCTCCTGGGACCTGGGCGCGCCCGACGAGCCCACCTTGCTCAACGACGGGCCGTTCATGGAGAAGCTGGAGACGCTGGCCGCGCCTTTGACCTCACACTTCCTCTCGGTGAAGGGCCCGATGGCCACGCAGTCGCTGCGCGGCCTTGCCAACCACGGCGCCATGCACTGGCGCGGCGATCGGCGTGGGGTCGCAGCCGACGGGCGCAATGAGCAGCCGGACACCGGCGCCTTCGACGAGGAGGCAGCGTTCAAAGCCTTCAACGTGGCCTTCCCCGGCCTCAACGGTCGCTCGGAGGAGCTGCCGGAGGCAGACCTGCAGGCCTTCACCGACTTCGCGCTCGACATCAGCTATCCGCCCAATCCCATCCGCCGCCTCGATGATCGACTGACCGAGGCACAGTCACGCGCGCTCGACACCTATTTTGGCTGCGAGGCAACGCAGGACTCGGTAGCGCGCGGCGAGTGCTCGGACGGGCGCAACATCGAGGCGGAGACCTTCGCCTGCTTCTGCGCGGTGACCCCGCGCTTCACCCTGGGGCTGGAGCCGCGCCCGGAGGGCTGCCCGCCCGACCCGGTGTGCACCTTGCAGCTGAGCGACAGCTTCCAGACCTGCAACGGCTGCCACCGGCTGGACCCCGGCGCCAACGCGGAGTTTGGCGTCGATCACCCCGGCCTGTTCGGCAGCAACGGCTTCTACTCGTCAGACGGCGTGGTGCACGTGATGAAGGTGCCGCATTTCCGCAATCTGTATCAGAAGGTCGGCATGTTCGGCACGGTGCAGACGCCGGTGGGAGTGGGCCTGAGCGATCTGCCGGACTCGGTGTTCGGGGCGCGCCAGGGGGGTCTGTTTGCGACGGCCAACGCCTTCCAGGGCGACCAGATCAAGGGCTTTGGCTACACGCACGCGGGTGAGGAGGACACCGCCTTCCACTTCATGGCCTCGGTGGCGTTCATCAAGGCGCTGAGCTTCGGCCCGCCCTTCACCGGCGACAATCTCGGCGCCTTCGAGCTGTTTCTGCCGCGCGATCGCGCTGCCTGCTTCGATGGCCAGCTGCCGGCGCTGAACGCGCGCTTCGTCAGCGAGCTGGGCAGCGAGCAGCAACTCGCAGAGCTGCGCACGCAGCTCGCGGTGCTGGCGAACCCGATGTCCACCCCGGAGCAGCTGACCAGCGCCACGCAGGCGCTCAGCGGCTTCATCGCGAGTCTGCCCGCGGGGCACCCGGGCAAGGTGTTCGAGCAGACGGCGGTGAACCAGCTCAGCTTGCCCTTGCTGGACTGCCCCGCCTTGCCCGACGCCGCCAGCCTCGCCTCACTGGGCTGCTTCGACGTGGGCTTTGCGCCGGCGTGCGCTGCCTTCTTCGGTACGGTGCGCAGCTGCGCCGCCTGGGGCTCCACCCTGGAGCAGCTGCTCGGCAGTGGCACGGCAAGCTGCACTGCCGAGGGCCTGGAGCAGCGCGCGGAGATGGAGGACTTCTTGTTCGCTTACGACAGCAACCTGAAGCCCATCGTCGGGCAGCAGGTCACCGTCACCCGCGGCGCGCCGCCGGCAGCGCTGGCCCGGCTGGACCTGCTGCTGGCGCGCGCGCGCGCGGGCGACTGCGATGTGGTCGCGCACTTCAGCGACAACGCTCGCGCTCAAACGGGCGCGTTGTACTCGCCCGAGCCGGCCAGCTCCGGACAGAGCTCTCCCGAGGCCGGCGTCCAGCGCTTCTTGCTGGACCGCTTCTTGCTGGATGATGGGCGCAACCTGCCCCTGGCGGCGCTGCGCCAGCGGCAGCAACCCGTCACCTTCACCGCAGTGCCCCCGGGTGAAGGGCGCCGCTCGGGCCTCGATCGCGATCTCGACGGCGTGCTGGACGGCGTGCGCCGCTAGCTCCGCACCAGGGACGCGGCCCGCGCTGGCTCTCGTTCGACCGCCTCAGCCTTCACAGGCTGGGGCGGCCGCTTCAGCGCTGGGCCGCGCCGAGCCGCTGCTGCCAGGCGCTGAACGTCGGCGACTCGGGCTGCAGCCGCTCGTTCCACAGTGCAACGACCAGATCGCGATAGCGCGCCGTCTCTGCCGGCAAGGCGGCGTTCTGCTCCAGGTACGCCTGCGCCGCGGGGCGGCCGCCGTTGTACGCCACGGCCGCCAGCTCCACCGCGCGCTGCTCGCCGCCGGCAGTGTCATACGTGGCGAGCAGCCGCGACAGGAACCACGCCCCCAGGTCCAGGTTGTATTCGGGCTCGAACAGCCGCTCGCTGGAGTGCTCCGGCAGCTGGCGCTCCGCGGCGATGTTCGCGGCGGTAGCCGGCATCAGCTGCATCAAGCCGCGCGCGCCGCGCGGGCTCTCCGCGCGCGGATCGCCCATGGACTCGACCAGGGTGACGATGGCGACCAGCGCGGGATCGACGCCGTGGCGCCGCGCGGCCTCATTCAGCGCCGCGGCGTGTGGCTGCAGCTGCGCCGGCAGCCAGCTCACCGGCAGCGCGGGCGCCGGCTGGGTCTGCTCTGCTGAGCCCTCGGCCTGCTGCGCGGTGTGCTCCTGCTGCGCGGTGAGTTCCTGCTCCGCAGTGTGCTCCTGCTGCGCAGTGTGCTCCTGCTGCGCAGTGTGCTCCTGCTCCGCGGTGAGCTCGGTGTCCGCCGTGAGCTGCGGCTCCGCGCTGTCTGCGGCGCTGCTGCAGGCCCAGGCTCCCGCCAGCGCCAGCCCCAGCGCAGAGGCCAGCACGCAGCCGGCCGTGAGCAGGGTACGTGGCGGCGTTGGCTGCGGCGCCTGCGGTTTCAAGATACGTTCGATGCGGTTCATCAGCGTTCCTCCATTGGCCGCGAGCGCGGGCTCGGGCAGCCGTGCGCGCAGCATTTCCATTTCGGCCAGTGCCCGAGCGTAGCGAAGCGGTTCCCCCGTCAGCTGGACGGCGAGGTCATCGCAGCAGTGCTCGCGCTCGACGCGGATGCAGCGCGAGACCCAGTGCACGGCGGGGTGGTAGAAGAGCAGCGCCTCCACAGCGGACTGCAGCACGTTCACCAGATAGTCGAGCCGGCGCACGTGCCCCAGCTCGTGCGCCAGGAGCGCGCGCAGGTGCTCGGGCGGCAACGCGGTGAGCGCGGCCAGCGGCAGCAAGATCACGGGCCGTAGCCAGCCCAGCACCACAGGCGCGTCCACGTGCCGGGAGCTCATCAGCCGCACGCGCTGCCGCAGCCCGAGCTGCCGCGCGAGCCGGCAGAGCTGCCACTGCCAGTGCTCGGAGGCCGGCACGGCGCTGGCCACCAGGCGGCGCAGCGCGGCCATGGCCAGGAGCAGGCGCAAGGTCATGCCGGCGCTGCCGAGCGCCCAGGCCGCGAGCAGGCCGAGCGAGAGATAGCCAGCCTGCGCGGCGGGTAGCTCTGCCGCGAGCAGCGGCGGGAGCTCGGCGGGCGCCGCCTGGGCCAGCAAGTACCCGAACGTGAGCAGTGGGCACAGCGCCAGCAGCACCAGCGCCAGGCATGCCGCTAGGTAGCGCAAGGCAGCGCTCGCACTCGGCAACAGCGCCAGCACCAGCCACAGCAGCGCCGCGATCACGCCGCCCTGCCAGACGAAGTGCAGCAGCGCCAGGGCCGCTGCCTGCACCTCGGCCGAGAGCGCCAGCGCCTGCAGGTTCACGGCTTCTTCTCCTCGCTCAGCTGATCCAGCAGCGCGCGGATCTGCTCCAGCTCCTCCGCGGAGGCCCGCTTCACCGAGAGCGCGCGCAGCACCAGCTGTGACGCGGAGCCGGCAAAGGCACGGTCCATCAGATCGCCCAGCAGCCGCCCCTGGGTCTGCGCCTCGGCGCTGGCAGCGCGGTACACGTGGCTGCGCTGGGACTCATCGCGCAGCAGCAGGCCCTTCTGGGCCATCAGCTGCATCAGCTTGAGCACGGTCGTGTAACCCGTGCCCTGGCTCGGGTGCAGCGCTTCGTGAACCTCGCGCACCGTGCTCGGGCCGCGGCGCCAGAGCACCGTGAGGATGGCCAGCTCGGCGTCCGTGGGCAAAGACTTGCCGGTCATTCGGTTATTCTACGAAGTTCATCGTAGATGTCAACGAAGCTTTTCGTACTTTGTCGGGCCCTTGATCGAGCTCCGGCCAGGGCAACGGCGAGCAACTTTGGGACGAGCCACCCGGCCACCCCTTGCGATGACGCTGACCGATTTTTCGCTGTCTCGCGCCCGAATCCATCCAACCTATCTGTCATCCGCCGTTGTCACTGGATTGGTGGGCGCGGGTGGGTTTCCGGCGCTGGCTCAGCGTAAAAATGACTTTAAGATCTCACCCGATCTGCGGCGCCGCCGCCCCTTTGTCCCTACTTGAACGTGCTCGAGCCAGGTTCCGCGCTCCGATTCTGCTCCAAATGAGTCGGAGGGAGCTCGCTCGGCTCCATCGCAGTTTTGCCCGCGGTCGCCTGTGCACGGCGCGTTCGAGTCGGACCCGGAGAACCTCATGACCTACTTCACCAATAAGCTATCCAGCCTGAGCCAGCTGAGCGTCGGCGTCCTCGCATCCACGTTTGCGTGGGCTTGCGGCAATGTGGACAAGGCGCCCAACGATCCGACCCCGGTCGATGCGCCCGTGGAGGTGCCGGTGGAGCGGGAGAACTGCGAGGACAACCCGCTGCTCGCCGAGTGTCTTGCCGATGCTCCCGAGCCGGTGACGCCCGTGGTCGAGACGGATCCTGCTGCGCTGGCCAAGGCAGCGGCGGAGAACATCTTGGCTGCCAACTGCGGCCAGTGCCACGGCCCCGCGCTCTCCGAGGACGACGCGCTGGCCGGCATGAACTACATCAACGACATCGATCAACTGGTCGAGACCGGCAAGATCGTGCCGCTCGACAGCGCCCGCTCCCGCATCGTGCAGCGCATGGTGCGCGGCGAGATGCCGCCGCCCACCTCCGACCTGCCGCGGGTGACCCTGGCGGATATCGACGTGGTGTCGGCGTACATCGACAATCCGCTGTTCTGGCCCGAGTTCCGCCCCGTCACGGCGCGTAGCTGCGTGGAAGACGGCCAGGTGGTGAGCTTCGACGACCTGTTCGAGACGATCCAGGACGACGTGCGGGCTCTGGACAACGACGACGCGCGCTTCACCCGCTACATCTCGCTCACCAACCGATACACGGCCGGCGTCTGCCTCGACGCCCTCGATCGGGATCGCCAGGGCCTGGTCAAGATGCTCAACATGCTGTCGATCCGCGGCAGCATCCGGGTGCCCGAGGCCATCAACCCGGAAGAGACGATCTACCGCATCGATCTGCGTGACTACGACTGGGACCGCGACATCGACGTGGGCGGTCAGAACTTCCCGGACGCCTGGGAGGCCATCGCCGACGCCAACCCGTACGCCTTCGCCTTCGAGGGTGATGACGCCGACGACGTGCGAGACGACACGGAGACGGATGTCCCCGTGATGTTCGCCGACCACATGATGTCCGTGGCGATGCTCGGTAACCTCTACTACGGCATCATCGGCATCGACGGCAACGGGCAGCTCCAGGACTTCATCGAGGATGAGCTGGGCATCGACGTGCAGGAGAACATCGAGCAGGAAGACGCCATCCGCGCCGGCACCACGCGCTCGCGCGTCTCCCGCCAGGATCGCGTGATCGAGCGCCACGACATGGGCCTGCGCAGCGGCGCCTACTGGCAGAGCTTCGATTTCGGCGAGGATGACAGCTCCGACATCTTCACCGATCCGTTCGGCTTCGAGCCGGGCGGCACCGAGGCCATTTTCACGCTGCCGAACGGCATGCTCGCCTACATCATCGCGGACGAGAACGGGAACATCGTCGAGGACTCGGACATCCTGCTCGACACCAACCTGAACAACTTCCGCGCGGTGACCGCCATCTCGTGCTCCAACTGCCACGCCACGGGCCTCATCCCGGTGGTGGATGAGGTCGGTGAGTTTGCGCTGTCGCGCTCGCGCCAGCTGCGGCTCAACCGGGACGAGATCGAGCAAATCGAGTCCATCTACGTGTCCCCCGAGGTGTTTGCCGCGCAGGTGGAAGAGGACTCCACCGTCTTCTATCAGAGCGCGCTGCGGGCCGCGCAGCTGCCCACGACGGGCGGCGATCCGGTGTCGAACGTGTTCCTGCGCTTCGACGCTGACGTGAAGCTGGAAGATGCGGCCGGTGATCTGGGCGTCACTCCTCGGGAGCTGCTCGACAACCTCAACCTGCTGGAGGGAGAGTTTGCCGTGCTGCGCCGCGGAGAGATCGACCGGGACGACTTCACGGATCTGTACCTCGACGCGCTGTGCGAGATGACGAGCCTGCTGGAGAACGTGCCCGAGCAGTGCTTCTGAAGCTCGGACCGAGCGAAGCCGGTAAGCCAGAGTCTCGATAACGAACGCAACCAGCGGCCCGAGCGGCTAGTGCCATCGTGCAACTAGCCGCTCGCGCTGTGTCCTCTGGAGGCCCGGGTCCGCTGCATTTCCCGCAGCCCGGGCACTGCCCGAGGCCTCTCGCAGGCCCGCGCGTCGCTCTCTGCCCTCTCCCCCCGGCACGGCGCCTGTCGCCACCGGCACGGCGCCTGCGACGACCGGCCGACAAAGAGCGGGAGATCCTGCGCCTGTGCACGGCAGCGGCTGGATTTCCCTGCCGATGTCGTTCAGCCTTAGAGAAGCCTTATTTTTCAGGTCAACTACGTGAAGCCTCTGTTCCGTCAGGCGCCCCGCGCGCTCGCAGCCACGGTGCTCGCCGCCCTCGGCGCTTATTCTTGCAACTCGGGGCCAGAACGGGTGGAGGTGGCGCCCAGCCCCCTGCCTCAGGGCAACGACTTCGCGGTGGACGATTCGCTGCTCGCAGGCGAGCCAAGCACGCCCGCAAACGAGGCGCAGTGCCAGGAGGAGTCGCGCGAGGCGGTCAGCCTGGGCCTCGACATCTACCTGATGCTGGACAGCTCGCTGTCCATGGAAGACCTGCTACCCCCCGGGGGCGGCCGGGATCTGACCAAGTGGGAGGCGGTGCAGTCCGCGCTCCAGACGTTCATCGCTGCGCCGCAGACCTCGGATATTGGCGTGGGGCTGCAGTACTTCCCGCAGGTGGAGCCGGGGGTGCCCTTCACCTGCAACACCAACGACGACTGCGGCTCGGCGGGTGGCGCGTGCTCCAACAGCCTGTGCGTGCAGAGCGATACCGGGCAGCTGCCGGGCGGGGGCAGCGTGTCGCTGCTGAGCGCCGCGGGTGACGAGCCCTGCCTCGATGACGACGATTGCTCGGGCAGCCAGAGCTGCCGCTCCTTGCTGGGCCAGTGCATCTACCCGCCTGGCGACACGGACTTTCCGAACGGCAGCGTCGAGCCCGCGGGGCAGCCCGCTCTGTGCAGCACCACGAGCGACTGCTCGAGCATGCCCGGCTCCCTCTGCGAGGCCGTGGGCGTGTGCGAGCGCCTGGTGGACGGCCAGGCCCTGCCCTGCTCGCGCAGCATTGCTTGCCCAGCGGGTGCCGGGCAGTGCTCGCGCCCGAGCCACGTCTGCTCGGGACAGAAGCTGTGCCGCACGGAGGAGTACAGCACGCCCGCCGTGCCGATCCGTCGCGACGCCGCGCGCGTGAGCGCGCTGCGCGACTCGCTCGAGCAGCGCGAGCTGACGGGGCCCACGCCGACGGGTCCCGCCCTGCGAGGTGCGCTGCAGCATGCCAAGAGCTGGGCCGAGCAGAACCCCGATCGCCAGGTGATCACCGTGGTGGTGACGGACGGCTTCCCCACGGACTGCTCCCCGCTGAGCATTGCCGAGGTGGCCAGCATCGCCGAGGAGGCCAATCGCGGCGCGCAGCCGGTCAACACCTTCTTCGTGGGCGTCTTCAGCGATGAGGATCTGGGCTTTGACGGCGTCGATCGCCTGAACACCCTGGCCCGCGCCGGTGGCTCCGAACAGGCGGTGGTGATCAACACCGCGGGCGACGTGGCGCAGGAGCTGCTGGATGCGCTGGATGCCATCCGGGACTCGAGCGCGCTGTGCAACTTCCAGCTCGGCAGCTCCGATCTGGATCTGGAGCGGGTCAACCTGGAGATGGTGGACGCCGCTGGCACCACAACCCAGCTGCTCAACGTGGGCAACGCCGCGGCGTGCGGCACGGATCAGCAGGGCTGGTTCTACGAGACGGACGCCAACGGTGTGCGGCGCCAGATCACGGTGTGCCCGACGACCTGCCGTCAGTTCGTGGCCGGCAACGTGCGCGCCAACTTGCAGATCGGCTGCGCCACCCGCATCCGCTGAGCGGGCGCGGAGCGCGGCGAGCGCTCTCGAAACACTGTCCACGGACCGTCCGCTGCCTGCCGGCGGCCGCAGGCGCCTCGAGATCTCCAGCATTTCTGCAGCCCGAGCGGGCTACGCTCCTTGGCACGCACGCTGCATTGGAAGCAACCGATGCCGGCGCTGGAATGGCTCGAGCCGTTCGTCTGCGAACCGCCGCGCCGCTGCCCACCGGGCAGCGGCCCCGCGAGCAGCTCGCGGACGAGTGGCTCGAGAGTCCCCGCGCACCGGCTTCCGGCACGACCTCTCTGACTGCTCGCCTCAGCCAACAGCCCAGCTGATGAACGCCACCAGCGCCACGATGGGCAGGATCAACGCGAGCAGGAACGCCAGCGCGGCCGCCGCCACGATCAGCCAGTCGCCAGGGCTGGCACGCCAGACGTCACGCTGGCGCAGCAGCTCCAGGTTGCGAGTGTTGGCGCGATAGAACACGTCCACCACCGGCCCAACGAAGGGAATGCTGCCGAGCAGCGCGTCCACCGCCAGGTGGATGAGCATGCGCGCGATCAGCGCCGGGTGCGCGCGCATGCGCACGGCCACCACCACACTGGCCAGGCCGATCATGGCGCCCAGCACGTCGCCCACGCCGGGCAAGGCCAGCGCCAGCAGTGGATCGAGATAGCGCCGGTCCATCCACAGCGCGACGCTCTCCACCAGCTCGAGCTCGCGCTCGCCGCGCTCCACCCGCTCGAAGTGCGCTGAACCCTCCGCCGTCGCTGAACGCCCTGCCGGTGCCATCTGCTTCCCGGCAACATCGGTCCGCCTCGGGCACCGCGCAAGGGCCGAGCCCGCGCGGCGCAGCAACGTCGGCTACAATGTGGCGAGAAACGCCAGCAGCTGGCCTCGCGCTTCGGGCGCCAGCTCGGCAAAGGCTGCACGCGCCGCGGCGCCCTGCCCGTCGTGCAACAGCACCGCTGCCTCCAGCGTCTTTGCCCGCCCATCGTGCCAAAGCCGTGGCGAGCCGACCCGGTGCAGGCCCCAGAGCGGCGCGGTGCGCATCTCGCGCGGGGCGGCGCCCCCCTCGGCGATGCCGTCGGCGGCGGCGCCCATGTCGTGCAGCAAGAAATCGGAGTAGGGCTGGTACTCGCGCTCGGACAGCGCCGCCAGCGGGTGCGACCCGGAGCGGAGGCTGCGCACGTGGCAGCCGTCGCAACCCAGCTCCGTGAACAGCGCGTCACCGGCGCGCGCCTCCTCTGCGCCAGCGGAGCAACGGGCTCGAGCTGCAGCATGAAGTCGCGCAGCTGCTGCACCAGGCTGCCATCGTCCTCCAGCCCAAGCACCAGATCGCAGCCGGCGGCCAGCGCCAGGTCGCCCGACGGCGCCTGCTCGTGAGGGAACAGGGGATTGGTGATGCCCAGCTCCACCTGCAGCGCCAGCGCTGCGAACTGCAGCAAGCTGGGCGCCTGCGACTTCCAGCCGAACCTGCCCAGCGCGGGCTCGCTCGTTTCCAGGCTGTGCACGACAGCTGGGCGCCCGCGGATGGCTGGCGGCTGCCGCGCTGCCAGCTCGTGAAAGCTGGCCGCGGGCGTGGCATCGACCAGCCCCAGACCGAAGATGGCGGTGGTGCGGCGGCGTGCGTACACGTTGGCGCCGCCCGGCAGCGGCTCGCCATCGCGCGGCAAGCTGCAGCCCGCGAGCAGCCGCGCGGCGGCGGAGTCGAGCATGATGCTGGCAGTGGCAAAGCCGGGCCCGCCCTGCTCCAGCAGCGGATCAAACCCCGCGGCGGTGCTGCGCCCCGCGAGCTGGGTGGCGTGGATGCCGGCACCGCCCACGCCGCCGCGGTTGTGACAGCGACTGCACGAGATCTCGTTGAACAGCGGCCCCAGCCCGTCGTGCACCGTGCGCTGCGCCTCGAACGCGGCACGCGCCTGCGCAAAGGGGGTGATGGCCGCGGCGCTGCTGAGCTGCGGGACGACCGCCGTGCTCGGGGGCGGGGCCGCGATCCGCGCTTCCGGCACCCGTGCCTCACTGCAAGCCGCAAGCAGCGCCAGGGTCGACAGCGCGATGCGAGCACTGGCTCGGGGCAGCGATGGGAGTGCGTGATGCATGGCGAGCTGAGCGGGGCAGCAGAAATGCGCGGCAGATTGTACACCAGCTCCTGTCCTGCGCGCGCCGATCACGCGCTTCGCTTCTGCCGCGCGCGTACTATTTCCGGCCAGAAGCAGGCGCGAGCGCTGGCTCGTGCGAGCAGCGGCGGATCAGCAAATGCGAACGAGGCGCCACGCGCTGCAGCCGCGCTCGTGCTTTTTGCGGCTCGCTGGCGCGGCTGGCAACGATGTGGTGCGAGCGATCACCTGGCCACTCTGCCCGCGGCAAAACAATGCCGGCTGAGCGACGCGGCTTCGCCGGCCACCATACATCGGCGCCGGATGCAGAAACGTTTTCAGACGGCACGCGGCCCGCGCAGCGTGTTTCACGACAGAGTTGCGGGTTTTTGCGCGCGGCCATCGTAGCGGTCAGACCAACGTGGAGGGGTCCCACGAGGTGACCATGAACGTGAGACAATTGAAACCCCGCATCAAGGCTCGGCGCACGGCAGCAGCGCGAGGGCTGCTGTTGCTGAGCCTGGCTTGCGGAGATGCGCCCGAAGGCGTGCTGTTCGCGGACCGCGCGGGCGCAGCTCCGGGTGCCGGCGGCCCGCGGCGGACCGCGCCCGCGCCGGAGCCTGCGGCGGATGGGCTCGCTGCGCCCTTGCAACCGACCAGCTCCACCAGCTCTCCCGCTGCGCCGCCCGGGCCCGCTGCGCCACTCGCGCCGGGGGCTGAGCCCGCGCCGGGCCAGAGCAGCGTGCTGTGGAGCTCCCCCG
>JAICQL010000267.1 GCA_025937895.1 Polyangiaceae bacterium | reverse complement strand
GGCGTTGATCCATTCGGAGTCCAGCCGGCCCGTGATCAGGGCGGCGATGGCGAAGGCGAACGGGATCGAGCAGCCGACGAAGCCCATGTACAGGCTCGGTGGGTGGATGATCATGTAGTAGTTGCGCAGCAGCGGGTTGAGCCCGTCGCCGTCCACGCGCGCGCCTGCCATGCTGGTCTCGAAGGGGTTGGCCGAGAACAGCATCAACACCGCGAAGAAGCCCACGATCACCATCAACGTGGCGATCACGTAGGGCTGCAGCAGCCGATACTTGCCTTCCAGCCAGCGCACGCAGGCGGCAATGTAGAGGCTGAGCAGAAACAGCCACCAGAGCAGCGAGCCATCCTGTCCACCCCAGAGCGAGGTGAACAGATACGTGGTGCTCATCGAGCGATCGCTGTAGCGCGCGACGTAGCGAATCCGGAAATCGTGCGTGATGAACGCATACGCGAGCAACAGCACGCCGAGCAGCACCAGAGCGCTGGTACCGTACGCGCCAAGGCGCGCCGCCTGCAGCAAGCGCGGCCGGCCGCGCCCAGCGGCGACCGAGATCGCGAACGTGTAGGCCGCGGCAACCAGAATCGCGTAGAGCACCCCGGTTCCGAACTCAGGCAGCGACTCCCACAATCCAGGCAGTGTTTGCAACATGGCGTCTTGGCACTCCTCAACTCTGCAAGCGGCCGAGCGCGAGGCTCAAATCGCTCGAGGGGCAACTCTTAGAGTTGTCGCCTCATTCCCGCAAGAACCGAGCGCCTGGCATTTTAGCCCTGCTCGCCCGAGCTCCAACGGCAAACCGTTCGCCTCTCAGAAGAAGACTTCAGGGGAGACGGCAAGCTGCCGGAATTGCGGCCGCTTTCGGCCGGCGGAGGCTACTCTGGTCTGTCCGCTCCCGTCCAGCCTTCACAGGTTTGGCTCTCGTCGGGCGTGCCCGCTTTTGGGTCGGACTTCCCCCGACAGCCGGCCGCGCCGAGCGCGCTGCCGATCGGCGCTGGCCACGCCCGGCATGCACGGCTCACGGACGCCTTGCTCCGGATACCCAAAGCTCGACAAGCTGCGCTCGATGCTTGCGCTCGAAGAGGCAAACCGATGACCACTCACGACCTCGGCGAGAGCGCCGGCGCCGCTCAGCGGCGGGCGCGCGCGATCGCCGCGTTTCGCGCTGAAAACTCCAGAGATCCACGGACATCGCTGGACGAGGCGGGGCAGCCCCGCCCGCGCGAGCTGCTGGACGCGGAGCGGCTCGCGCGCTGGGTGGAGCGGCTCGACCCCCAGGCGTCGGAGGCGCTGCGCCTGGCCAGCTGGTGCCAGCACCTGCGGCGCTGGGAGGTGGCGCGCACGGAGTACGAGCCGGGGCGCATCGGCTATCTCAAGTGGCGCAAGGCGCTGGCGCGCTTTCACGCCGATCAGGCCGAGAAGATCCTGAGCGAGCTCGGGTACGAGGCGGAGCTGCGCGAGGCGGTGCGGCGCATCCAGATGAAGCAGGGGCTGGCGGCGGAGCGCGACGTGCAGACCATGGAGGACGCGCTCTGTCTCGCATTTCTCGAGCACGAGCTGGCCGACTTCTCGCGCGAGCACCCCGAGGACAAGGTGATCGACATCATCGCCAAGACCTGGGGCAAGATGAGCGAGCGCGCACACGAGCAGGCGCTGCGCTTGCCGCTCGGCGAGCGCGAGCTCCGGTTGGTCCAGGCGGCGCTGGCAGGCGGCAGGCAGGCGAGCGAGCCCGCTTGATCTCCTCGCGGTGACCGGCGGCCCTGCGCCGCCACTGGCCGCTCCGAAACAGGCCGCTCCGGGACTGGCCGCTCCTTGGAGTGCTGCGGACTCTTACTGGACGGTCGTGCCCAGCTTCTCGCCGAGACAGACCCGCCGGATGTTGCCCGGTGACATCTTGAAGACGTGGATGGGCAAGCGGTTCTCGCGGCACAGGGTGACCGCCGTCGAGTCCATCACGCCCAGGTGCGCCGCCAGGAACTGGTCGTAGCTCACATCCTCGAACATGCGCGCCTCGGCGTTGCGCCGCGGATCGCAGTCGTAGATGCCCTCCACCTTGGTGGCCTTGAGCAGCGCCTCAGCACGGATCTCCATCGCGCGCAGCGCGGCGGCGGTGTCCGTGGAGAAATACGGGTTGCCCGTGCCCGCGGCGAAGATCACCACGTGCTTGCGCTCCAGGTGGCGCATCGCGCGCCGCCGGATGTAAGGCTCCGCCAGCTGCTTCAGCTCGATCGCCGTCATCACCCGCGTGGCCACGCCCCGGCGCTCCAGCGCATCTTGCAGCGCCAGGCCGTTGATCACCGTGGCCAGCATGCCCATCGAGTCGCTCTGCGCTCGATCCATGCCCTCACTGGCGCCGCGCAGGCCGCGGAAGATGTTGCCGCCGCCGACGACCACGCCCACCTGCACGCCGGTCTCGTGCAGCTCACCGAGCTCGATGGCAGTGTTCTTGAGCGTCTCGGTGTCGATGCCGAAGCCGCCCTCCTTGCCGCATAATGCTTCGCCGCTCAGTTTGACGACGACGCGGTGGTACCGGAGCTTCGGCTTGGCCTCTTGCACGATCGTCTCCTTACTCTCCAGAAGCAGCGGCCGCAACGCGCGGAATCTATTGTCACGAGGCCGCTTGGCCGGGTAGGGTGCCCGGCGATGATGCCGTGTGCCGTCCCGCTCGCGCTCGCGCTCGCGCTGAGCGCCCTGCAGCTGGGCTGTGATGCTTGCTCCGGCTCCGCCGGCACGGCGGCAAGCTCTCCGGACGCTGGCCAGGCCGGGCTCTCGCCGGAGCGCGCGGCGCAGGTGCTGGCCCGGGTCGGCACGCGTGCCATCACCCTGGGCGACTACGCCGCGGCGCTGGAGCGCATGGATCCGTTCGAGCGCATGCGCTACCAGACCGATGATCGACGGCAGGCGCTGCTCGACGAGATGATCAACGTGGAGCTCCTGGCACGCGAGGCCGAGCGCCGGGGCCTCGATCGGCAGCCCGCCACCCAGGAGCGGGTGCGGCAGTTCCAGCGGGACGAGCTGCTGCGCAAGCTGCGCGCCGAGCTGCCAGCACCGAGCCCGGAGGCCGTGCGCGAATACTACGCCAGCCACCGCGCCGAGTTTTTCGAGCCGGAGCGCCGCCGCGCGGCGCAGATCGTGCTCGCAGACGCCAGCCTCGCGGCGCGAGTCGCCGGTCAGGCCCAGGGCACCGATGCGGAAGGCTGGCGAGCCCTGGTGCGCCAGCACAATCCCGGGGCGCTCGGCGAGGAGGGCGACAAGACAGCGGCACGCCCTGCGCTGGAGGTGCCGGGGGATCTCGGCCTCTTGCTGGCCCCGGAGGCTACCAGCTCCGGCGCCGCAGGCCCCAGGCCGGACCAGAACCCTGTTGGCGCGGCCGAGGTGCCCGAGGCCGTGCGGCGCGCCGTCTTTGCGATCCCCAAAGTGGGCGGGGTGTACCCGGAGCCTGTGGCGCACGAGGGCCGCTTTCACGTGTTGCGGCTGGTCTCGCTGGTGGAGGCTCGCCAGCTCACCCTGGAGGAGGTGGAGAGCGTGATCCGCGCGCGGCTCGCCCAGCTGCAGCAGGACCAGGCGGAGGCGCAGCTCCTGGCTCGCTTGCGCCAGAGCATTTCCGTCAGTATCGACGAGGCTGCGCTGGAGCGCATTGCGGAGCCCGGCGCGCCGGCAGCGCAGCCCGCTCCGCCCGCGCCCTGAGCACCCGAGCATCATGCCCGACACTTCTCTCTCCCCGCCGCGGGCCCTGCGCCTGCAGGCCGCGGCGCCCGCAGACGACTGGCGCTGGCAGCTGCAGCACTCCCTCACCCGCCCGGAGCAGCTGGCCTCCGCACTGCGCCTGTCCGAGGCAGAAGCCCAGGGCCTCGCTGCGCTGGGTGAGCGCGGCTTTCCCATGGCCATCACGCCCTATTACCTGGGCCTGATCGACGCCACGGACGAGCACTGCCCGATCCGGCGCCAGGTGGTGCCGCGTGCGGAGGAGCTGGAGCGAGTGCCGGGGGATCTGGCAGACCCGCTGGGTGAGGCCGCGCACGAGGTCGCCCCGAACCTGATCCAGCGCTACCCGGACCGCGCGCTGTTGTTCGCCACCGATCGTTGTGCGGTGTATTGCCGCTTCTGCACCCGTAGCCGGCTGGTGGGCGCCGGCGGCGGCGCGCGGCCTCTGTCGCGGCTGGAGCCAGCGTTTGCGTACCTGCGCGAGCACCCCGAGATCAGCGACGTGATCCTGAGCGGCGGCGATCCACTGGTGATGTCCACCGAGCGGCTCACCCAGCTGGTGGCGGCGTTGCGCCAGATCCCGAGCATCCAGACCGTGCGCCTGGCCACGCGGGTGCCGGTGGTGCTCCCGCAGCGCATCACGGAGGAGCTGCTGAGCGCGCTGCGCGTGCATCACCCGATCTGGATCATGACCCACTTCAACCACCCGCGCGAGCTGACCGCCGAGTCCGCGCTGGCCTGCAATCGCCTGGCGGACGCTGGTTTTCCGGTGATGAATCACACCGTGCTGTTGCGCGGCGTCAACGACGACCATGACACCCTGGCCACGCTCTTTCGAGGTCTGGTGCGCGTGCGCGTGCGCCCGTATTACCTGCTGCAGGCCGATCCGGTGCAGGGCACCGGCCACCTGCGCACCCCGCTCACCACCGGCATCGCGCTGATGGAGCGCCTGCAGGGGCGGCTCAGCGGCATCGCGCTGCCCAAGCTGATCGTCGACACGCCGGGCGGGCTGGGCAAGGTACCGGTCGGCCCCGACTACGTGGTGGCGCGTGCGCCGGGCAAGACACGGCTGCGCACCCATCGCGGGGTGGAGGTGGACTACATCGATCCAGCGCCCGCCCTGCAACGGCAGGCGAGCTCGGGCAGCCCGTGCGAGGTGGAAGTACCATGAGCGAGCGGCTGGAGGCGCTGGACGCCGCGGCGCTGGCGGGCGGCGGTCCCGAGCGGGTGCAGCGGCAGCACGCCGCGGGCAAGCTGACCGCGCGCGAGCGCATCGAGGTGCTGCTCGATCCAGGCTCCTTTCTCGAGCTCGATCGCCTGGTCACCAGCCAGCTGCCGGCGGAGGCGGGGCGCCGCGCGGTGGGTGATGGCGTGGTGGTGGGCAGCGGCGAGATCGACGGGCGGCCCGTGTGCGTGTTTGCGCAGGATTTCACCGTGCACGGCGGCTCGCTGGGCGCCGCGCATGCCTCCAAGATCGTCAAGGTGATGGACCTGGCGCTCAAGATCGGCGCACCGGTGGTGGGCCTGAGCGACTCGGGTGGCGCCCGCATCCAGGAGGGCGTGCAGTCGCTGGCCGGCTACGCCGACATCTTCTATCGCAACACGCGCGCCAGCGGCGTGGTGCCGCAGATCAGCTGCATCATGGGGCCGTGCGCGGGCGGGGCCGTCTACTCGCCGGCCATCACCGACTTCGTGTTCATGGTGGAGGACACGAGTTACATGTTCATCACTGGCCCGGACGTGATCCGTGCCGTGACCCATGAAGAGGTGAGCAAGGAAGAGCTGGGCGGCGCGGCCACTCACGCGCAGAAGAGCGGGGTGGCTCACTTCACCTCGCCGAGCGACGTGGAGTGCCTCACCCTGGTGCGCAAGCTGCTCGGCTACCTGCCCTCCAACAACCTGGAGAACGCGCCCGACGCGCCCTGCGATGATCCGCCCGATCGGCTGCTGCCCGAGCTCGAGACGCTGATCCCGCCCGAGAGCAACAAGCCGTACGACATGTCGAAGGTCGTGCTCTCCGTGCTCGATCAGGGCAGCTTTCTGGAGACGCAGGCGCGCTTCGCGCGCAACATCGTCACCGGCTTCGGGCGGCTCGGCGGGCGGGTGGTGGGGGTGGTGGCCAACCAGCCCGCGGTGCTGGCCGGGGTGCTCGACATCAACGCCAGCATCAAGGCGGCGCGCTTCGTGCGCTGCTGCGACAGCTTCAACATCCCGCTGCTCAGCTTCGTGGACGTGCCCGGGTTCCTGCCCGGTGTCGATCAGGAGCACCGCGGCATCATCTTGCACGGCGCGAAGCTCCTGTACGCCTTCTGCGAGGCCACCGTACCGAAGCTGACCGTCATCACCCGCAAGGCGTACGGCGGCGCGTACGATGTGATGAGCAGCAAGCACATCGGCGCCGATGTGAACTTTGCCTTCCCCGACGCGGAGATCGCGGTGATGGGCCCGGCCGGCGCCGTGAACATCATGCACCGGCAAGAGATCGCCAGCGCCGCCGACCCGGAGGCTCGCCGCGCTCAGCTGACCCAGCAATACCGCGAGCAATTCGCCAATCCTTTCCGGGCGGCAGAGCTGGGCTTCGTGGACGAGGTGATCCGTCCGCGCGAGCTGCGGCGGCGCCTGTGCGAGAGCCTGCGCCGGCTGCGCAACAAGAAGGATGACGGCCCGCGCCGCAAGCACGGCAACATCCCCTTGTAGGTCCCCCCCGCACGGCGCCGCTTGCGCGCGCGCGGGCTGCCGCTGCCCCACTTCGGCGCTGTTCCACCCACGCACGCCCTTCACCCCAGAGCAGTTTGGCCCGTATCCTCGCTGGTGGAGCCGAAGAGACCTGGCCCGAAGCCGAAGCCGCCTGGAGCGCCAGGCGCCGACTCTTTGAGCAAGCTACGCGCTCTGTCGGTGGATGCACCCGCCCAGGGCTCCGTCTTGTTCGGCTACTTGAACCGCCCGACGGCGCCGCGCATGCCCGCGGTGCGCCCGCCGCCGCCCGGACTCGTGATCGAGAATAGCGCGCCGCAGCTGCCGGACGACTCGGCGCTCCAGCAAGCGCTCTCGCGCCATCCGATGCCCAGCTGGAGCGATCCCAAAGGACCGCCGACGCAGCGTCCGGAGTCCATGCCCGTGTCCTCCTCGCCCACCCCGATCCCCGAGGTGAGCCCCGAGCTGAGCGGCACCTTGACCCGCATCGACGGCCCGAGCGCGGGCCGCGTGATCGCCCTGCCGATGCAGCAGCTCACCATCGGCCGCAGCCCGCAGGCGGATCTGCACCTGGCCGAAGATGGCGTCAGCCGCAAGCACGCCCGCATCTGCTGGAGCAACGACTCCTATGTGCTCGAGGATCTGGGCTCGCAGAACGGCACGTTCCTGTGGGGCAAGCCGGTGAGCGCCGTGCAGCTGCGCCAGGGCGATCTGATCCGCATCGGCCCGGTGGCAACGCTGCGCTTCTGCTGGATGGACGAGCACCAGAAGAACCTGCTCGAGGAGCTGTACGAGAGCAGCGTGCGCGATCCGCTCACGGGCGCCTTCAATCGCCGGCACTTCGCCGAGCGTCTGGACTCGGAGATGGCCTACGCCAAGCGCCACAAGGCCGAGCTCTCGCTGCTCCTGCTCGACATCGACTACTTCAAGAAGATCAACGACCAGTACGGCCACCTCGAGGGCGACCGCGTGCTGCGCGCCCTCACCCACGCCTGCCATCAGAGCCTGCGCACCGAAGACGTGCTGGCTCGCTACGGTGGTGAGGAGTTTGCGGTGCTGCTGCGCGGCGTACCCCTGGACGGCGCCGCGCGCGCCGGGGAGCGGCTACGGCGCTCCATCGCCGAGCACGTGTTCGTGGGCACACCGCCGCTCTCCTTGAGCGTCAGCGTGGGCTGCGCCTCGCTGGCGTGTCTCAAAGATCCAGACGCCAACGCGCTGATCCACCTCGCGGATCAGCGCCTGTATGAGGCCAAGCAAGCCGGCCGCGGCCGGGTGGTGGCCGAAGGCTTCGTGCAGCGCGAAGGCTCGCCCTGAACGGCACGCCCTGAACGACATGCCGTGAACGATACTGCTCGCGGTCCGGCTGCCTGAACGCGCCGCGCTCAGGCGCGGTAGCGGCCGCCCACGCGCTCGACGATCTCTTGCTGGAAGGCGTTGAACGCGCTGCCCTCCGGCCAGACCGGAGCCGTGCGGATCAAGGCCAGCGCCTCGTCCCGCCGGCCCTGATCGATGTGCAACACCGCCAGCGCATAGCGCATGGCCCAGCACACCAGCGGATGATGCTCGGCCGCGGCCGAGAGCCGCGCTGCGTCCCCCTTCTCGGGGCAGTGCGCAAAGGCGCGCGCCAGCGCACCTGCCGCGCTGCGCAACGTCGTCGCGCGACTCTTGGCCCAGGGCGAGGCCGGCAGCGGCAGCACGCGCAGCGCGCGCGCCTTGTCCAGCGCCTGCAGGCGCCGGCCCTCGAAGGCATCCAGCAGCGTCTCCACGAATAGCCGGTGCTCGAGCGCATTTTCCCACGCCAGCCCGCGCTCCGCCCGATCCAGCACTCCGCGCGCGCGCTCCGTCAGCCCGTGCGCCGCCAGCGCCGTGGCCCGGATCAGCGGACCTACCGTGCGATAGTGCGGCAGCCCATCGATTGCGTCATTCCACAGCTCCAGGATCGCATTCAGATTACCGGAGCTGAGCAGCTGCCGCAGCCGCTGGCGCGCCCGCAGCTGGGGCAAGCCAAACGCCAGCGCCACCGTGACCAGCAAGACACCTGCCCACGGCTCTTGCAGCGCCACGTGCAGCGCGAGCGAGACGGCGAGCGCCGACAGCACGAAACGGACGAGCGCCCAGGCCCGACTGCCAGCGGATGGCTTGAGAAAGTCGTGAGGAGGCAATTGCGAATTCCGTCAGGAGTGAGCTGCGGGAAACGGACGCCTGAGGCGGCCCGCCGACGCCCCGGCAAGCGCCCATGTAGGAGCCTCGGGGCGACGGTTACTTAGCAGGTGTAGAGGCCCTGCAGCAGGGGGTTTTGCCGCGCGCGGCCCTTCCGGCCCGCTGGCACACTGAGCTGACACGCTCCCCCCGGGTACACCGTGTCACATCGTTCCCGCGCGCAGCGTTTCAGCCCCCACGAGCGACCCCCACCAGCGACAGAGCAAAGCGCCCTCGCGCGCGAAAAAGCCATCGCTTCACACCAAACGAACGACTAGTGTCTGCCCTGGGTCCGTCAACAGCGCACCGCGAACCCCGCCAGGCCCGGAAGGGAGCAACGGTAGTGGGAAGCGGGTGTGGCGGGCCTCTAATTTTTTGTGCCCGCGAGCGTTCGAGCCGCGCGGCGAGCTGCTGGGCACCGAGCGAGTGGGGCCTGAGTAGCGCGGGGACATGGCGCTCGGCACCCAGCGGCCCACAGAAACACACTGCACGGTTCGCCGTGCGGAGCCGGGCCGTGACGTACGGAGCGCGGCGCGGCGCCAGCATCGGAGCGGCGCTGCGCGCACCGGGCTGTCGCCGATGACCGCGCGGAGGCGCTGCGAGCGGCTGTGCCCGCGTGGGCGCACGAGGGGATGTAGCGAGCGCGATGCGCGGCGGGAGCGAGTGCCGATCTCGGAGAGGTGGCGTGCGGAGCGGGTGCGCTGAGCCGATGCGAGTAGCTGCGCCCGCGTGGGCGTGACGGAGCCGGAAGGTGCGGAGCACGACGCGCGGTCACAGCGAGCGTTGACGTCGGACGGTGCCATGCGCCGGTGAGAGGTCGCGGATGACCGTGCGGAGCTGACCGCGGCCGTGCCCACGTGGGCGTAAGCGAGCTAGCGGCAACTGGAGTGGGGTCGCGCGGCGGTCAATGAGAGGCGACCGTGCGGACCACGGAGCGTGCGTGGCTCGTCGGGCGAGGGCTGCAGCGATGGGCCGCCCACGTGGGCGCAGTTGAGAGAGCGGGCTGCGCCGGGCGTGTGAGCGCGACGTGAGCGGTGCGTGCGAAGCGAGCGATGCGCGCGGTGACCTACGGCGCTGCGACTAGCAGAGGTCGTGTGCGGTCGGCGTGTTGGCGCGGACGAGAGAGCAGCGGGCAGCGAATTTGATTGACGGGGTCTTGTCGAATCAGCTGGTGGTGAGCGGCGGTGGTGGCCTGGAGGGCGGCCGGTGCCGCTCCGCGTCCCGATATGCCGGCGGGCTTCGTGTAGCGCGGGCCCGGCCCCAAACAAGAGAGTTTTGCGGGTGGCTTCAGCGCCCGCTTCGGCGCCGGTCGCTTCAGCTCAGATGATGCCCCAGAAGATGAACACGAGCTTGGTCAGGAAGAAGTCTGCGATCAGGATGGTGATGGAGATGGCCACCACGGTCTTGGTCGTGCTGCGTCCGACGCCAGCGGTACCGCCGCGGGTGGACATGCCGAAGTAGCAGCCGAGCAGGGCGATGATGATGCCGAAGAAGGGGGTCTTGAACAGGCCCATCAGGTAGTCCATCAAGACCAGCTGATCGAGCGCGCTCTGGAAGAAGAAGGCTGCCGGGATGCCGAACTGGGCGTCGGTGATCAGCATGGCGCCGGTGAAGCCGAGGTTGAGCGCGAAGGTGCCGACGATGGGCAGCACGAAGGTGGCGGCGATGAGCCGCGGCAAGACCAGCTTTTTTACCGGATCTGCGCCGAGCGCGCGGATGGCCTCCAGCTGCTCGGTGACCGCCATCGCGCCGATTTCCGCGGTCATGCCGGCGCCGATCCGGCCGCCCACGATCACCGCGGTGAGCGTCGGCGCTAGC
>JAICQL010000051.1 GCA_025937895.1 Polyangiaceae bacterium | reverse complement strand
GGTTGCCGGCGCCGAGCTCGGCCTGGCTGGCGCGGTAGCGCAGCGCAGACGCCTGCGGGGCGCGCGCCAAAGCCGCGCTGAAGTGCCGCGCCGCGGCGTCGAAGTGCTGATTTTGCATCAGCAGATCGCCAATGCGTACACGCACGAGCTCGTGCCCCTCGCCGCCGGGCTCCGCGCCGCGCTCTGCGGACAGCTGCATCCCGCGCAGCTCGGCTTGCCAGCGGGCGATCCACTGCTTCAGATCGTAGCCGCTGACGCTGCGCAGCGCTGCGTTGGGGTCGCGATCTTCCATGCCCTTCAGGTCGCGCAGCAGCAGCATGAAGGCGGCGCGGCCGTTCACGCGGATCCAGTAGTTGATGAAGCTGGTGACCTCGGAGAAGGCGATCGATGCGGCGTCGGCGGAGGGCAACATGGCGATGGACGGGCCCAGATTGTCCACGCCCACCGAACGCTCGGTGAGCAGCGCGCGCTGCGCGATGCGATCGTACCCGTCGACGTCGTCGAAGGGCCGCGGCGCGCGCCAGCGCTGCTCCTGGCGCTTGGCCACGCCCTCCTGCAGCCAGAGCGGCGCAAAATCGCGCGTGGCCCGCGACAGGCCCAGGTGCACCAGCTCGTGGGCGAGCGTGTCTTGCCAGGGGTAGCCATGACGGGTCGCGCGGGGCGAGATCATCGTGACTCGCCCCCAGCGCGCGACGGCGACGGTGCCCGTGGTCTCTGCGGCCTCCAGCGGCAGGCCGCTCACCGCCGACAGCGAGAACAGATCGCGCACCAGGTCGATGCGCAGCGGGCGCGGCAGATCCACGCCGAGGTCGGCGCGCACGGCATCGCGCGCACGGGTAGCGACCTCCACCAGGTAGGGCACCAGCGGCTCATCATCGGCGTCCTGCAGGCGCAGCCAGAAGCCGCGCTCCGTGTCCTCCACGACCAGCGCGGCTGCAGTGGCGCCGGCGCAGCGCTGCGCGAGCGAGAGCAAGCCCGAGACCTCGCCATCGTCCGGCGGCAGGCCCGTCAGGATGGCCTGCGCGGAGTCGCAGTCGCCCACGTACAGGCCCAGGCGCGCGCGCTCGACGGCGAGCCGGTGGCTCTGACCCACCGACAGCGAAGCGTGCTGGTACTGCTCGGCCAGCTCGCGAGCGCGCGTCACATCCATCTCGGTGATGGCATCGCTGAGCGCCTGGAGATCCACCGGCAGGAGCAGCCCCGGCAGGCTGGCGCGCACCGGATCGGCCGCGCGCGAGCGCAAGAACCAGATACCGCCCACGATGGCCAGCACGCTGAGCAGCAACAGGCCCTCGAGCACGCGCAGCCAGACGCGGTGGCGGCCGGCACGCGCGCGGCGCCGCGTCAGCGGGCGCTGGCGGCGCGAGCGCCAGCCTGCGAGCGGGCTCTTCATCGCAGCAAGCCCTCCGCGTAGCGCTTGACCGCCGGCGAGAGGCGACCTGACGGGCTGTCGCCCAGGTTGCGCAGCACGCGCTTGCGGAAGGCCTCGGCCTTGTTTTGCTCTTCGGCGGCGGGCACCTCGCCCCCGAACATGTTGCCGTTGCCGTCGTCGCGCTGGCCCTGCTCCGGGTCGTCGCCCTGCTGCTCCTCCGCTCGCGAGCCGTCGGCCTGCTCCAGCAGGCGCTGCGCCTGACGCTGCAGAGCGGCGCCGGATTTGCCTTCGCCACGCGACAGCTGGCCGGCGGCTTGCCGCATCAGCTGCTCGGCTTGCCGCAGGCGCTCGGTGATGTCGCCCGGCAGGGGGCTGCTGCGCTCGTCACCCTCGCGTGCCAGCTCGGATGCCGCCCCCGCCAGCTTCTCTTCCAGCGCGGAGTGCTGCTCCAGCCCGGCCCGGGCGCGCTCGCGCGCGCCGTTGCGCTGCACCTCCAGCTGCTGCTGCACCCAGCGCTGCTGCTCCTCGACGGTGGCGCGGGCTTGCTCCAGCTGAGCCTGACTATACGGTTGGCCCTGCGCCTTGCTCAGCGCCTCGCTCAGCGCGGCCTGGGTGCGGCGCCCATCTTCCGCCGCCTGCTCGAGCTGCAGGCTCTCCAGGTTGTGCGCCATGGCGCGGGCGCTCTCGCGCGCCAGGGCCGCCGCGGCCTCCGGTGTGCCCGGCGAGCTGCCCGGCTCCGGCAGCCCCTGCACGGCGTTGCGCAGCTGCCTCGCCCGCTCCTCGGCCTCTGCCTTCAGCTCGGCGGGATCGTGCGCGGCCTCGGCCGCCGCCAGGGTCTGGTCTACCTGATCGATGGCCTTGCCGTGCTGCGCCGCCAGCTTGCCGATCTGATCCATCAGCTCGTCGAACTGGCGCTCTTCGCCCGAGGGCTGCTGCTGCGGCTCGGGCGAGCCACCCTGCCCTGCCTCCACCCCGCCGGAGCCGGAGGCGCCGAAGGAGGGGTTGGGCCGGTGCAGGCGATCGGCCAGGTGCCGCGCGGCGAGCTCCGCGTGATACAGGTCGCCGCTCTCACGGCCACGCACCACGCGGCCCAGATCGGCGAGGGCCACGCTGCCCAGATCATTGCCCAGCACACCCAGCGCGAGCAGCTGCTTTGCGCCCTCGCGCAGGGCATAGATGGCCTTGTCCAGCCGATCCAGACCCCGCTCCGGTGACTCGCCGCCCTGCGCCTGCTGTGCGCCCACCATGGCCTCCTCCGCCACGTTGCCGAGGATCATCGCCACGCGCTGCGCGTCGCGCTGGGAGAGCGACATGAGCACGCCGTCGAGCTCGCTGATCAGCGCCTCCAGGCTGCGCTTGCGCGGCTCCAGCGGCCCCTTTTCCTGCAAGCGCCGCAGGCGCCCGATGGCGAAGGCGCGCAGCCCCGCGGGCACGCGCAGCCCGCCGTAGCTGGTCGCGAGGTCCTGCAAGAGGCCGCTGCGCGCGGCCTGCAGCCTCTCGCTGAGGCGCTGCTCGCGCTCCTTGGCACGCGTGCGATCTCCCTGGGGCACCTCCTCCCCGGCCACCGCCAGCGCGTCCACGAAGCGATCGCGCGCCCGCGTGAGCGCCAGGTAGCGCTGCGCGTCCAGCTCACCCACGGCGCTGGGCACCAGCGTGATGGCCGCGCTCTTGCCCCACTTGGAGCCGCCCACCGGATCGTTGTCGCGCGCCTCGATGCTGATGTCGGCGGGCAAGAAGAGCGAGCGCAGGAAGGGATCGTTGGGCATCAGCACGTGCCCGCCGTTCTGGCGTGCGGACTCGTCGTCGAAGGTGCCGAGCGTGCGGCGCTCTTCCCGGTTGCCGGAGCGCAGCACCAGATCGACCTGGCGCAGGCCGTGATCATCCTGCGCCCACCAGCGCAGCTCCAGCCGGGTGAGCTCGCGCAGGGGTATGCTGGAGGGAGCGCCGTCCAGGGTCACCACCGGCGCGCCGTCGGCCAGCGAGAGGATGCGGATGGCGTCGGGCTCGGCGATGAGCACGTCGCCGAAGCGCGCGGCCACCACCAGGGTGCGGTTGTCTTCGACCTCATAGTGGGCCACCAGCCCGCCCTCGCCGTCGCTGACGAACGGCGTCTCCCGCTCACCGTCGCTCACCACCAGCTGGCGATCGGCGTACAGCGGGCGCGCGCGCAGGGTGAGCTGGGTGCCGCGCGGCAACATCGAGGTGGCGCCCGCAAACAGCTGGCGCGCCGGCGCGCGCAGGTACGCCGGCGGCTGCGCCAGCACCCGCATCCGCTCCGTCCAGAACAGCGGCCACGGCGCGCGGCCCTCGCGCGCCACCAGCACGTCCACCCCCTCCACCACCTCGCGCAGGCGCACGGTGGCGAGCACCAGGACGATCAGCGCGCACACGGCGCCGAGCCAGCGGTAAGCGCGCGCACGGCGGCGCGCGGCGCTGCGCACGCTGTCGAGCGAGGCCCTCTCGATCAGCCTGTCCAGCTGGTAGCTGGCCAGCACGCGCTCTGGCTCGCTGAGGGCGGCACCC
This sequence comes from Polyangiaceae bacterium, assembly GCA_025937895.1. GTDB lineage: Bacteria > Myxococcota_A > Polyangia > Polyangiales > Polyangiaceae > SZUA-265. The sequence goes on along the minus strand of JAICQL010000051.1, from coordinate 36,255 downwards.
TCGGGGCGGCGCTTGCCCGGAGCGCGCTGCAGCAGCTGGGCGATGCGCAGCGCGCGTTTGCCGAGCGCGCGATCCGTGCGCCAGATCACCTGCCGCACCACCCGCCCGGCATCCAGCTGCAAGCGGCGCTCCAGCCACCAGACCAGCAAGGTGGCGAGCACCACCGCCAGCACCCCGGCCGCGGCACCAGCGCGGGTCCAGGTGGTGCCGAAGCGCGCCAGCAAGGCGCTGCCGAGCAGGAGGGCGATCAGGGCGGAATGGCGAGCAAACCGCGCGGGGCGGTTGAGCACCTCCCGCCAGGCGGTGGCTCGCTGGCTCAGCGAGGAGCTGGCGTGCACCGAGCCAGCTTAGCGCCGAGTGCCGGAAGTGGGCGCCATTTTGCTCCGGTGGACCCCGGCGGGGCGACCGGTAGCCAGCTCCGGGGTGCTGATCCACACTCTGAGATCCAATGTCCGAACGCCCCGATGATGCCGAGCGCTTCGTGCGCTGCCTGCTGGCGCTGCCGGACCTACAGCTGCGCCTGGACTGGCTACAATCCCACGTGCAGCTCGAGCCGGTGCAGCTGGTGGCGCCGCTGCTGGACGTGGTCATCGGACAGAGCGAGGTCGGCGAGCCCCGCTCGCGCGAGGCGCTGCTCACCATCGCCCTCTGGGCAGCCGGGATGGCGCGCACGGCCGATCTGGAGCGGCTGCGCGGGGTGGCGCTCGAGCAGCGGCTGCTCAGCTTGCAGCGGGTGATCCGCAGGGTGCCGCCCCCTTCCCTGCCCCCCGAAGGGGCGGAGCCACGCATCCCGGACTACGGCACCGGGCGGGAGCTGACCCTGGGCGAGCGGCGCAACCTGGCGCGGCGCTCCGGCCGCCAGCGCTTCGACGTGTTGATCAAGGACCCGCACCCGATGGTCATCCGGGAGCTGCTGGTCAATCCAAAGACCACGGAAGACGATGTCGTGCGCATGGCCGCCTACCGGCCCGCGCGCGCGACCACCATCCAGGCCATCGCCGGGACGCGCTGGCTGGCGCGGCAGAGGGTGCGCATGAGCGTGCTACAGAACCCGGGCTCGCCGCTGAGCGTGGCCCTGCCGCTGGTGGGGTTGTGCACCCGCTCGGAGCTGCTGGAGCTCGCGCGGGCCACCGATGTATCTCCGCTGGTGCGCATCACCGCCAACGAGCTGGTGGAGCGGCGGCCGCCGATGACGGAGCCGCCGGGGCGCCGCTCCAGCGCGCCCGCCGGCTCGCGCTGGCCGGGGTCGGGCCCCGGCTCGGATGAGGGCGGGCCGCTCCTGCAGTGACGGCTCGGCTGGCGCCCGCCGCTCGCTGCCTGAACACGCTGCCACGGCTCAGGGCGCGAAAGGGCCCGGGTTGCACGAGGTGAAGCCCGCCGCCTCGTTGGCGTTACCCGTGCACACGAAGCCCGAATCACCCGGCGCAACCTGGATGCGCTCGCCGGGGCGCCAGTTGAGGATGAATTCGTTGGCCAGCGCCTCGAAGGCGTTGGAGCTGGGCCCCGTGCCCCAGGCCACGTACGCCAGCGCCTGAGCGGCCAGGGCGGGCACATCGTCCAGAAAGGCCAGCTCGCCCCCCTCCACCCGAGTATTGGGGATGGTCACGTCCACGGTGTCGCGAGCGCCGAGCTGCAGCGTATTCTGCTCGAGCACGGGCACGCAGTTGTCCGGGCCGTTACACAGCACCGTGTCGAAGAACACGATGCCGGTGCCGATGTTCTGCAGCCGTACGTCGGCGCTGCCGGTGGCAGGGTCGAAGCGCACGCTGACGATGCCGAGATCGTGATCGTCCGAGGGGGCGATCGGGCTGGGCAACGGGCAGTCGCTGACCTGCTCCACACAGCTGAACGTCTCTGACGAGCACAGCTGCCCGAGCGGGCAGGAGCGCTCGTCGCAGACGCAGCTGCCCCTGGCGGCCCGGCACACGGGCTGCGAGCCCGCGCACTGCAGGCGATCGATCCAGACACCCGCGCTGGAGCAGACGCGCAGGGTTGACCCGGCGCACTCGGAGGTATCCGGCACGCACTCTCCGCAGCTCATGCCGAGCGAAGCCAACATGCCCCCGTCGTTGCACACGTACAGGGTGCCGTCCTGACAGCGCTGCGCGCCGGCGGCACAGGTGTCAGAGGCACCCGCGCTGCCCGCCGCCCCGGAGGGCCCGGAGTCGTTCGCTCCACTGGCGGCAAAGGCGGGAGCTCCGGAGCCAGGCGCACCCGTGCCGTCCGTGCTGCTGCCGGGCGAGTTGCCATCGGCAGGGCTGCTGTCGGCAGGGCTGCTGCCGCCAGGCTCGGTCAGGCCGCTCGTCTCGCTCCCGCCCGGGTCGCCCGCGGTGCTCTGGACGTTGCGGTCGTCGATGCTGCAGCCTGCCAGCAGCGCCAGCGCGCCGCAGCCGAACGCTGCCCGCCGGCACCGTGTTTCACTGCGGGCGACCCCGCCTAGCCAGCCTGACATGGCGGCCATCATCACCCGGATCGCGCGCCCGCCGCGAGCCCTGTCGGCATCTGTCATCGCATTGTTCCGGAGCGGGATTTGTATTCTCACAGAATACGTTTTGTGGGGCTCGCCAGTGGCCGCCGGGGCCTGCCCCTGACACGCTATGAGCATGGATCGCCCGAGAGATGTTGAAATCTTCGACTACCGCGACTACCGGGCGTACCTGCGGGATGTATACCAGTCGCGCAAGAACTCAGAATACGGGTTTTCGTACCGCGCATTCGCCAAGCGCGCAGGCCTGAGCGCGCCCAATTACCTGAAGCTGGTCGCTGAAGGGCAGCGCAACCTGACCGCGGAAATGGCAGTGCGCTTCGCCAGCGCGCTGGGTCTGAGCGGCGAGGCCGCCGGCTACTTCTGCGATCTGGTGGCCTTCAATCAGGCCGCCAGCGCGGCAGAGCGCGAGCGCTGCTATCAGCGCCTGTCCAGCTACCGCCGGTATCGCAACACGTTTCGCCTCGATGCCGCACATGCGGCTTACCACTCCGCCTGGTACATCCCCGCCATCCGCGAGCTGGCTGCGTGCCAGGGCTTCCGCGAAGATCCGAAGTGGATTGCCCGGCGGCTGCGGCCCAGCATCAGCAGCCGCCAGGCGGAGCAGGCACTGGCGGTGCTCACGCAGCTGGGGCTCCTGGTGCGCGACGCCGAGGGGAGACTGGTGCAGCACCAGGCGCTGCTGAGCACTGGCGATGAGCAGCCGCTCGGGCACCACATCGCCACGTTCCACCGCACCATGCTGGAGCGCGCCAGTGACGCGCTGGACAGCGTACCGCGCGAGGAGCGCGAGATCGCCGCGCTGACCCTGGGCCTGAACGCCGCGCAGTTTCAGCAGGTGAAGCAACGCCTGTACGAGCTACGGCAAGAGCTGCTGCAAGCAGCAGGCCCCGGCTCGGCCACGCCCGACCGCGTGGTGCAGATCAATTTTCAAATGTTCCCGCTCAGCCGTGTGGACGAGGGCGGCGGAGACAAAGGACGAGCCCCATGAAAAAGCTAGCTGCATCCCTGATCCTGTGCGCCTGTGCCGGTGGCACCGACACTGGTAACCCGATCGCTAACGACACCGAGGCTGGCGGGAACGGCTCGGGCGAAGGCGGGCTGCTGTGCGGCGAGAGCGCGCGGGCGCTCTCGCTCGAGGAGGGCACCGAGCTCGACTTCAGCGCAGCGCAGGTGCTGGCGTGGGCCGGCGGCGAGCACCGCGAGAGCTTGCTCTGGCGCGACGAGAGCGCCACCTTCGAGCCCGAGCACGGCCGCTCGGAGCTCACCCTCACGGTGGAGCCGCTCGGCGCGCGCTTCATCGATCGCGCTCCCAGGGCCGCGAGTGATGGGCGCGAGGAAGGGCCCGGGATCGGGCTGGGAGAGATCGACTACCTGAACGATCCGTGCGCCGACTCCATTGCCATCGACGTGCGGCTCGGGATTTCGACGGCGGGCGGCGCGCTGGCCGAGACGGTGGATACCACCCTGCACGCGCGGGCCAGCGACGCGCTGACGGGCAGCGTTTCTCTGCCGCTCGATCAGCTGAGCGGCAGCTTCGAGGCCGAGGTCACTGCGCCACGCAACAGCGTGCTGCGCGGCAGCCCGAAGCTCCAGCTCAACTTCACGCTCTCGCGTTACGGCAACACGGGTGAGTTTGGGCTGCTGACGGAGTTCGAGAGCGTGGATGGCTCCGCCGCCGGCCAGGGCGGCATCGGCCAGGTCGCGCGCTTCCCGGCGGACGACTACTGCGAGCAGGGCGGCATCAGCGCGAGCGGCGCGCAGAGCGTGCGCGGCGTCTCCCCCGCCGCGGTCCTGGAGCAACTCTCGCAGCTCAGCCCCGCCGCCCTCGATGGCAGCAACGCTACCCTCCAGCTCGCCTTCGAGAGCGACGCGCAGAGCGTGTGCGTGCGCCTCGACGGCCCCGAGAGCGGCACCACCAGCATCGACTTTCCAGGACGAGTGACGCTGACCGCCAGCGACCAGAGCCTCGACGGCGAACTGGACGTGACGCTCACGGGCGAAGCCAGCGCCGGTGTGCTCGAGAGGAGCAGCGCCAGCCTGAGCCGCTTCATCTCCGATCGAGCCAGCGCTGCGCAGGAGCTCGCCAGCTCGCCGGTCCAGCAGAGCTTCGATCTCAGCAACTACGACGGCGCCGGCATCGACTTCTCCACGACCGTCAGCGCCGACGAGGCGCTCGGCTCCTTCACCGTGTTCGGGCTGGACGAGGCAGACTGCGTGCGCAACCCGCCCCCCGTCGAGCCCGGCGCCTCCAGCTCCCCAGGTTGCCGTGGCACCGACCGCATCCAGCTCTGGCGAGCCACCTGGCGAGCCCAGCCCTGAGCAGCATCAGGCGCCTCACGGCGCCGCGCTCCGCTCCAGCCCGACACGAACGCCGCGCTGCGCGGGATGCGCGGCGACTGCTCGTGTCTTCGACGGCGCTGGCTTGGCGGGAGTCTGCTATCAGGTGAGGCTATGCCGCCGGTCGACAAGAGGCAGTTGTTGGCGCTGCTCGTGGAACGCTTGACGGAGGAGCTGGGTAAGGTGAAGGGGCGCGCCTTGCGTGAGGCGGAGGGGGCCACGCACGAGGAGGCTCGGGCGGAGAGCGACAAGGACATGCGGGCCACGGAGGCTTCGTACGTGGCGCGGGGTCTGGCGGAGCGCGCCGTGCGGCTGGAGCAGGCGCTGGCCCAGCTCGCGCGGCTGCAGCTGCTCGACTGCCGCCGCAAGGGGGCGATCCAGGCATCGGCGCTGCTGGAGCTGGAGCACGACGGGCAGCGGTCGTGGTATTTTCTGGTGCCTGCTGGGGGTGGCGAGCACCTGACGCTGGCTGGCTCGAGCGGCGAGCTGCGCATCCAGACCCTCACGCCCACCAGCCCGCTCGGGCGCGCGCTGCTGGGGCTGGCCGTCGGAGATGAGGCGGAGGTCGACTCTCCGCAGGGGCCGCGCGTCTACGAGGTCGTGGAGCTGATCTGAGGGGCGCCGCTCGCGGGGAGCGCCGGAGCGCTCGCCCGCCCGGCAGGGAGCATCAGCCCTGTTTGCGCGCGAACACGAGCACGGGCTTCAACACCACCTCGTCCTTGATCAGGTCGTCCGGCATGCCCGGGTAGGCGACGCCGAACTTCTGGCGATCGATGGTGACGTCGGCCTTGCCGGTCACGGTGTCTGCCCCGATCTCCACGGTGGCGGGGAAGGTGATCTGCTGTGTCACGCCGTGCAACGTGAGCTCTCCGCTGACCTCGTGCGTGGCGGAGCCGCTGGGCTTGGCCACGATGCTCGTGCTCTTGAACGTGGCCGTCGGGAACTTGGCCACATCGAGGAAGTCGGGAGACTTCACGTGCTCGGTCAGCTTCTCCGCGTCGGTCTGTAGCGAGCTGGTGTCCACGCTGAAGCTCAGGCTCTGCACCTGATCGCCGGAGAGCGCCGCGCTGCCGCTGAGCTTTTCAAAGGAGCCCCCGTGGCTCTTGGTGACCTTGGCCATCGAGATGCCGAGCTTGCTGGAATCCGGCACGAGCGTGAGCTGGCTGGTGGGGCCCGGCTCTGCGCCCTTGGCGATGGTCTCGGCACCGGGGGCCGTCTGGGCGGCGGCGGTGGGCGCCGGGGTCAGGGGCGCAACCTGCGTTTCGCTCTTCTTCTCGCTGGTGTTGCAAGCGATGCCGAGCCCGAGAGCTAGCACGCAGGGGGCCAGGGTGATACGCCGCAGGGCGGTGGGGCGAATGCGCTGTTGGATCATGGCGGCGAGCCATACACGCGCACGTCCGGCGGGACAATCGTCTACCACCGCGCTGGAAAAGTCGGCGGCGCGGCCTATGATCCTGTCATGCAGCGACTGAGCTGGGCCCTCGTCCTGGCGGCTTGCGCCGCGGCGCTGGTGCTCGCGCTGGCGCAGTTTCGCGGCGCTCAGCCCGCTGCAGCGCCCGGCACGCCAGCCGCAGGTGGGCGCTGGGTCACGTTCGAGGGCGCCTGCGACGCCTCCGGAGCGGTGCCGATCGACGCGCGCCACTTTGCCGTGGCCGATGACGAGGACAACGTCATCCGCGTGTACGACGCCTTCAGCGGCGGGCGGCCCGTGCAGCGCACCAACCTGTCACCCAGGCTTGCGCTGCAGCGCAAGGGGGAGTCGGATATCGAGGCCGCGACCAGCGTCAACGGCAAGGCGTTCTGGCTCTCGTCCCACGCGCGTAACAAGAAGGGCGCGGTGGACCCCAACCGTTCGCTGCTGATCACGACGGAGCTGCCGGCACTGGATCAGCGCATCGAGCTGCGGGGTCAGGTGTACCGCCGCTTGCTGGATGATCTGCAGCAGACGCCGGAGCTGGCGCGCTACGAGCTGGCGCGCGCCGCCGAGCTAGGTCCGAGAGAGCCGGGAGGGCTCAACCTGGAAGGGTTGACTGCCACGCCGGAGGGCGCGCTGCTGATCGGCTTTCGCAGCCCCGTGCCGGGAGGCAAGGCGCTGATCGTGCCGCTCTTGAACCCGGAGGAAGCGAGCAATGCCGGTCCGCTGCGCTTCGGCGCACCGCTGGAGCTGGAGCTGTCGGGCCTGGGCATCCGCTCGCTCTCGCACTGGCGCGGGCAATACCTGATCGCGGCGGGCCCGAGCGGAGACGGTGACGGCCCGCGCCGGCTCTATCGCTGGCGCGGCCCGGGTACGCAGCCCGTGCTCGCCGTGGAGCGCGAGCTGGGCGACGCCAACCCCGAGGCCTTCTTCACGGCAGAGGATAACGGCGAGATCCTGGTGCTGAGCGACGACGGCGCTCGCCGCATCGGCGGCAAGGCTTGCAAGAAGCTGGGCAAGAAGGGCCGCAAGAGCTTCCGCGGCCTGTGGCTGCGCCTGCCCGAAGTGGGGTCCTGAGCGCGCTTCCGTAGCGCGCGGAGAGCGCCGGGCCGCGCTTGACGACGCGGCCATCACCCCGCGAGTACAACCCGCAAACCAGCCGTAACCACGCCGCCATCTGCTCCTCGAGCGCCCGGCGCTGACGGCGCCAATCAATAAGCCGCGTGTTGCAGCGGTGATAGCATCGCCCCGCAGCGGTACGTTCGGAAACGGTGTGTAACTTCGCTCAAGGTTAACCCGGCACTGCCGGTCCGTGGGGCTGAGGGAAGCAGAGGGGCAAGGGGCGGGGGCGCCACGAGCCGTTGGACCAGGAGAGCACCGTCTGCCGCCCGCATCCATCGGTTTCGTTCACAACATTTTTAGAGAGTCAGACATCATGAACAAGAAGTGGGGAAAGACCAGTCTCAGCTCGGGCCTCGTGCTCGCGATGCTCATTCCGGGTGTGGCCTGTCAGAGTGACGATTTCGTCGAGCAGCCGAGCGAAAGCAACGAGTTCGGTGTCTTGCTCGAGGGCCTGGGCGACCCAATCGCTAACTGCCTCTCTGCCGATAGCGATGCGTTCTCCAGCGGCACCCTCACCCTCGATCTGGCCGACGGTGAAGACGCCGTGATCAGCGCGCTGAGCGGCAAGCTGAAGGTGAACGGGCATCAGTGCAAGACGGACGCTGGCGTGGAGCTGACCACCACGGCCGCCACCAAGCTGGTGATCAACACGGTGGCCTCCGCCAACAACAAGGTGGTGTTCGACATTCTGCCCGGTGACCTGGGCGGCCTCGTGGGTCCGAACGGCGGCATGACCGTCAACATCGCCGCCACGGCCGTCGTCTCGGTGGGTGTCCGCGGCAACGACAGCCCCAACAACTTCAAGATGGCTCAGGCCGACAGCGGCACCGACCTGTTCATCGAGCTGAGCGGCAATACGGCAGCGGACGTGAAGATCGTGGGCGATCCGAGCTCCGTGGTATTCACCCTGGCCGGCGGCAATGACCAGTTCAACGCCACCGACACGACCAGCCTGACCTTCCAGGGCCAGAGCCAGACCTTGCGCGCGGTGCAGACCGAGCCACTGACCGTGTACGGCGGCGCTGGTGCGGACGTGCTCGAGGGCGGCCTCGGCGCGGACATTCTGAACGGCGGCGCGGACAATGACACGTTCACGATGCTGGCCGCCGGCGGCGACGGCGCTGACACGTACAGCGGCGGCGATGGTACGGACACCGTCGACTACAGCAACCGCACCGCGGCCGTGGCCGTGGACATTGCCCCCAACTTCGGCAAGGCCTTCATCCAGGGCGACGTCTTCTACGGCGAGGACGTGGGCAACCTGCAACTCGACATCGATATCGGCGCCACCAACATCACCCATACCACGGCCGCAGGCTTTGGCATCAGCGCGCTGCTGGCTGATCTGAACGCCGAGCTGGGCTCGGACGGCACGGCGATCGCCGACGATCACGGCCGGCTGCTGATCGTGGCTGCCAACGCCGCCGACGACATCATCGTCAACACGGCCACGATGGGCTTCACCCTGGGCACCTTCACGATGGCCGCCGACGCCGCCAGCGTGGTGGACGCGGACGACGGCGCCGCCGGCGAGAAGGACGACGTGCGCTACGACGTCGAGAACATCAAGGGCACCGCCCAGAACGACGTGCTCAGTGGCAGCCACAACGCCAACGTCATCGACGGCAACGGCGGCGATGACGCGATCAGCGGCGGCTTCGCCGGCACCTGCACCGGCACCGGTGCGGACATCGACACGTTGAACGGTGGCCTGGGCAACGACACCTTCCCGATGGGCGCGCTCAACAACTGCAGCGACATCGTCGACGGCGGCGCCGGCAGCGACATCGCCAACTACGAGCGCCGCAACGCCGTGCTCACCATCAGCCTGGACAACGCGGCGAACGACGGTGAGGGCAGCGGCGGCAGCGGTGAGGCCGACAACCTCAAGGCCATCGAGGTGCTGCTCGGCGGCCTCCTGGGCGACACGCTCACCGGTAGCACGGGCGACGACGAGATCCACGGTGGCCCCGGCGCCGACAACATCAAGGGCGGCGGCGGCAACGACACGCTCGTGGGCACCCTGGGCAACGACACGCTGCTCGGCGAGGCTGGCGACGACCTCATCGACGAGGCGACCAAGATCGACACGCGCTTCGAGCTCACCCTCGTTGCCGACGCGCCCAGCGCGTTCGGCGGCGCCGACACCATCCACGGCGGCCTTGGCTTCAACAAGTGCGACTTCCGCCGCGGTGACACTCCCGTTCCGGTCACCAACTACTCGCTGTGCTTCTCGCTCACCGCGGCGAGCTGCACCCCTGCCGTGGCCGACGGCCTGGACAGCGACGACCTGACCAACTGCACGCACCTCGTGCTGGACGGCGGCCCCGACCTCGTGACGGGCTCGACCGGTGATGACACCATCGAGGGCGGCGGCGGCGACGACGTGCTCAGCGGTGGCACCGGCAACGACACGCTGTACGGCGACGCCGGTGACGACACCCTGAACGGCGAGAAGGGCTTCGACACCCTCGACGGCGGCGTCGGGCAGACCGCAGGCGTCCTCACTGGTGGCGACGATGACGACGTGTGTCTCTCGCCAGGCGCGGTGCCGGTCGTGACCTGCGAGCTGTGAGAGGCAGCTCGCTAGCGTGAAATGATGTGCGGCCAGCCCTTCGAGGCTGGCCGCAACCTTTTGGAGGATGAGAGACTAAAATGAGGCGCTTTGGCGGTGTGAAGTGGCTGGCTCTGGTGGGGCTGTGCGGAGTGGCATGCGCGAACCCGGTCTCGGAGGATGACCCCGAGGGCGGAGGCGGCTCCGGCCAGGGAGGCAGCAACTCCGTGGGCAACGGCTCCAGCACAGGCAATGGCAATGGCTCCAGCACGGGCGCGGGCTCCAGCACGGGCAATGGCGGCGGCGCCAGCATCAGCGATCCCACCAAAGACGTGCCCGGCATCGATCCCGACCTGGACACACCGCCCGCCGGCTGCCTGCGTGCTGCGCAGGCTGGCGTGCTGGCGCTCGATCTGGACGCCAGCGTGCCCGCGGCCGAGCTGGTAGCGCTGGATGACATCGTGCACGCCAATGATACCGCCTGCACCGACTCGTCCGGCGCGCCGCTGGCGTTGAGCTCGCTGTATTCACTGCAGATCACCGGCGGCAATGAGGCCAACGGGGTCGTGCTCGATCTGGGCAGCGGCGACTGGTCGTCCTTGCTCGCCTCGGCCGAGGGTGTGCTGCTGAACCTGGGCGAGGGCGAGAACGGCCTGCTGCTCCGCGGCAGCGCAGAGGCGGATCACTACCGGCATGCCATGCGCGGCAGCGATGTGGTGCTCGATCTGGTGGGCGAAGGCAGCATTCACCTGGTGGCAGCGGGCATCAGCGAGCTCGGCTTCAGCCTGGGTGAAGGCGATGACCGCCTGGAGGAGCTGCTGCCCCTGCTGGAGGGCATGGAGCCCGCCGCGGCGGCCGAGCTCTCGCCGCTCTCCGTACCTTTGCGGGTGACGGCCGGCGCGGGCAACGACTGGCTGGTGGGTGGCCTGGGAGACGATGTCTTCAACGGCGGCGCGGGCGATGACGTGGCCAGCGGCCTCGATGGCGCCGACCACTACCAGAGTGACGCCGAGGGCGACGGCAGCGACCTCTGGAACGGCGGCCCCGGCTATGACAGCGTCAGCTACGAGCTGCGCAGCGAGAACCTGGAGCTCGCGGCCTGCCTGACCAGCGCCATCATGGGCTGCTCGGGCGGGTGCGTGTGCAACACCGAGAGCGGCGGCGTGGATGAAGGCGACCGGCTCATCAACGTGGAGGAACTGAGCGGCGGAAGCGGCGACGACATCCTGCGCGGCACCGAGGTCAGCGACACCCTGCGCGGTGGACCGGGCAACGATACGCTCTCGGGGCTGGGCGGCAGTGATCTGCTCTCCGGCGACTCCGGAGATGATCTGCTCGAGGGTGGGCCGGACGGCGATATCTGCGACGGCCGCCCCGGTGAGACGATGCTCAGCTGCGAGCTCTGAGCGGTCGCCCAGAGGGCGAGCTGCCCGCTGGCAGCACCTGGCACGGGCCTGGAGTAGACATGCTACTCCGGAGCCCGTGCCTTTCGTTTTTGTACATTGAGGGCGCCAGCTGGGCGGCGGGGTGCAGGACCCGCTCGCAGCGCGCCGCCGTGCCCTTTGCTGCCGCGTTCTGGTGCCCGCACCCGTGCGCCCCCGGGCAGGGGCGAAGAGCATGCCTGCGCGGCTTCCATGTACTTGCACCTCCAACCATATACATCCTTGTGTCACCCAATCAATTACGTCGGCGTGCAGCGGCTTCCGCGTTTTCGGCCGCCGTCGGCTGAACTGCTCAAGGCGACGTGCCGCGGGTCGTTATCGGGCACTGGAGGCACTTTGGCATGATGAAATTCGGAACAGCTCCGAACAGAGCGGCGGCACTGGCACTATCCCTGGCGGCCTTGCTCGCCTGTGGCGGCGGCGAAGAGAGCACGCCGGAGGACAAGCAGGTTGGCGACGCCAACAAGCTGGACAGCTCGGGCGGTGGCACTGGCGGCACTGGCAGCGTCACCATCCCGGAGGTCTGCCAGCGTCCGGCAGATTGCCCGAGCGGATACGTCTGCGTTCCCCCGGAGGACTCGCTCACTCCGGTGCTGGACGAGGATTGCTACGACGCCTGCTCCAGCCCCTGCTCGCAGGCGGGCCCCTTCACGGAGAGCTGCAAGCAGGACTGCAACAGAAGCTGCACCGCGCACGTGCCGCCGCCCGAGGGCAGCTGGAACGGCAAGTGCTTCGTCGATCCCGATCTTCCCGGCGGTGGCGGCGGGAGCTCGGGGAACACTGATCTCCCCGGTGGCAACGGCGGCAGCGGCAGCACGAACCCGGGCCCGGCCATCCAGTGGGCGAACACCTGGACCGTGGACGTGGAGTACACAGCGGACTGTAACTGGGCCAACACGGCGCAGCAGTCCGGCTCGCAGAAGTACACGGTGACCATGCAGGTCACCGGCTCCAACAGCACGCCCAAGGCCAGCCTCTCCGGTGGTTACGAGCTGGAGGGCACCGGCGGCGATGACAAGATGACGTTGACCGGCGACTTCCCGCTGCGCAACTGGAAGGGCGAGACGGGCACGCCGCACACCCTCAACTCCCCCAACGAGGCCACCCTGCGCGTGACCACCGTGGTCTCCGGGACCGAGGCCACCGGCACCATCGAGGGCCAGTGGGACGCGAGCGGCGGTTGGAAGTGCAGCGCGACTGAAGGCAAGATCAAGCTCTCGCGCTGAGCTCAGCTGCGGGCGAGCTCCGGGCGAAGTCCGCTCAGGGCTCGCCCGGCGCTGCCGAGCTGGCCGCTGGCGAATTGCCCGGCGCCTGACCTGCCGGGCCCAGATCCACCGGAGCGCGCCGAGCTTCATAGTCCGGCAAGGTGATGCGATCGAGCAGGTTGTAGCGCAGCACTAGCTTCGCAACCAGCGGCAAACCCAGCGCCTTCACCATCTGGTTGCGCACGAAGATGCCGAGGCGAGTGCGCGGAGCAAACGTCGCCGCCACCCCCTCGGCGGCTACCTGCTTGTTACGAAGAAACGGACCGAGCACCGACTCGTAGCGAGCGAGCGCTTGCTCGGCGCTGCCCGCACGCGATAGCTCGCCAGCGAGCACATACGCGCCGATGACGGCCAGCGCCGCGCCCTGCCCCGCGAGCAAGGAGGGAGCGTACGCAGCGTCGCCCACCAGCGCGACCCTGCCCTTCCACCAGTGCGGCATCCGGATCTGGCTCACCCGATCGAAGTACAGATCCTCGCAGCCCTCCAGGCTCTCCAGGATCTGCCTGCACTCCCAGTCGGGGCTGTCGAAGCGCTGGTAGAGGTAGCGCCGCACGGCCTCGCTGTCGTGGGACTCGATCTGGGTCTCGTGATCGGCGGTGATGAGCAAGAACACCGTGCGATCGTCGCGCAGGCTGAAGCGCGCGATCTGACTGCCGGGGCGTGCGTACGCAACGTAGATCCCCTCGTCACGCGGGCGGTAACCGCGGGCCCTGAACACGGCCACGTTGTAGCCGAGAAACTTTTCGAAGCGCTGCTCCGGGCCAAACGTGAGCCGGCGCACCGTGGAGTGCAGCCCGTCTGCCCCCACCACCACATCGAAGCGCCGCGAGGGCGAGCGCTCGAAGCTCACGAGCACGCCGCCAGCATCCTCCGCGAGTGCGGTCACCCCCTCGTTGAACAGCACCTCGGCGCGCGTCTCCACCGCTGAAAACAGGATACCGGCGAGCTCACCGCGCGAAATGCTGGTGTAGCGCCCGACCGTCGCGGCCCGAAAGACCTCGGCGTTCAGGTGGGACACGCGCCGGCCGCGCGCATTCACGATGCGCACCTCACCCAGCTGGTAGCCCGCCTGCAAGACCGCCGGCAAGAGCCCCATCTTCTCGACGATGTCGTAGCCCAGACCCCAGAAGTCGATGATATAGCCGCCCGTACGCGGCCGCGGCGCGCGCTCAACCAGGGTCGGCTGCAAGCCGTGCTGCAGCAGCCAGTACGCAAGCGCGGGGCCAGCGATGCCCGCCCCGGAGATCAACACCGTTTTCGGAGCCATGCCCCAGGGGATAGCTCTGCCTCGCCGGCAGGGAAACCTTCAGCGCGCAGGCAGCGCAGGACGCGCCAGGCAGTCCGGGCCGACCCCAGCAGCGCCTGCGCGCGCAGGTCGACATCGCGCGAGCTGACGATCTGCTCAGGGCTCATGTACATGGGTGTCCCCAGCGGGGCCCCAGTCGCGGTGGGCGCGTGATGCAAAGATCCAGCATTCGCTTGGCGATGCCAAAATCGAGGACCTTTGCTGAGCGTCCCTGTCCGCGACAGACAATCCCGCTGCGTCTATCACGGCGGCCAACGATATCACCGAATAGGCTCGAGCTCACCAGCACAAGGCCACAATCCTCGAGCGCAGCGAGGCCAGCGAGACCTGCTCGAGTGAGAGGTACGGTGCAGCTCACGCCAGCAGCGCCGGCAACAGCTCCTCCACGTGGGCCCACACCGCTGCGGAGCTGTGCGTCTGGAACGCCGCTCCGGCGTAGTACGTCTGGCGATAGCCCTGCAGCGCCTGGAGGGAGCTGTAGAAGCCGTCGCGGATCCGCTCGGGCGCAACGACGACGGAATACGGGCTGTGGTTCTTGAAGATGGCGAAGCCGGTGAGCTCGAGCCCGCTGACTTGGTCGCTGGCCACACGCGCGATGTCGGCGGCGATGCGGCGCTTCACCTGAAGGTCGGGCAAGAAGTGCTCGCTGCCGTATTTCACGTCGAACAGCCCGGGCGCAGCGTTGGGGCCGATGGAGTAGATACCGGGCAGCGGCGCCAGGTTGAAGGGCGTGTCGGGCGCGACATTCACCAGTGAGACACCGGGCGGCATGCCGGCGATCTGCGCCACGGCAGTCCAGTAGTGATGGCGCTGGAAGCTGGCGAATAGCGCGCGCTCGCGGCCGTCGAGGTCGAAGCCGGCGAAGCTGGGTAGCACGGGTGGGGCTGTGAACAAGAGCCGCGCGGCGCGGATCGTGCGCTCGGCGCCGGCAGATCGGACGCGCAGGCACACGCCATTGCCGCGCTCCACGTGGCAGATCTCGCTCTGGTACAGCACGTCCGCGCCCAGCTCCACGCTGGCCGCGTCGTACAGCGCGCCAGCGCCGCCCGGCGCCATCAGGAACGAGCCCTGGAGCACGGCGCCGACCACGGCGCGGCTCATGTTCTTGAGCACGTACAGGGTGGTGGCGTCTAGCAAGGAGCCAAAGCCCTGCTCGTACAGGAAAAACGTGGGCAGCAGCGCCTCGAGGCCGAGCTGGCTCACCCACTGCCCGAAGGGCAAGAGCAGCTCGTCCAGGATCGGGCCGGGCTCCGGCAGCTGAAAGCCGTTCTGCTCCAGGAACGGATAGCGGATCTCGAGCACCTGCAAATAGGTGGCGAGCGCCGTGCCCAGCTCCAGCGGCGTGGGCTGGAACGCGGCGACCCCCTGCCCCGTGCGAAAGTCCACGAACTGGCTGGCGGGGCCCGCGAAGCTAGCGTTGCTCAGCGGCACGCCAAAACGGCCAAAGTGCGCGCGCACCAGCGGATTGTCGGGAAAGACGATCACGCCGATGTCGATGGCCGCGCCGCTCGTCGGATCGCGATACGTCTCACAGTGCCCGCCCAGCCGATCGGAGCGCTCCACCACGACGACTCGCAGCCCGCGATCGCGCAGGGCCAGCGCGGCATACGTGCCCGCCGCACCACCGCCGACGATGCACACGTCACACTGGATGTCACCGCCGCTGGCGGCTGCGTCGCGCGGCGCGAACGCGGAGCCCAAACCTGCCGACGCAAACGCTCCGAGTACCTGCCTTCTGCCCAGCCCCATGCTCGTCGCCTCCCAGCTTCTGGGGCGACTGTAACAGAGCACCCACGCGGGCAACAAAGTCCGCGACTGCCGGTACGACTCGTGCACGTGCTCGCCAAGGGACCGCGGAGGTTACGATTCCGCTCGAGTCCGCCGCTTGCACGATGGGGTACGCAGACGTGGGGATCATGATGCCGTTACTGAGGTTACGTCCATGAGCAAGGGTCGCCAGCGCCGTAGCCAGAGGCCAGGCCGCCGCAGCGCTCGCCCGGAGCGGCGCGACGGCCAGGGGCTGACGGGCCCGTCCCCGTGGCTGGGCTTGCTCGCCCAGGCGCGCGCCGCAGCAGGTAGGTCGCGCTGGGCGGATGCACAGCGGTTGTATCAGGAGGTGCTGAGCAGCAAGCCCGATCAGCTGGAGGCGCTGGAGGGACTGGGGGTGAGCTCGCTGGCGCTGGCGCAGCCTGCGCGCGCGGTGGAGTGTCTGCGGCGGGCGCGGCGGGGGGCCCCGCGCAACGCGCGGCTGCTGGCACTGCTGGCGCGCGCGCAGCGGCAGAGCGGCGTACCTGCAGAAGGCGCGGACACCTGCCAGAAGGCGCTGGAGCTGGACGCGCAGCAGCCCGCGATCTGGCTGGAGCTCGGGCTGTGTCAGCTGGAGCTGGGCGCGCACGAGCCTGCCATCGCCAGCTGCTTCCGCGCCATCCAGCTCAACCCCAGCGACGCTGCCGCGTGGCACCTGTCGGCGCGCGCGTTTGGCGCCGCCGGCAAGCTGTCGGAGGCACTGCGCGCCGAGCGCCAGGCGCTGGCCCACAATCCCTGGCTCGCCGACGCGCACCTGAGCGAAGGCCAGCTGCTCGAGCGCTCCGGCGCTCTGGACGCCGCGCTGGTCAGCTACTTCGTCGCCAGCACGATGAGCGCAGGCGCAGCCACTGCCGCCGCGCGCGAGCACCTGACGCGCCTGCTGCCGCCGCTCTCTGCCGGTACGGAGCCGCGCGCCAGCGAGGTGCTCCTGGTGCAAGATCTGGCGCGCGAGCGCCGCGCGGAGCCGGCGCTTTCGCTGGGCCGTGTGCTGCGCGAGCAGCAGCGCCCCGCCTCGGCCATTCCGTGCTTCGAGCTTGCGCTCTCGCTGGCTCCCGAGATCGAGGTCTGTCGGGAGCTGGCGGAAGCGCTCTTTCACCTGGGCCAGCGCGAGCGCGCGCAGCTGCGCCTGCTGCAGGGCCTGGAGCTCTCGCCGCGCGACGTGCAGAGCTACCAGCTGATCAGCAGCTGGCTCGCCAGCGAGCAGCGCTTCTGCGGCAGCGAGGCGCGCTGGCAGGCGCTGCTCGCGCACTGCCCGGACGACGTGGTGGCGCTGGTCAACCTGGGCGCCGCAGCGCAGCGCCTGGGCCGCCCGAGCGAGGCCGTGCCGCTGCAGCGCCGCGCGCTGCAGCTGCGCCCCGACCTGATCGAGCCGTACATTCACCTGGCCGCCGCGCTGTGCGACCAGGGCAGCGTGCAGGAGGCCGCGCTGGCACATCGCCAGGCGCTGGCCATCGATCCTACCCGCTGGGCGGTGCACAGCAACCTGCTGCTCGAGGCCCACTTCGATCCCGAGCAGAGCCCCGAGGCACTGTTCGAGCGGCATCGCGAGTTTGGCCGCGCACTGAGCGACTGGCTCGGGCCCACGCGGCGCAAGTTCTTGAATGGCCCAGACCCCGGTCGCCGGCTGCGCATCGGCTACGTCTCGCCCGACTTCAACGAGCACCCCCTCTCGCACTTCATCGAGCCGGTGCTGCGCGAGCACGACCCACGCCTGTACGAGGTCTTCTGCTACTCCGACGTGGCGCACCCGGACGTCGTCACCGCGCGCCTGCGCGAATACGCCACCGTGTATCGCTCCTGCGCCGGCGACACCGATGAGGCGCTGGCCGAGCTGATCCGCATGGATGAGATCGACATCCTGGTCGACCTGGCCGGGCACGGCTTGCACAACCGCCTGCCGGTGTTCGCGCGCAAGCCAAGCCCGGTGCAGGTGACATGGCTCGGCTACTTCGACACCACTGGCCTCGAAGCAATGGACTATCGCATCGCCGACGTGCACTCCGTGCCGCCCGGCGCGGAGCGCTACTTCGTGGAGGAGGTGATCCGCCTGCCGCGCAGCTCCACGTGCTTCTTGCCGCGGCTCAGCCCGGAGCCGGCGCCGCCGCCCTGCCAGCGACATGGCTACATCAGCTTCGGCTGCTTCAGCAATCCCAGCCACATCGGCCGCGAGGTGGCGGCGCTGTTCGGGCGCGTGCTGCGCAACGTGGCGCACAGCCGCCTGGTGCTCGAGCACCTCACCTTCACCGATCCCGGCGTCCAGGCGCGCTTCGTGCGCTGGTTCGCGGAGGAGGGCATCGCACGTGACAGGATCGTGTTCCAGGGGCACTCCTCTCTCGAGCAATACCTGGCGGCGCTGGCGGAGATCGACGTGGCGCTCGATCCCTTCCCCCACGGTGGCGAGACGGCGGCGCTGCACGCGCTGTGGATGGGAGTGCCGCTGGTAGCGCTCGAGGGCAGGACGCTGGCGCAACGCCTGGGGAGCCGAGTGCTGAGGGTGACGGAGCTGCACGAATATGTGACCCGTTCCAGCGACGACTACGTGCGCATCGCCGGACAGCTCGCCGCCGACCCCGCTGGCCTCGCCGCCAGCCGCCGCACCCTGCGCGCGCGCCTGGAGGCCTCGCCGCTGCTCGATCACCGGGGCTTCACCCGCGAGCTCGAGGCGGCGTATCGCGGCATGTGGCACCGCTGGTGCCGCAGCCAGGGGGTGGTGGAAGAGCGCGAGCACGGCCGCGCCGTGAGCGAGGTGCTGTAGCTCGGCTCAGCGCTCGTCGCGCTCGCGCAGGATGCTCTCGATCAGCCCTGCGAGCTCACGCCGCAGATCACTGGTGTCTGCGTTCGGCGACTTGCGCGCCCGCGCGAGCAGCTTGCCCAGCCGCTGCCGCACCCCGAGCGGCAGCTCGCGCGCGGGGCTCGGCGCCGCGTCCAGCTCGAGCGCCGCACTGGTGTTGCGCGCGTGTGCGCGGTAGCGAATGGCCTGGTGATGCAGCAGCGCGCGGTCCAGCACCACGAACGGGAAGTTCGGGTGCTGGTGCGGCCCGATCCGGTAGCGCCGCTGCGGAGCCGCGGTCTTGCGCAGCCGCTCGCTCAGCGTCTCCACCGCGGTGACCCCGAAGGCGCGCGCTCCGAGCTGCCAGAGCGCCGTGGCGCCGCCCACCGCGGCACCCAGCAAGGTGCCGGTGAAGAACGAAGCGCCCCCCACCAGCGCGTCCACCGTGCCGCCCGCGGTGGCGCCCGCCACCGAATACACCGCGACCAGCTGGCGCGCGCTCAGGCCCAGCGAGTGCCAGACGCGCTCGCTGAACAGATCGCGAGCAAACACCGGCCGCTCCAGCGACGCTGACTCCGTGGTCAGGCGCTGGTGCCGGTACAGGCGCTCGACATAGCGCCTGGAGCGCTGCTCCAGCTCGCGCAGGTCGTCGAGGAAGCGCTGCTCCACGTGCTTCTGCTCCGCGGCGTCCAGCCCACTCTCGCCCGCCTGCAGCTCGATGGTGTGGGTCACCGCGTCCACCACCAGGTTGGCGATGGCCAGCGCGCTCTCGCCCAGGCGCCGCGACTGCTCCTGGGTCAGGCGCTCGACGGCGCGCCCGAGCGGGCCGCGCCAGGGCTCACACAGCTCGCGAAACAGCGCGAGCAGCTGCAGCCGCTCGCGGAAGCTGGCCGCGTGCGCGTCGAAGTTGCGCACCGTGCTGAAGGCGGGGGCGAGCGCCGCGTGCCAGTCCCCCAGGTGCTCGCCGCTCGCCGAGCGGTTGATCAGCGCCATGCGCGGCCGCCCCGTCCAGCGCAGGATCTCCACCTCCGCCATGATGTTCTCGCGGAACGGAGTGCTGCCGTCCACCACGTACAGGATCGCAGCGCCCTGCAGCACCGGGGCGAGCAGCTCGCACTCTTCGACGAGCTCATCGCTGCCTGCGAAGGTCTGCACCAGCTCCGCCACTCGCGCCGGGCGCCGCTCCGCGCTGGGCTGGCTGCGCTGCATCCAGGCCAGGGCACGCGCCGCGTCTTCAAAGCCGGGCGTGTCGACCAGGCGAAACAGCACCTCGCCGTCCAGCGCCACGTCATACGTCGTCGCGCGGCGGGTGGTGCCCGGCAGCGGCGAGATGGCGATGCTGTCGTCCTCCGCCAGGGTGGCGATGATGCTGCTCTTGCCGCGGTTCACGCGGCCCACCACAGCGAACACCGGCACGCTCTCCGGCGCCGTCACCCGCTCACCTCCTGCCCCGCCGCCGCACCCACCACAGCCTGCACGCTGATGAACGGATCCTGCAGCAGCCGC
This sequence comes from Polyangiaceae bacterium, assembly GCA_025937895.1. Lineage (GTDB taxonomy): Bacteria > Myxococcota_A > Polyangia > Polyangiales > Polyangiaceae > SZUA-265. The sequence continues at coordinate 16,245 of JAICQL010000051.1, read as the reverse complement.
AGGCGATCGCGCCACACCGCCAGCTCCGGCGCGTCCGCCGCGGCCAGCAGCACCGCGACGTAGATCGGGCGCTCGCGCGCTCCCGCCTCGCGCAGCGCCCGCACGAACGCGCGCGTCGCCTTGTCCGGCGCCTCCCAGCCCTCCACCACCAGCACCACCACTCGCTCGCCCGGGCCTGCCCCGGTGATGAGCGCGCGATCTTGCTCGAACTCGCTGCTGCCCGCCACGTCCTGCCGCACCTTCACCAGCCCCAGCCGCTGCAGCAACGCCTGCGCGTCACCCGGAGCGAGCGCCGCGCCCCGCCAACAGATGAGCCAGCACTCCCGCTGCTCCAGCGCCGCGGGCGCGAGCTGCTCCACCACGGCCGGAGCCTGCTCTGCCCCTGTGCTCGGGGTGGAGGACGACGCCCCGAGCTCCAGCGCGGCACGCAACCGAGCGCGCAGGTCGAGCACCCGCTCGCTCAGCCGCCGCGAGCGGCGCGCCACGATGCCCGACAGCGAGAGCGCGAAGACCAGACGCGGCAACACGCCGTACACGAGCAAGCAGCCGAACAGCGCTGGCCACCAGGCACCCGAGCCGAGCGCGCCCGCCGAGGCGGCATATTCACCGGTGAAACGGCTGAACTGCGTCGCGCGCACCAGCTCCGCGCTGACACAGCCCACCCCGAGCGGAGCGCACCAGGGAGCGGTGACAGCGCCGAAGAAGCCGGCCACCGCGCTCGCCGACAGCGAACCATCCGTCGTGCTCCAGGCAAAGGCCAGATCCGAGAACAGCGCAGAGCCCGCCAGGGTCAGCGCGGCTCCGAGGTGAAAGCCCAGCGGATACCACTGCGCCGCCGCCAGCAAGCTGCCCAGCTCGAGCTCGCGATAGCGCCGCGCGCCGAGCCGCAGCTGCCGCCACTCCGTCGCGAGATTGCCCGCCTGTGCCGCGCCCCGCTGCGCCAGCCGGCTGGCGAAACCGACCAGCAGCAAGTAGCTATCCTCCAGCAACACCGAGCGCCCGATGCGGCCGCGGCCCAGCCACAGCAGCGCCGAGCCCAGCAAGAACACCAGCGGCCAGAGCAACGTCGCCAGCAAGAAGTGCAGCACGTTCGCCGGCTGCGCCCCTGACCCCTCCAGCAGCGCCCCCGCCGCCCCCGCGCCCGCCGCGCACGCCGCCAGAAACAGCCCCACGTGCACCACCGTGAGCAACTCGCTGAGCCGCGTGCCCAGAGTCCGCTGCCCCAGCTCCGCTCGCCGCCCCGCCAGCCACAGCTCCAGCGCCTGCTCCAGCTCCAGCGGCCGCGCTTCAGGAGCCCGTTCGGCGAGCAACTGCCGATCCTGCCGCGCCAGCTCGGACGCAGCCTGCCCCTCGTCCCGCCGCAGCAGCCACTCGATATCGAGGATCTGCCCCAGCCGCGCAAACGCCATCTTACCCCGAGCATACGCGAGCTGGAGCGCCCGCGCTCGCCCCGGCGAAGGATCGACGGCGGATGGGGCCGCACCGGTTTGCCGTTTTGCCGCCAGCGCCGCCAAAGCGTGGCTATCGAGAGCTCCCGGATCCACCCCTCGAGCAGATTCACACAGCTCCTGGAGCCGGCGCTCGTCCCCGCGCGCCATTCCGCCACGCCGTCCACGTCCACGCCCACAGCGCCGTGCTCCGCCAAAGCTGCAGCGGATCTCTGCCGCATCCATCACACCGAGCTCGAGCGGACCCTGCCCGCACCGCCACCGTTGTTCTTCGTTAGCGGCTCAATGATATCTATGCCGAATCATGTAGACATCGCAGCTCGCTTGCCACCGCAACCGGGCAGTGTCGCTACTTCATGTCCGGTGGTTGGGCGGGCTCACTCCGCTGCAGCTCGCGCTCATCGTTCCCGACACGCCTGCGCAGCCGCAGCTTCCTGCTCGCGCTTGCGGACCGACTCGGCGAACTTCGCCGGAGTGCCGACCCAGATGGCCAGAAGCTTGGAGTTTGCGTCGAGCGCGCCTTCGACGACCAGCGGCTCGCCGCGCTCGCACCGTAGCTCGGCGGCGCGCCAGATGGGGCGGCCGCTGTCCAGCGGGGCTCCGGTGCGGCAGCGGCCCGCCTCGGCGGCGATGCTCTGCAGCCACTGCCCCAGCTTCTCTGGCCGCAGCAGATGGCGGGTGTGCTCCGAAAACAGGGCCTCGAAGCGCTGCACGTCGAAGTCGATGCCGAGCGCGAGCGCGGCGTCGAGCGCCTCTCGCGAGCGCTGGTCGAGCTGCGGCGGGGTGCGCCGCTCCGGTAGCGCCCCGGCGTCGTACAGGGACTCGAGCAGCCGGCGCGAGGGGGCGTCGAGATCCACCCCATCTCGGTTGGCGAGCACCATCAGCCCGATGCCGTGCGCGGGCAGCAGATACAGTGCGGAGCTGTGGCCTTCGGTGCCGCCATTGTGCCAGACGACTTGGGCGAAGCGGCAGTCCTGATACACGGACCAGCCGAGCCCGTTGCCGGCCACCATCGCACGCAGCGGCTCTACCGAGCTCCGCAGCCGGCGCACGCTCTGCATGCGCTGTGACTCGCGCAGCGATGCGCGGCGCAGCACCGGGCTCTCCGCCTCGCTGGACGGCGGCCAGGCGGAGAGCTGGAACGTCAGGAAGCGGGCCATGTCGGTGATGGAGGAGTAAATGCCCCCCGCGCCGGCAGAGGCCCCCAGCGTCCACTCCGGCACCACCCGCAGCGAACCGCCTTCGCCTGCCGCGTGAGGCCGAGCCAGCAGCTCCGCGGGCACGTCGCTCGCAGCCCAGACGGAGTGGGTCATGCCCAGCGGTTGCAAGATCTGCCGGGTCACGAGCTGTTCGTACGGCTGCTGCGCGACCCGCCCCAGCAGCACGCCAAGCAGCGAAAAACCGAAGTTGGAGTACTCGCGCTCCTCACCGGGCGCAGCGCTCAGGCCCACTCCGTCCAGCGCGCCCAGCACCTCGGCCTCGGATGGCGCGTGGTTCGGCCGCGAGTAGCTGAAGCTGCCGAGCCGCGGCAGCCCCGAGACATGGGTCAGCAGGTGGCGCACGGTGATGGGCGGCGCATCCGCGGAGGGGTAAATGACCCGGTCGAGCTCCGGCAAATACGTCGCTGCCGGCACGTCGAGCGCCAGGCGCCCCGCGTCGCGGAGCTGCACCGCGGCGAGCGCGCTGAACACCTTCGTGATCGAGCCGATGCGGAAGACCGTGTCGGCAGTGACCGCGCCGCCCTCCTCCAGCGACCTCTTGCCCTCGCCCTGCGCCAGCAGCAGCTGGTCATCCAGCACCACGCCCCAGGCAAATCCGGGAGCACCGAGCGCGCGCAGCTCCTGCTCGAACGCTCCTCGGCGCTCCTGCAGCGCGGCCAGGAGCTTCTCGCGCCGCTCTGGATCTTCGAAGCGCGCCGGCTCGCGCTCCTCCACCTTGCGGGCTACCGCTCCTCGCTGGCTGGCGATCGCCGGAGCCGCGGTTGCGCCCGAAGCCGCCGCCTTCACCGCCAGCGCAGGCTGCGCTCCGCCCGCGCACGCACCCAGCAACGCCACCATCCACACCAGACTGCTCTTCATCCGCTCACCCTTTCACCCGTCATGCGCTCAGCTCTCTGCCGAGAAGCGAGCGCCTTCAGCAACCGCCACTCGCGCCGGATAGTACCGGATTCGCTCCTTCGAACAGCCTGAGGCTGGAGAGATGTCGCCCGCGGTCAGCGGCAAATCGCCGCGTATCACGCTCTGGCGTGCGAGGTGTGATCTCCAGCTCGCCCCGTGCACTCGAGCCCCTCACTAAACCCTCTCGAGCCGTCGCCGTTGTCTCAGCCCGGTGGATCCCTGGACGGAGACGCTTCAGCGCGCCGCACAGCTGGCCGCGCAAGGAGAGCTGGCACAGGCGGCGGAGCTGCACGCGCTGCACGGGCAGTGGCAGCGCCAGCACGGTCAGCTGCGCGAGGCGATCGCCAGCTACGAGCGGGCGCTCGGGCTGTGCGCGGAGCAGCCGGACATCTGGGTCAACCTGGCGCGGGCGCGGCGTGAAGCGGGGCGCCTGGACGAAGCACTGGCGGCGTTCCGGCGCGCCGCAGCGCTGGAGCCGCGCGCCGCCACCCTGAGCCTGCTGAGCAGCGCACTGCGCGAAGCCGGTCGCCACACGGAGGCGCTGGAGACGGCGCGCGCCGCGCTGGCGCTGGATCCGGAGTGCAGCGAGGCGTACCTGAACGAGGGTGCGGCCCTGCACACTCGAGGCGAGCTGACGAGCGCCGTGTGCAGTCACTTCGTGGCGAGCTTGCACCCGGGCACGCGCGAGCGCGCTCTGCACAACCTGCGCGTGACCCTGGCGCGGCCGCTGCCCGAGGACGAGGGCGTGGCCATCGTGCGCCGCTTGCTCGCCGCGCCCGAGCCGGCAGCGTTGCTGGAGCTGGGTTTGTTCTTGGCACGCCAGCACCGCTATGCCGCCGCCTGCGTGTGCCTGGAGCGGGCGCTGGAGCGCCAGCCCAGCGCGGCGGGGTTCCTGGCGCTGGGGGTCAGCGCCTGGCAAGGTGGCTGGCACGGCCGCGCCGAGGCCGCAGTGCTGCGCGCGCTCGAGCTCGCCCCCGCCGACGTGCGCGGCTATCGCCTGCTGGGCAGCTGGTTCTGCGATGGCCCGCTGCGCCCGAGCGAGCGCTGCCTGGCGCGCTTTGCCAGCTGCCCCGACGACCCGCTGGCGCTGGCCCAGCTGGGAGCCGCCGCGCAGCGGCTGGGGCGGCCGCTGCTGGCGCTCGCTCTGTACCGGCGCCTGGCGCAGCTGCGTCCGGAGCTGGTCGAGAGCCACGTGTACGTGGGCACCGCGCTCACGGAGCTGGGCGAGTGGCGCGAGGCGGTGAGCGCCTTCGAGCGGGCCCTGGCGCTCCAGCCCGAGCGCTGGGACGTGGTCTCCAGCCTGCTGTTTGCTCTGCACTTCGCTCCGGAGGCGAGCGCCGAGCAGCTGTTTCAGCGGCACCGCGACTTCGGCGAGCGGCTCGCACGCAGCGTGCAAAGCGTGCACAGCAACGAGCCACGCCCGGACGAGCCACGCCCGGACGCCCCGCGCGCGCTCGTCACGCAATGGTCGCGCCCGCTGCGCATCGGCTACGTCTCGGCCGATCTGTGCGCACACCCCATCAGCTACTTCCTCGAGCCAGTGCTGCGCGAGCACGATCGCAGCGCCTTCGAGCCCATCTGCTACTCGGACGTGCGGCGGCCCGACGCCATCACGGCGCGCCTGGGGCAGCTGGCGCAGCTGGTGCCGGTGCACTCGCTCTCGCACGACGAGCTGTACGCGCGCATCGTGGCGGACGGCATCGACGTGCTGGTCGATCTGGCGGGGCACACCGCGCATAACCGGCTGCCGGTGTTCGCGCGCCGGCCCAGCCCGCTGCAGGTGTCGTGGCTGGGCTACTTCGACACCACGGGGCTCGGCGCCATCGACTGTCGCATCGCCGATCGCTGGTCGGTGCCGGAGGGTGGGGAGCGCTACTTCGTCGAGCGTGTGCTGCGCTTGCCGCACAGCGCCAGCTGTTACCAGCCGCCCGCGCCGGCGGCAGCGCTGGAGCCGGCGCGCAGCGGGCCCATCCGCTTCGGCTGCTTCAACAACCCCGCCAAGATCGGGCGCGACGTGTGCCGGTTGTTTGCGCAGCTCTTGCACCTCGTGCCGGGTAGCGAGCTATGGCTCAAGTACCGCTCGTTTCACGATCCCGAGCTGTGCCAGCGCTATCGCGGCTGGTTCACGGCGGAGGGCATCGCCCCCGAGCGGGTCACGGTCGCTGGCTCGAGCCCGATGCTGGAGTTCCTGGACGCGCTCGGCCAGCTCGACGTCGCGCTGGATCCGTTTCCGTACAGCGGCGAGACCACGGCGCTGCACACGCTCTGGCGGGGCGTGCCGCTGGTCGCTCTGGAGGGAGCGCTACCCGTGCAGCGCCTGGGCAGCCGCGTGCTGCGCGTGGCGGGCTTGCACGAGTGGGTCGCCAGCGACCAGCAGCGCTACCTGAGCATCGCCTGCGAGCTGGCGCGCGACCGCACCCGGCTCGCCGCGCTGCGCCGCGAGCTGCCGCGGCGCCTCGCGGCCTCGCCGCTGCTCGATCAGCGTGGCTTCACCCGCGAGCTGGAGGCTGCTCTCCAGCGGCTGTGGCGTGAAAAGCACTCCCCCCGCGGATCACCTTAAGGCTGCGCAGAGCGCGCCGTTTTCGGCCAGCTGGATCACATTCTGCTGCTGCCATGCGGGTGCTCTTCATCCACCAGAACTTTCCGGGCCAGTTCCGCTTTCTGGCACCGGCGCTGGCCGCGCTCGGTCACGACGTGCAGGCGCTGGCCATCACTCCGCGCTCCAGCCCGCCCAAGGTCACCGTGCACCCCTATGTGCTCGCCGAGAAGAACGGCAGCGGCCATCCCTGGGCCATGGACTTCGAGACCAAGTCGCTGCGCGCCCGCGCCTGCGCCAGCAAGATGCTGGAGCTGAGCGCAGGCGGCTTCGTGCCGGACGTGGTGGTGGGCCACGCCGGCTGGGGCGAGACCTGGATGGTGAAAGACGTCTGGCCCCGTACGCGGGTGCTGGCGTTCCAGGAGTTCTTCTACGGCTCGGGCCTGGGCTTCGACCCGGAGTTCTCCGCGCCCGACCGGGAGAGCCGCTTTCGCGTCCGGCTCAAGAACGCCAGCTTGCTGCCGGGGCTGGACGCGATGGACTGGGGCTACTGCCCGACGGCATGGCAGCGCGCGCAATTTCCTGCCGACTACCAGCACCGCATCAGCGTCATCTTCGACGGGGTGGAGACCGAGCGCATCTGCCCCCAGCGCGTGCCGGAGCTGAAGCTCGGCTCGCCCGAGATCACGCTGCGCGACGGCGAGGAGATCGTCACCTTCGTCAACCGCAACCTGGAGCCTTGTCGCGGCTACCACATCTTCCTGCGCAGCTTGCCGCGGCTGCTCTCGCTGCGCCCGCGGGCGCGCATCGTGCTGGTGGGCGGTGACGGCTGCAGCTACGGCTCACCGCCGCCGACCGGCACCTGGAAGGACCGCTTCCTGGGCGAGGTGCGCGAGCGCATCGATCCGAGCCGCGTGCACTTCGTCGGGCTCCTGCACTACGGGCAGCTGATCAACCTGTTTCGCATGAGCCGCTGCCACGTTTACCTCACGTACCCGTTCGTGCTCTCCTGGTCGATGATCGAGGCGATGAGCTGCGGAGCGCTGGTCGTGGGCTCGCGCACGGCGCCCGTGGAAGAGGTGCTGCGCGACGGCGAAAGTGGCCTGCTCGTCGACTTCTTCGATCACGAGGCGCTCGCCACCAGGGTGGCCGAGGTGCTGGCGCAGCCGGAGCGCTTCACGGAGCTGCGCGCGCGCGCGCGCGCCACGGTGGTCGAACGCTACGATCTGCTGCGGCAGTGCTTGCCGCGCCAGCTCGCCCTGGTGCAGGCGGTGGTGCGCGGCGACCCTCCCGAGCGCTGAGGCAGCGCTCAGCGCCGGCTCTGATACGGAAAGCGCGCGATCGCAGGCTTCACGATCAAGATCAGCTCCGTGCGGCCCACGTGCGCCAGCCGTGGAAACAGCACCAGGCCCTGCACGCTCTCGCCCGGACGCAGCGCTCCGCGCCGCACCGTGCGGTCTGCCAGCACGTCTCGCCAGTGCTCCCGCGCTTCGCGCTCCGTCAGATAGGCAGCTCGCTGCTGCCTTCGAGCGTAGCGTGCTTCGGCAAAGCTCTGCGGCTCCAGGCCCGGCATCCCATCCAGCACCGACTCCAGGAAATGGTGGCCCAGCCCTCGCCCGGCTGCATCGGCCTCACGGGCATCGGCCCTCGCCCGCTCTGCATCCAGCTCCGCGAGCGCGCGCTCCGGCACCAGGGCCCTCAGGCTCTGCCCGCCGCGCTCGCTCTCCGCGATCCGATAGAAGAAGTATTCGGGAGCAACCTGCAGAGTCCGCTGCGAGCCATTCTCCACCCGGATCCACCACTCCAGGTACTCGCCGCGATCCCGCTCGAACGCCGCCCAGAAGCGCACGCCCTGCTGCGATTCTCGATGCAACACGGCCCGCCCGCGCGCCCACTCGTACGGCCCCTCCGGGGTGAGCGTGACTACCGGCAAGGGCGCGCTGCCGGCGCAAGCCACGAGCAGCAAGGCGGCAAGCCACTGCGCTAGCCGCCACTCCTCCATCATTCTGTGTGCCGGCCAGCGGCGGCGCCCCAGCCCAGCACGTGAACGCCTCGCACACGCCTGTGACCGCAACGCACGCAACAGAGCAACGCAGCCAGGAATGATGGCGCAAACGCCTGGTGCCAAGGACAAAGCCTTCATCGTGGCACACGTCGCTGCAACACACATACCCGGAGCCGCGCCGGAAGCCGGCTCGGTCCCAGCGGGTCTCGCGCCCGCGCAATCCTGTCTTACGTGGGCCGAGCGCGCGGGTCGTTCGAGCGCACGTGGACCGGAGCGCGGGCCAGCGAGGAGTATCGTTCGCCGCCAGAGCGCTGCCTTCAATAGGTACTAAACGCTTGATCAGTGTCGATCGGAGGCTTAGAGTCGTTTGGGCGGTCGAGGCGGTGGTGAGTTTTCGCGCGCCGAGTGCGCTCGTGATAGATTTTCTCGGATGGTGACGAGTTTGAGCGGCCTGGCGGTTTGCCTTCAGGGCAACAGTCCGGAATGGTGAACGCTTTATCTGGGTTTTGTAGATGGGTGAATGGATCACGCAGCCGGTGAGCCATTTTCACGGGCAGCCTCTGCCCGAGCCCGCGATTCCGGCTGGCTATGCCGCTCTGATTGAGCGGTACCAGTTGCCGGTGCCGCTGCCGCCTCGGCTCGCCGGCACGGCGGTCCGTCATCACCCGGCACCACACCCCGTCTGGCAGCTGCTCACTCCGCGCCACCGTCCGGAGCAGACCCTGGAGGGGCAGCTGGTCTTTGCGCTGAAGTGGGAGGGCGTCGATCTGGCGGTGCTGGCCGCGCTGTTCCGGCGCAGCGAGCTCACGGCAGAGCTCACGCAGCTGGTGCGCAGCACGCCCACGGGCGCTTTCGCGCGGCGCATCTGGTTCCTGTACGAGTGGTTGACCGAGCGCACCCTGGACGTGCCGGATCCGGGCAAGGTGCGCAGCGTGCCGGTGCTCGATCCCGAGCAGCAGCTCGCGCTCAGCGAGGGTACGCCGTCACCTCGCCACAAGGTGATCGATAACCTGCCGGGCACTCGCCGCTTCTGCCCGCTGGTGCGCTGGACCGAGGCGCTGCGCGCGGCCGCCGCCCGGGCGCTGGACGCGCGAGCGCGCGAGATCGTCGGCCGCACCCGGCCGGATCTGGTGACGCGCGCCGCCGCCTTCTTGCTGCTCAGCGACTCGAAATCGTCATTCGCGATCGAGGGGGAGCGGCCGCCCCGCGCGCGCGCCGCGCGCTGGGCCAGCAGCATCGCAGAGGCGGGCGCACGCCCCATCAGCCTCGATGAGCTGGAGCGCCTGCAGCGCGTGGTGATCGGCGACGCGCGCTTCGTGCAGCTCGGCCTGCGCACGGAGGGCGGCTTTGTCGGCACTCACGATCGGGACACGCAGGAGCCCATCCCGGAGCACATCAGCGCGGCGCCGGAGGCGCTGCCGGAGCTGCTCACGGGCCTCATCGACTATGATCGCCGCGCGCTCGCCGGCGGCGTGCCCGCCGTGGCGGCCGCCGCCGCGCTGGCTTTCGGCTTCGTGTATATCCACCCGTTCGTGGACGGCAATGGCCGCCTGCATCGCTGGCTGATTCACCACGTGCTCGCCACTGCCGGCTATAACCCGCCCGGCATCGTCTTCCCGATCAGCGCCGCCATCGTGCGCCGCATCGACGAGTACCGCAGCGTGCTGCAGTCCTATTCGGCGCGGCTGCTGCCGCTGATCGACTGGCGCCCCACGCCCGACGGTAACGTGGCCGTGCAGGGCGACTTCGCCGACTACTATCGCTACTTCGACGCCACCGCGCACGCCGAGTTCCTGTACGAGTGCGTGGAGCAGACCATCGAGCACGATCTGCCGGCGGAGGTGCGCTTCCTGGAGTCCTTCGACCGCTTCTCCTCCGCGGTGAAGGAGCTGCTGGAGATGCCGGATCGCCGCATCGAGCAGCTGCGCGTGTTCCTGGCGCAGAATGGCGGCAAGCTCTCCGCGCGGGCCCGGCAGCGAGAGTTTGCCGCGCTCAGCCCGGACGAGGCGCAGCGCCTGGAGGCTCTATACGCGGAGTTTTTCGGCGCCGAAGCGTTCGGCGCCGCGAGCCCGGCGCCGCGCGAGCAGGCGTGAGCGCGGCGCCGAACAATGTCCTCGCCAGCAATGTCCTCGCCGAGAGCCGCATCAGAAGATCACGGGGATGTCGAGCTGCACGCTCTTCTGCTCCCAGCGCAGCTGCGGATCATCCACCCCCATGGTGAAAGCGATGGCAGGGCGAAGCCAGCTCTTGTCGCCCAGCTTGAAGTGCACGCGGGGGCCGAGGGCGATGGAGGTGGTGTCGCGCAGGGTGCCGGTGGGATCGTTGGCGATGGCGCGTGGGGTGGAGAGCCAGCGCTGGTGGCGCAGCTCCGCGCCGAGCGAGAGCTCCGGATAGATGAAGTAACCGGCGTGGATGCCCGCCGTGAAGTTGGTGCGCGCCGAGTCCGGATTGAGCTGCGCGCCCGCCGCATTGCGGGCCTCTGAGCCACGCGCGCGGAACAGCTGCGCCAGGGTGGCCTCCACCTGCAGGGTGAAGCCGTGCGCCACGTACGCCAGATCCACGCCCGGCAAGAGCACCACGTCGTTCACGGCAAACAGAGCGTTGTCCAGCGCGGAGCGCGCGCGGATGCCGGCGGCGTTGGCCGTGGCCTTGGCCGGGTTCGGGGTGTTGCCGCCACCCGAGCCTACGGGCAGCGCCACCCCGAAGAACGCCGCAAAGCGCAGCTCCGGGGTCAGCGGCAGAAAGTACGTCGCGCCCAGGATCGGGTTCAGGAAGCCGACGGCGCCCTCGGCCGTGCCCGGCGGTGAGTTGCTGACCATGCCCAGGCGCACGAGCGGCGCGAAGCTATCGCTCAGCTTGTACGAGCCGAGCAAGGTGGAGACGATGGCGGTGCCGTCCGCGCTGTCCGCCGCGGGGTCGTCGTACATGCCGAACGATGTGTCGGCGCGCATGACCGTGACCGCTGCCGCGGGGCGCAGCTGGAAGGGGATGGAATACGGAGGCTTGGGCGGAGCCGGCTGCCGCGCCAGCACGGCGGGCTCGGCCGCAGCCGGCGCATCGACGCCTGCGGGTGGGGCCTGTACCGGGAGGGCGGCGGGAGGCGGAGAGCCGGTGCCGTCGGTTGCCTGGGCCGCAGCGGCGGCGAGGGGAAAGCACGGCGCGAGCATGGCCAGGAGCGCAAGTGAAGCGGAGAGCGGCGTTTTCATCGGCGACGAGGACCTTTCGGCGAAGAGCGGCGTTCAGCGCGAGAGCGCGCAGGCGGTTCGGCGCCTGTGCTGCTGCTCGGCTGCTGCCATTGGGGCGATTGCTGCCGCTGCTACAGCAACACACATGCCACGCGGCTCGCGAGCGGCGGGGTGCGCGGCTCCGCGGCGTAAACTCCCCGGCGCCGGCCACACCGAAACATCGATGCAACTTGTCCGATCGAGATCCGTGCGACAGCTTCGTCGGATCGCCGCCATCGCTGGCGGACCGGCATTGCCTGGCGCTCTGGCGCTCTCAGGCGCTCACGAAGCCGCGCGGCGCGGAATGCGGAGCGTGAACGTGGAGCCGTAGTTCACCTCGCTCTCCACCGTCAGGCTGCCGCCGTGCAGCCGCGCCAGCGCCGCAGCGATGTACAGACCCAGCCCATGCCCGCGCCCGCCCTGGCCTGCGACACGGTGGAAGCGATCGAAGATGTGGTGCAGCTCCGCCGGCGGGATGCCCTTGCCGCGATCGGTCACGCTGATCGAAACGTCCGAGTCCGTCGCCTGGATACCGACTGCCACCGTCTTGGACGGACCGCCATATTTGATGGCGTTCGAGATCAGGTTGTCCAGCACCTGGCGCAGGCGCTCCCTGTCCGCTTCCACCACCAGGTGCTGCCCGTCCCGGATCGACAGCTCGTACTCCGGGTGCAGCTCGCGCCAGTATTCGACGATCTGTTGCACCAGCTGGCTGAGGTCGAGCGGCTCCAGATCGAGCTCCAGCCTGGCCTCTTGCAGCCGCGCGGCGTCCAGGATGGAGGTGACCAGCTCGTCCATGCGCGCCAGCTGCCGGGCCACCACCGTGATGCGCCGCTTCAGCGCCGCCGGCTCGTCCTGGTTGTCCAGGCCCCGCAAGGCGAGCTGATTGGCCATGGTCGCCGCCGCCAGCGGCGATTTGATCTCGTGCGCGACCCAGCTCAGCATCGCCTCTCGCACCAGCGCCAGCGGCGAGACCTCCGCGTCCGGCTGTGCTCGGTGGCTGAGCGGAGCGGACAGCTGATCCACCAGCTCCAGCGCCTCTCGAACGGCATTTTCGAAGCTATCGAGCGCCACCGGCTTGGACAGAAAGCGCCAGGCTGCCTGCTGGTCCGCCTGGGGCGGGCGCGCAGCGGACAGCAGGATGACCGGCACCCGAGTCAGCGCCGGCTCCTGCCGCAGCAGGTGGATCAACTCCGTGCCGGTGTGACCGGGCATCATCCAGTCCGTGATGATCAGGTCCGGCGCCTGGGCGCGAGCCAGCGCGAGCGCCTCGTGCCCGTCCTGTGCGCGCACACACTCGTGTCCGAGCCCCGCGACGATCTCGCAGAAGCACTCGAGCAGCGCTGGCTCGTCCTCGGCGATCAGTACCCGGCGCATCAGCTGGTCGCTTCGGCGTGCACGACCAGAGGTCGCGCGACGCCCGTCAGCAGGCCCTCGGCAGACTCGAGCGGGGCGAGCACGCTGATGCCGCGGTTCGTCACGGCAAACTCCCGCACGTACGGATCGTAGCTGCTCTCGCGCATCTTGAGGATCGACAGGATGCGATGCAGCCTGCCGCGCAGCTCGATGTGGCGGAAGAACAGCAGGTTCTCCGCCGTCACGGAGATGGGCGTGTCGCTGAAGTCCAGATCCGGTCCGGCGATCTTGGCAACCTCCTTGATGAACAAGCTGGTGGTGCCCAGGTCGCGCAGGGCGATGATCAAGGACGAGAAGAGCCCGCGCAGGCGCGAGCGGTCGAGGATGCTCTCCTCCAGCTCGCCAATGCCGTCGACCACCAGCCGGCGCACGCCGTGCTCGCGCACCGCGCGCAAGATCTGGTCCGTCAAGTCGTCGCTCTCCAGGTTCGTCACCGGCGTGTAGTGGATGCGCAGCGTGCCACTCTCGAGCAGCGGCCGCAGATCGAGCGAGACGCCACGCGCGCGCTTGACGAGCCGCCCCACGGGCTCTGAATACGTGACCAGCAGGCCCGGCTCACCGCGGGCGGCGCCATGAGCCAGAAATTGCGCGCCGAGCAGCGTCTTGCCCACTCCAGTGCTGCCCGCGATCAACGTCGTGCTCTGCGCCGGCAGTCCACCGTGCAGGATGGCGTCGAGCTCCGGCAGACCGAACTCCGCGCGCGCATCCGGCGGCTCGAACGACTGATTGGCGTGCACGGTCTCCTCCAGGCGCGGGACGATCGAGATGCCCTGCTGGGTGATGTGCATCAGGTGCTCGCTGGTCAGGTGCGCGCGCCCGCGCAGCTTGGCCACCTGTATCCTGCGCACGAGCCGCCCGCCGAAGCGCGCCACGCTGACGGAGACGATGCCGTCGACGGTGGTAGCCTCCGGGTAGCCCATCAGCTTTGCCAGCGGATATTCAGTGGTAAAGAGCGCGATCGACTCGCGCTGCGCCAGCCCCACGTTCAGCTCGTAGAAGAAGTCGCGGAGCTTACCCTCGCTCTGCCACAGGTCGCGCACCGAGCGCAGCCCGTCGACGAACAGGAGCTTCGCCTTGCGGTCCTTCATCGTGCGCAGCAGCAGCTCCTTGGCCTCTTTCGGGCCCTTCTGCAGCGCCGGATAGGCGCTGACCAGGAAGAGCTCTTTGCCGATGCGGTCCGCGTCGAAGAAGGAGAAACCCTGCAGCTCATGCAGCAGTTTGTCCTGTGACTCGGAAGCGACGCTGGCCAGCACCACGTTTTCACCGCGGGCAGCGAAGGCGAAGGCGATCTGGCTGCACAGGATGGTCTTGCCGGTGCCGGGATCGCCCGTGACCACCAGGGTCTGCCGCTCGGGGATGCCCCCGCCGAGCAGCAGATCGAGCTTGGGGATTCCAGTGCTGATGATGCGTTGCATCGTGTTTTTTCACGTGGAGGGCTCACCGCTGAGCTCTCACTCACTCGTGCCTCGGCAAGAGTGGGTAATCACTCGCGCCGGGGCCGTCCAGTCCCCGGCCGCGCGGCGGCGGAGGGGCGCGAGGCGCGCCGCCACGGCCCCCCTGCCCGGGCCCTCGCTCCGGCTGGGGCGGGGGTACACCGCGGGCTTTGCGGCGCCCCACGACGCCCCAAAGCCCGCTCCCCCTGCCCTCTACTTCCGCTCAGTCGAGGTCGAGCGTGATGCGCACCACGCGCGGCACGGGCGTCGCGCAGCCACCGTTCTCGACCACCACGACCTCGTCATCGGAGCCGGGCACGGCGAGCAGCCCGTCGGGACCGCACAGGCTCACGTTGCCCGTATTGCCCTGGAACAGGGTGATGGCCCGGGCGTCGGCGACGGGGTTGGTGCTCTCCGGGTCCACGGCGAACAGGCTGCCCGAGCCGGCGTTGGCCACGATCAGCGTGTCATCCACCAAGGCCAGGCCGTTGACGGCGAAGGCGCCCGCCATGGCCGGCGCGGCGAGGCCACCATTCATCCAGATCTCGGCGCTGTCCGCGTCCATCACATCTCCCGCTTCGATGCGATAGATGAGGCCCGCGATGGACTCGGTGATCCACAGGTTGCCGTCCGGATCCACGATCAAATCGTTGCAGAACAGGCTGTCCTGGCCGTCCGCCTCGAGCACGTGGCGCACCACCTCGTCGCCCGTGGCGACGTCCACGCCGACCACCGCAGCGGTGCGCGGCATGTCGGTGGGGTTGGAGTCGCAGAACCAGAGTAGGTCGCGCTCGTCGTCCACCTTCATGCCGATGACGCCCGTCTGCACGATGTCATCGCTCGCCAGAAACTCCTCCGCGTCGGTCGAGTTCACCGGCACGCGCACGATGGTCTCCTGACCGATGCTGCCGATGTACAGGGTGCCATCGGCGGCAGCGGCGATGCCCTCCGGGTAGAAATCATTGCCGTCCAGCTCGATCTCGGTGGCGCCCACGGCGCCGCCCGCGAGCGGAATTGAAACGGCAGAGAACGGCAGCTCCGGCATCGGAGTGGGGCTGAACAGGTTGCTCAGCTGTCCGTTGGCCACCCACAGGTTCTGGCCGCGCAGCGCCGCCGTGGTCGGGCCGAGCAGCTGCGTAGCGTCGTCGGAGAGCACCTCGATGCTGCCCGTGGCACCGGTCGCGCTTGCGCCGCCGCCGCCGCCGCTGCCCGCGGTCATGCCGCTGCCGGCGCTGCCCGCCATACCGCTGCCCGCGCTGCCACCCGCGCCGCTGCCCGCAGAGCCGCCACTGCCGGCGCCGCCGCTGCCCGCGCTGCTGCTGCCGCCGTCGTCGCCACCGTCGTCATCGCCGCAGGCCGACGACAGCACGGGGCCAGCGAGCACCAGAGCCAGGGCCACACCGCCCAGCTGACGCCAGCTGCTCTCGCGAGCGCTGGCAGGAAGAGATTGCTTCATTTTCTACCTGTCCTTCTGAAAGCTAGTCTGCCGGACGGCGAGCGCCCCTGTGCGGGGCCCGCGCAGCACGGCGGCTTCAGAGCCGCGTTAGTCGAAGTGGCGCGGCAGACCAACCTGAACGGCGGCTTTCCGCGCAGCGCCGCCGCCTTTTGCCCTGAATCCCTGTGGGCTGGACGCAATTCGACATCGACAGCGGAGTCGAGGGCCCTCCTCCATCTGCAGGGCTGCGTGCCGCAGCAGACCGGCTTCGGCCAGAGCAGGTGTCAGTTTGCAGGACAGAAGCTCGTATCGACGGCGTTGGCGTTGATGATGGAGAGCAGGCAGCAACAGAGCGAGCGCCGATGTCTTGCGCGGACGGATGCGCTCTCCCTCACGCGGCTCGCTCGAGCGGCAGCTCCAGCGTGACCACCAGCCCGCTCTGCGCGTGATTCTCTGCCAGCACGCGCCCGCCGTGCAGCGCCACCGCGCGCTCGGTGATGGCCAGGCCGAGCCCCGTGCCGCCGCTGTGTCGCGCGCGATCGCCCGCCACGCGATAAAACGGCTTGAAGATCCGCTCCAGCGCGTCCGCCGGCACCCCTGGACCATGATCGCGCACGGTGAGCAGGGCGCG
>JAICQL010000237.1 GCA_025937895.1 Polyangiaceae bacterium | reverse complement strand
GTGGTGATGGAGGCTGGGCGCGAGAGCGCGCTGGAGGGTCTGAAGGGGCAGCTGGAGACGGTGCTGCCGCAGTACATGGTGCC
The DNA here is from genome assembly GCA_025937895.1 of Polyangiaceae bacterium. Lineage (GTDB taxonomy): Bacteria > Myxococcota_A > Polyangia > Polyangiales > Polyangiaceae > SZUA-265. Next base: position 12,149 of record JAICQL010000237.1, on the reverse strand, counting down.
GGCGCAGCTGGTGCGGCTGGAGCAGCTGCCGCTCAGCCCCAATGGCAAGGTCGATCGCCGCGCGCTGCAGGCGCTGCACGTGGACGAGGTGCGGCGGCCGTACGTGGCGCCGCGAAGCACCGCGGAGCGCCGGCTCGCCGCGATCTGGCGAGAGCTGTTCGGGCTGGACCAGCCGGGCAGGGACGACGATTTCTTCGAGCTCGGCGGGCACTCGCTGACGGCCATGCAGGTGCTGGCGCGGATCAACGCGGGCGCAGAGCCCGCCCGGGCCCTGCCGCTGAGCGCCATCTTCCGGTTCCCCGTGCTCTCTGACCTGGCGCACGAGCTGGAGCGGCACGGGCTCACGGCTCCGGCCGAGCCAGCGAGCACGGCTCGCGCCAGCGCCGAGATCCCGCGCCTGCCCTCGGGGCAGCCAGGTCCGCTCTCGCCCTTGCAGGAGCGACTGTGGGTGGTCGATCGCATGGGCGATGCCAGCCTGCGCGCAGCCTACAACATGGGCGCGGCGCTGCGGTTGCAGGGCGAGCTGTCGAGCGAGCTGGTTCGCAGGGCCTTCGAGCTGCTGCTGGCGCGGCACGAGGTGCTGCGCACCAGCTACGTGCAGGGGCCCGGCGGCGAGCCGCACGCGCTGGTGCAAGAGGCAGCCGAGCTCGATTTCGAGCTGCAGCGCTACCCCGGCCTGACCGGCGACGCGCGCGAGGCGCGAGCCCGCAACGTCTTGAATGAGCAGCTGGCGCTGCCCTTCAACCTGGCCCGGGCCCCCCTGCTGCGCGTCCGGCTGCTGCAGTTTGACGAGCGCGAGCACGTGCTGGTCGTGGTGTTGCACCACATCGTCGCGGATGACTGGTCAATCGGGCTGCTGGTGGACGAGCTGTGCCGCGTGTACGCGGCGCTGCGCGCGGGCGGCGAGCCCCAGCTGCCGGCGCTGCCCCTGCAGTATGCCGACTACGCCAGCTGGCAGCAGCACCGGCTGCGCGAGCAGGGCGAGCGTGACACCCAGTTCTGGCAGCAGCGCCTGGCGGGGCTGTCGCACGAGCCGCCGCTGCCGACCGACTATCCCCGCGAGACCGCACGCTCCCAGCGCGCTCGTGCCGTCGAGTTCCAGCTCGATCCGGTCAGAGTGAGCCGCCTCGACGCCTTCTGCCAGCGGCAAGGGGTGACCCGCTTCGTCGCGCTGCTCTCCGCGCTGCAGGTGCTGCTGCACAGGGTGACCGGGCGGCGCGACCTGGTCATCGGTACGGACGTATCCGGGCGGCACCATCGCGAGCTCGAGCGCCTCGTCGGCTTCTTCGTCAACGTGCTGCCCATCCGCTCGCACCTCGACGCCGGCCAGGACTTCGCCGGCTTCCTCGCGGAGACGCGGCAGAGCGTGCTGGACGCCCTCGATCACGCCGAGTTGCCGTTTGACCGCGTGGTGGACGCGGTCGGCGCGCCCCGCCGCTTCAACGCCAATCCGCTGATCCAGGTGCTGTTCGTGTTCCAGAACGCGCCGCCCGCTCGCGTCGAGCTCGAGGGCGTGCAGGTGAGCGTGCTGCCCAGGGCCGAGGATCGTGCGAAGTTTGATCTCGCGATCTTCGTCAATCAAGACGAGAGCGGGCTCAGCGGTGAGTGGATGTACCCGAGCGCGCTGTTCGATGAGCAGCGTATCGAGGGCCTGCTGCGGGCGTGGCTGGAGCTGCTGCAGCAGGTGCAGAGTGAGCCGGGCAGGCCCATCGCCGAGCTGGAGGTGCGCAAGGTCGAGCCGCGCTTGCGGCAGGGCACCAAGGCAGCCAAGCTGCGCGCGCTCAGCCGTGGTGCGGCGCCGGCGAGCCGGCAGAGCTCCGCAGCCCCGGCTGTCGCCATGAGCGGCAGCGGCTTGCCGCTGCTCATCGAGCGGCGCCAGAGCGATCTGGATCCAGTGGCCTGGGCAGCCTCGCAGCGCGCTCAGCTAGAGGCGCTGCTGTACCATCATGGCGGCATCCTGTTCCGCGGCCTCGGCATCGACTCGCGAGCGACCTTCCAGGCCTTCGCGCAGGCGATCGAGCCTGCGCTGCACGTGGGCTACGGGGATCTGCCCCCGGCCCAGGGCGCGCAGAAGCTGTACGACGCGACGCCCTATCCCAGCACCCAGCGCATCCTCTTTCACAACGAGGGCTCGCACCTCGGCCAGTGGCCGCGCAAGCAGCTCTTCTACTGCGAGCGCCCGGCGGTGCTGGGGGGTGCCACCCCGGTGGTGGACTGCCGCAAGATGTACCGCAGCTTGCCCGCAGACTTGATCGAGCGGCTGGCGCGCAAGGGCCTGCGTTACATCCGCACCTTCTCCAACGCACTCGACGTCAGCTGGCAAGACTTCTTCAAGACCAGTGAGCAGCACCTGGTGGAAGAGCGCTGCCGCGCCGTGGGCATGCAGGCGAGCTGGTTCGGCGCCAATGACCTGCAGACGTACATGTGGGCGCCTGCGCTGCTGCAGCACCCCGTGACCCATGAGTGGTCCTTCTTCAACCAGGTCCAGCTGCACCACCACTCCTGCCTGGAGCCCGAGACGCGGCAGCGCCTGCTGGAGATCGTCGGTCCCGAGCGCATGCCCCGGCACGTCTGCTACGGCGACGGCACACCCATCTCGGACGAAGAAATGGCGCTGATCGGGGAGCACTATGAGCGGCACGCGGTGCGCTTTGCCTGGCAGGCGGGGGACGTGCTGCTGGTCGACAATCTCAGCACCGCTCACGCGCGCGACACCTACGAGGGCGAGCGCAAGATCCTGGTGGCGATGGGCCAGATGATGACTCGTAGCGCCGATTCCCGGCAACCGAGCCCGCCCGCGCCCTACCACCCGAGCCGCGAGGAGCTGCGATGAGCCAGAGCACGGAGACCTTACCCCTGACCGGAGCGCAGCGCGCGCTGCTGGGCGAGAGCGCGAGCGAGGGCGCGCCCGCAGCGGAGGCAGCGGCGTACCGGGTGGCCCTGCTCGAGGCCGGTGCGCCGCTGGACCCGGCGCGCCTGGAGCGCGCGCTCACGGCCGTGGTGCGTCGTGAAGACGTGTTCCGGGCGCGCTTCGTCAGCGTGCCGGGCTACAAGCTGGCGCGTCAGACCTTCGCGCGCGAGGCTCTGCCCATTCAATGGCGGGTCATCGAGCTGAGCCAGGACGTCGCACCGGAGCTCGCGCTCCAGCGCTGCGTGCACATGCTGGCCACGGCGCCGCTCGATACCGTAAAGCCGGAGCTGCGCGCGGAGCTGTTCTGCTCGGTCGGAGTGGCTCGGGCGCTGGTGCTGGCGGTCCCGCGCCTGTGCGTCGATCGCGCCGGACTGCACTTGCTGTGCAGCGCGCTGCTGCAGGAGTACCTGGAAGGTGCGCCTGCCATGGATCAGTCCGGTACGTCCTACGAGCAGTTCGTGCGCTGGTGTGAGGATCTCGAGCTAGGCGAAGAGGGGACCTCCGGGGTCGCGTACTGGCGCGAATATGTCGCCAGCCCGGGGGGCGGCGCGCTGCGGCTTCCCGGGCGCCGAGCGGGCGCTCTCGCGGAGCCGCGAGCCGCGACCTGGGGCTGTGCGTCTCGGCCCGTCGCTTCCCAGCTGAGTGACGGCTTGCGAGCCCTGGCCGAGCGCGAGCAGTCCTCGCTCGAGGCGGTGGTACAGGCGGCCTGGTGGGCGCTGGTCGCGCGCATCGGCGGTCGTGAGGACTTCATGGCGGGCTGGCTACACGATTGCCGCGACGACTACGACGCGGTCGCGTACACGGTCGGTGTCTTCGAGCGGCTCTTCCCCGTGCGGGTCCGCGTGCTCGCCGGGGAGAGCTTTCTGCAGTGGCACACCCGCTTCGCGACCACGACCGGCCAGCATCGCGACTGGCAAGAGTCCTGGCCGCTGGCGGACTGGGACCGGGCAGCTCTGGGCACGGTCGTGTTCGCGCTGGAGCGGCAGCGTACGAAGGAGAGCGGGGCCGAGCCGCTGCTCCGGCTGCGAGCAGGCCCGCTGCAGCTCGCGGGCAGTGAGCTGGTGGCGTCCGCGGTGCTGGCGCCTGATGGCGCGCTGCGGGAGCTCCGCATCTCGCACGCTCTCGCCTGCTACGACCCCGCGGTTGCCGAGCGGCTGGTCACGCAGCTCCACCAGCTGCTGAGCAGCATCGTGGCAGCGCCCCTGGCCCCGCTCTCTGAGCTCACCCTCACCAGCGATGAGGAGCGGCGTGCGCTGCTCTCGCTGAATGACACCGCCCTCAGCGGCGAGCCCGTGCCGCTGCCGCAGCGGGTGAGCGAGTGGGCCGCGCGCACGCCCGGCGCACCTGCGCTGGAGAGCGGCGGGGTGAGCATCAGCTACGCGGAGCTACAGCTCCGGGCCAGCCAGCTCTCGCGCTGGCTGAGCGAGCAAGGCGTGCAGCCGGAAGAGCGGGTGGCGTTGCTGCTGCCGCGCTCGGCCGCAACGATCATCGCCGTGCTGGGCGTGCTGGGCGCTGGTGCCGCGTATGTTCCGATCGAGCCGCGCGCGCCCTGGGCGCGCACCCGGCGCGTGCTGGAGGATGCCCAGCCCCGGCTGGTGCTGTGCGAGCGCGAGTGGCTGGGCGAGCGGGACCCGGCCGAGCTGCGAGAGCTCGGCCTGCGCTGGCTGGCGCTGGAAGAGCTCGCGCCGGAGCTGGCGAGGCAGCCCAGCTCCCCGCCTGCCGTCGAGCTCACGCCGAGCGGCGCCGCCTACGTGATGTACACGTCCGGCTCCACCGGGCAGCCCAAGGGGGTGGTGGTGGAACACGCGCAGCTCGGGAGTTACGCGGCCGCCGTCAGCCAGGAGCTGGGGCTCGCCTCTCGCCGGCGCTTCGCGGTCGTCTCGACCCTGGCGGCAGATCTGGGCCACACCACTCTGTATGGCGGCCTGTTCAACGGCGGCTGCCTGGTGCTGGCCAGCGATGAAGACCTGAGCGACGGCCAGAACTTCGCCCGCTTCCTGCGGGAGCGTCAGATCGATTGCTTGAAGATCGTCCCCTCACACCTGGAGGCGCTGCTGGTGAGCGAGACCCGGCAGCTGCCCGACACCCTCGTGCTGGGCGGGGAGCCCACGCCGCTCGACCTGCTCGAGCGGCTCCTGAGCATCGCCCCGAGCTGCCAGGTCTTCAATCACTACGGTCCGACGGAGACCACGGTGGGGGTGATGGTGCACGCCGTACGCTCGCTGGAGGAGGAGCGCTCGAGCACCTCGAGCGGCAAGCTGCCGCTCACTCGTGTGCTGCCGGGCTGTCGCGTCTACCTGCTCGATGCTGCGCAGCGGCTCGTGCCCACCGGACAGGTGGGGGAGCTGTACGTGGGCGGAGCGCAGGTGTGCCGAGGCTACGTCAGCGGCGGGCAGGAGCCGCGCTTCGTGCCAGACCCGCTGCGCCCGGGCGAGCGGCTGTATCGCACCGGGGATCTGGGCCGCTATCGCGCGCACGGCGGCATCGACCTGCTGGGCAGGGCGGATGATCAGATCAAGATCTCGGGCTTCCGCATCGAGCCCGGTGAGGTGGAGGCCGTGCTGCGCGCCCTGCCCGGGGTGCACGCGGGCGCCGTGCTGGTGGACAGGGCGGCGGCAGTGCCCCGGCTGGTGGCATACGTGGCCGCCGACGACGCGGACGATCCCGCCGTTGCGCAGACCATCGCTGCAGGGCTGCGCGAGTCGCTGCCGGACGCCATGGTGCCGCGCGAGGTGGTGGTGCTCACCCAGCTGCCGCGCTTGCCCAACGGCAAGATCGATCGCCAGAGCCTGTCGCGCATGGCTCCGCGCAGCCCAGGCGGCGGTAGGCCGGCGGCCCCCGCGAGCGCGCTGGAGGCAGACATTCTCTCGTGTATGCGCCGGGTGCTGGCGCGTGATGACATCGGTCCTGCAGACAGCTTCTTCGAGCTGGGTGGCAACTCGTTGCTCGCGATCAAGCTCGTGAGCCGCTTGCGCGAGTTGCTGCAGGTGGAGGTGCCGCTGAACGCGGTCTTCGATCATCCGAGCCCGATGCAGCTGGCGCAGGTGCTGGAGCAGCTCGGAGGGAAGGCGCGATGAGCGAGCGCACGTCGAGCAAGAATCGCACGCTCGCGCGCTGGGGGCAGCGCTCGAGCTCCGCTGCTGGCTCCGGTGAGCCCGGCGCGCCCCGCTGGCGACCGGAAGAAGGGCGGCTGCTGTTGACGGGGGCCACTGGCTTTCTGGGCAGCCACTTGCTCCTGGATCTGCTCGAGCACACCGCCGCCGAGCTCACGTGTCTTTCTCGCGCGGCGAGCAAGGAGGCGGCGCGCACCGCCTTGCTCCAGCGCCTCGCCTGGTACTTTCCCGGGTGCGAGCTGAGCCGCTACGAGCCGCGCATCGCGGTGGAGCTGGGCGACGTGGCGGCGCCTCGCCTGGGGCTGAGCGAGGGGGTCTACGCGGAGCTGGCGGCCAGCCACGGGCTGATCCTGAACGTCGCCGGCAACGTCAGCCACGCCGGCGCCTCCGAGCAGTTCTTCGGCGTGAACACCCGCGGGGTGGCCGAGCTGGTGCAGCTGGCGCGCAGCGGCGCACCCAAGGCGTTGCATCACATCTCCACCACGTCGGTGATCGGGGAGTTCCCGCAGGGCGCGCCCCTTTCCGCGTTCTCCGAGGCGCGCCTGCAGGAGGGGCAGAGCTTCCGAGACGCCTACGACGAGTCCAAGTATCGAGCGGAGGTGTTGCTGCGGCAGGCCTTCGCCGAGGGGCTCGCGGGCAGCGTGTACCGCGTCGGCTACGTCGCACCGCACAGCATCACCGGACGCTTCCAGCCCAACATCCAGCAGAACTACGTCTCTCTGTACGTGCGCGCGTGCACCCGACTCGGGTTTGCGCCGCACCTGCCGGAGCGCAGGATCCAGCCCACCCCGGTCGACAGCGCGGCTCGTGCGATCATCACCTTGCTGACCGGCGCCGGCGCGGGCGGCACCTACTACATCCAGACGCCGCACACGGTCAGCCACTACGACATCCACCGGGTGTTGCACGCCTTCGGCTACTCCATCCGACTGCTGAGCATGGCAGACTTCGTCGCGCGCGCGGGGGAGCTCTCCGCCGACGATGAGGCGCTCGCCGCAATGCCCGGGCTCGAGCCGCGCACGGTGCCTGCCGACTCGGACTGGAGCCGGCGAGAGCTGCGCGAGCTCGGCTTCGAGTACCCGGTGCCGACCAGTGCGTGGCTTGCCAGGTTCATCCGGCACGCGATCGAAGTCGGCTTTATCCAGCGCCCACCGCACTGGGAGCTGGGCGTACCGGCGCTGGAGCTGGCAGCGGAGGGAGCGCTGGACGAGCGGCAGGAGCGCGGGGAGCGGCAGGCAGCGCCGGAGCCCGGGGCTCTGTCCGGCGCCGGGGCACAGGCTTGAAATCGAGAGTCAGTTTCATTATGCAGCGCCTAGGATGGATGGGCAGGGAAGGAGCGGCCGCTCGGTCGTTCACCGTGCGCCACCTTGGAACGAACCTGGATGCCGCTGCCCCACTTTTGCTCGCTGGACCCACGCGCCAGGCCGTGGCGGCGATTCTGGAGTGCAACTGCCAGCGGGTTGCTCGCTGCAACACGAGGTTGCGCGGGTGACGGCGGAGTGCTCCGGGGTTCGTGGCGGCTCCCGCTGGCCCCTGCAGCCTTGCTGCTCATGCTGAGCCAAGAGGTCCTGGCGCAGCGTTTGCCGGATGCGCCGCTCGCGCCCGCGCCGGGCGAGGAGCCTGCACCCCCCGCGCCTGCGCCGGGCGAGGAGCCCGCACCTCCCGCCCCAGAACCTCCCGCGCCCGCACCCGGTGCCGAACCCGCGGCCCCAGCAGCCCCCCCGGTGAACGTGGAAGCTGCCGAGGCGCCACCAGCCGAGCCCGTGACGGCGCCACCGGCGCAGCGCGGCATCAGCGTCACGGCCAGCGGCTCGCGAGCGCTTCGCCTGCGGCGCTCCGCCGAAGCCGTGAAGGTGGTGGAGACGGAGCAGGCGCGGCGCGAGAGCGCCGATCTCGGCGAGGTGCTCGCGCGCCAGCCCGGCATCGGCGTGCAGCGCTCGGGCGGCCTGGGCTCTGACGTCCGGCTCTCGCTCAACGGGCTGCGCGACGAGCAGGTGCGCGTGTTCCTCGATGGTATCCCACTGGAAGCCGCCGGCTATCCATTTGGGGTGGGCGACGTGCCGGTGAGCCTGGTGAGCCGGGCCGAGGTGTACAGCGGCGTGGTGCCGGTGCGCTTCGGCACTGACGCACTGGGCGGCGCCATCAACCTCGTCAGCGACGAGCGGCTCACCACCACCCGCGCCGCGGGCTCCTTGCAGGTGGGCTCTTTCGGCACCTATCGCGCCAGCGCCAGCGCGCAGCTCGGCCGCACCGCGAGCGGGCTGTTTGCGCGGGGTGAGGTCTTCTTCGACAGCGCGCAGAACGACTACCCCGTCGACGTCGAGGTGCCCAACGACGTCGGGCGGCTGGAGCCCGCGCGGGTCTATCGCTTTCACGACGCCTATCGCGCCGGCGGCGGCAGCCTGGAGCTGGGCTGGCTCGGCTTGCCCTGGGCTCAGCGGCTCTCGCTGCGAGCTTTTGCCGCGGGCTACGAGAAAGAGCTCCAGCACAACCAGGCCATGACCCTGCCGTACGGCGAGGCCAACGTGCGCGAGGCGGCGCTGGGCGGCGTGCTGCGCTACCAGCAGCTGTTTGCCAGGGGCGAGTGGTCGCTCGAAACCGTGCTCGGCTACACGCATGGCCGCCCCCGCTTCGTCGACGTCAGCACCTGCGTGTACGACTGGTTCGGCAGCTGTGTGAGCCAGCGCACCGCGCCGGGTGAGCTCGGCCTGTACCGCGGAGGCCTGGGCACCGATCAGCGCCTGCGCCGCCACACCGCGTTCGGCCGCTTTCAGCTGGGCTGGCACCCTCTGCCCGAGCACACGCTGCGGCTGGTGCTCGCGCCCACGCTCTTCACCCAGACCGGAGAAGACTGGCGCCTGCGCGCGCTCGAGCTGCGCGATCCGCTCCAGGCCGAGCGCGAGCTCGCCACCTTCATTGCTGGCCTCGAGCATCAGGGGCACTGGCTCGAGCAGCGCCTGGAGACGATCACCTTCGCCAAGGCTTACGTGCAGCACCTCGACACGGAGGAGCCGCGCCCCATGGACATGATCCGCCGCCTCTCGGTCGGCAAGGAGCGGCTCGGGGTGGGGGCATCGCTGCGCTACGACGTCACCGACTGGCTGCGCGCCAAGGCCTCTTACGAGTGGGCGACCCGCTTGCCCACGCCGGTGGAGGTGTTCGGTGATGGCGCGCTGATCCTGGCCAACCCGGAGATCTCACCCGAGACCAGTCACAACGCCAACGTGGCGCTCGGAAGCGAGCTGAGCGCGGGGGCTGCTGGCCGGTGGCGAGCGGACGCCACCGGCTTCCTGCGCGAGACCGATCAGCTGATCCTGCTGCTGCAGGCCGAAAACGGCATCCATCAGGTGTATCAGAACGTGTACGCCGCGCGCTCCACCGGGGTCGAGGCGCAGCTCGGCTGGAGCTCGCCAGGCGCATGGCTCAACATCGATGGCAGCCTGACCTGGCAGCGCTTCGTCAACACTTCCAGCCAGGGAGCGTTTGGCGCCTTTGAAGGGCAGCGCCTGCCCAATCGTCCGTCGCTGTTCGCGAGCGCGCAGCTGGAGCTGGCGTTTGATGGCGTGGTCACCCCGGGCGATCGGCTGTCAGTGCTCGCCCGCAGCCGCTGGGTGGACGAGTTCTACCTGGGCTGGGAGGGCGCTGGCATCGAGCGCTTCAAGGCACGAGTGCCTGCGCTGCTCAGCCACTCGCTCGTGTTGGGTTACCTGGTGGCCAGCGAGTCCCGCCAGTACAGCTTCACCATCGACGTTCAGAACCTGACGGACGAGAAAATCTACGACGTGTACGGGGTGCAAAAACCGGGGCGAGCCGCCTATGCCAAGCTCGCCTTGTCGCTTTGAGCTCAGCCCCGACGAGCAAACGGAGAAACTATGCGTAGCAATTGCTTGGTGGGTGTGCTGCTCCGGGGGCTGTGCCTCGCGAGCGCTTCGGGTCTGGTGGCGTGCTCTGAGGACGAGGTGCGGGTGGTGCCGCCGCCGGAGGAGATGGGGAACCCCCTCGATGGCCAGACGCCGGGGGAGGAGGCGGTGTACGCGATGATCTCCATCATCCGCACCGAGGACAGCGCGACCAGCTACGTGCAGCTCGCCAGCTCCCTGGACGAGCCCTTTTCGCTGTCGGCGGCGCGCGAGTTCCCGGGCTTCGCGGACATCGCCGCGGTCAATGGCCAGCTGCTGATCGGCAGCGGAGATGAGCCGCGGGTGACCCGCTATCAGATCGGCGCGGACCTGACCTGGGAGGAGGGAGAGTCGCTCAGCTTTGCCAACCAGGGGCTGGATAGCGCGGGCTTCAGCACCATGTGGTTCGCCAACGACCAGACCGCGTACGCGGTCGCTGGACAGAACATCCGGCGCGTGGCCTGGGATCCCTCGGCCTTCGAGATCCGCGGGGTGTACGAGGACACCAGCCTGCCGCTGGAGCGCGACGGCTACGATCTGTGGTTCTCGAACAACCGCGAGAGCAGCTCCTTCCGCTGGAACGGCCCGGTGCTGCGGCCTTACTCCTACTACGACGCAGACGATCTGGCCGGACCCGTCTCGCAGATCGCGGCGTATGATCCCGCGACCCACCTCGAGGTGGCGGCCCTCGAGGCGCCCTGCGCGGATCTCTCGGTCTCGTCTCAGGACGAGCAGGGGAACACCTATTTTAGCACCTGGTTCTACAATCCCACGTTGGCCCTGTACGGCGATGGTCCTGCCCCGTGCGTGGTGCGGATCAAGCCGGATCTCACCCTGGACGAGGCCTTCACGACGGACTTCACGCAGCTGACGGGCGGCAGGTACGTGAAGGTGTTCCGCTACATCGCCGAGGGCAAGGCCATCGCCACCGTGCTCGACCACGAGTCGCTGGACGTCGACTTCAGCGGTGAATACGACGAAGACGTGGACGCCGCGATCTGGGAGGCCGATCACTGGCGCCTCTGGATGTTCGATCTGGAGGCGGGCACCGCTCAACCGATCTCGGGCGTGGACACGCTCGGCTCCACGTTCATGTGGGCCAGGTTCGGCGAGCGGACATTCGTGTTCCAGCGCCACTCGGACGTGGCACGCACCAAGGTGTACGAGATCAACCTCGATGGCACCGCCAGCGAGCGCTTCGACACCGAGGGCTGGTTCTACGACTGGGTACGAGTGCGCTGACCCTCACGGCACGGGCAGCGGTCGCACTCGGCGATCGCTGCCCGACGACGGCGAGGGCTGCGGCGGCTTCGCGCAGCTCGCGCAGCGGACGGAGCGCGGACAAAGCTCAGGCGTGAGACGCGAGGCGAGCAGCGCCGTCAGCCGCACGCTCCGGCCTGGCCGAGCCGCGACACTGCCAGAAGTTCCACGAGTTGCCGGCCGAGATCACCTGCACCTCGTGCAGCTTGGTGAAGGCGGAGCTCTCGCGGACCAGATCTTCCATCGCGGGGTTGCTCAGGACCAGGAAGACCTGGCGGCTCTCGCTGCGCTGGAAGGCTGCCAGGCGCTCCAGCACCGTGCGAAAGACGGCACCCCGGAAGGGATTGAACAGGTACGCGACCAGGTCCGTTCGCGGCAGCTCGAAGCGGGTCGCGTCCGCACAGAGGATGCGCGCGGGGGCGTTCGCTCCCAGGCCTGCCTGCCCGCGCCGGGCAGTGCTCGCGCGATAAGCGGTGAGGTTGGCGCGCGCCGCCTCGCAGTGCGAGGGCGATAGCTCGACCCCCACCACCTCCTTGAAGGGCAGGTCCGAGGCCATCAGCACCACCCGACCCTTGCCGCAGCCGATGTCGAGGAACGTGAAGCGCCGGACGTCGACGGCTCCATTCAGGTGGTGCAGGATGCTGCGCATCACCCGCTCGTCTGTCGGCTCATAGCCGTGGCCCGCGTCGATCGACGCAGCGTCCCCGATGCCGGCCTCGAGCGGGGCCACCCCCTGCGAGGTGAGCGCGGTCGACACGCCGTGGCGCTCATCGAACGTGTCGCGGCTGCGGCTGCTCAGGTATGCCAGCGCGTCCCGCAGCGTCTGCCGCGCGCCAAACACGCGATAGTTGTTGAGGACGATGCGCAGCTTCTCGCGGGTGTCGGGGTTGTAGTTCACGATGCCACCTTGCCTGGCTCGCGCCCCAATGCTGCGCCCGTACAGCGCCACAGGCTCCAGGAGTATTC
>JAICQL010000244.1 GCA_025937895.1 Polyangiaceae bacterium | reverse complement strand
GTGCGGCAGGGCAGCCCCAGCTCCCGGCACAGCTCCGCCACGGCTTCCGGCGTGTGAAAATACGTGCGAATGCGCGCCACGCGCTGCGCCCCTTCGCCAACCGCACACTCCACCAGCGAGAAGCCGCGCACCGCCTCACCCTCGGGGTGCTGCCACCAGCCCAGCACCAGCAGCTCGCCCCGGTGCACCCGTAGCTCAAAGCGCGCCGAGTCTTCACGGACACCGTGACGCCACTCGGGCCGGATGAAGGCACAGCTCGAACACCTCCTTCAGCACCAGCGCCGCCCGCTCCTGCGGTGCCAGCCGCGCCACCAGCGAGCCCGCCGCCTCGCGCGGACCCCGCACGTCCGGAGCCCCCGCTGCAACCTCCGTCTCCAGCGCCTGCAGCGGCGCCAGCCGGCCCCGCTTGACCTGATTCAGCCAGTGATTCGACGCCACCCGGAACAACCACGCACGCGGATTCGCCGGCGCTCCACTCTCCGTTCCCAGGGTGACGAAAGCCCGCGCCAGCACATCCTGCACCAAGTCCTCCGCGTCCCAGGGGCTCCGCGTCAGAAAGCGGCAGTACCGGTACAGGTCAGCGCGCAGCGGCTCAAACTCCTCGAGAAAGCGGCGCCACGGGCGCTGCACCTCGGCATCCAGAGGCAAAGTATCGTCGTTCATGCCCAGGAGACAATCGGCGCCCAGCGCAGGATACTCCGCCGCGACGAAAGAAGACCGGCCGAAGCCAACCCTTCACCGGGCACCCCGTAACCCCCCATCGCAACCCGTAAAGCGTCGGGGCAGAGGGGCTCGGCACCTTGCGGACCCCCTGCGGTCACAGGATGAGCCATCCCCCCCGCTGAAAACGTCACCCCCACCCCTCCTCCGAACCCGAGGCTCCTAGGCTCCTAGGCTTCTTGTCTCCTAGACGGCGGGACTGCGGAGAAGGGCGCGGCGCATTCGCTCTGGAATGCGCCGCGGAGTGGGTCAAACGGGCAGCGCTACTGGCATTCGCCGAGCTCGAAGATGCCGGCCTGGTTGGCGGCAGCTTCGCAGGCGTTCCCGTAGGTGACGCCGTCACAGCCGCATACGGGGGCGAAGATGAACGGACAGACTTCGGGGATCAGCACGCACTCGCCGGGGGCGTCTGCGGCGCCGCACAGGGCGCCGGCTTGATGCTGGCAGAAGAGGCCGGCGCCGCACTCGGGGCCGCCCGGCGGGCGGAAGCCGCCGCAGCTATCGCCGATGCCGAGTGAGCCGGGGCTCTCGACGCCGCACACGCCGCCGCGGCAAACGGCGACGGGGCACTCGTTGTCGCAGAAGCCGTCGCCGTCGTCATCGAGGCACGCGCAGGGTGGCACGGGACAGTCGCTGTCCTGCTGGCACTCCTGTCCGGAGCCGCACTCGCCCTGGTGCAAGATGGATACACCGGCGGCCGCCGCGGTACAGGCATTGCCGTAGGTCTGGCCGTCACAGCCACAGACGGGGCGGAACTCGCGCGTGCACGCCTCGGGCTGCTCGATGCAGATGCCCGTCTGATCACCGGAACCACACTGCGTCTCGGGCGGGAAGTTGCAGAACTGGCCCTCGCCGCAGCCCAGGCCCTGGATACCGCCGCAGGTGTCGACGCACAGTCGCAAGGTGCAGCCGATCTGGCCATCTTCCCCGCAGAAGCACGTATTGCAGCCATCCGATGAGGGGAAGGTGTCCCCCGGCCGGTAGCGGACTCCATCCATGAAACAGCCGCGCGGCCCGTGGCCGTGGCCGCCGTCGATCAGGCTATCGACCAGGGTGTCCAGGTCGTATTGATCACAGCCTGCGAAGCCGAGCAACGGCGCCAGCAGCAGGCCGCGCCCTAACTTGGGTGCTGTCATCTTCACCAGGGAGAGCAGCGTCGAGAAACGGGATGCAAGCTGAGGGGTCATGGTTCAATCCTCCGAGGGCATCGCCTGTGCCCGCGTGCAGTGGTAAGCAGCGTGTGGCCGTGTCGTCGTCGCGCCCGGCGTAGGGTGCGTCGATTGGCAGCGAGCGTAGCAGAAATTGTGCGGCTGCGGGCCGCCCCCACGCCGTGCGCCGCGGCAGCGGCCCAATCTAACCGGGTGAAACCCGGCGCACGCGCGACCCTGGTCGCAATTTGGGCCAGCGGCTAGCACGGGCAACGCGGGTGTGGCAGCGGGGCGGTGAGTGTTGCACTGCTGAGACGGCGAGCAGTGTCCGGGGCAACGCGCCGCCTGCGGCCGAGCGCTGCCGGCGGCGGCGGACGTCGCCCAGCTGCCGCCTGCCAGGGGTGCCTGCTCAGCTGCCGCCCGCGCCGGCGGGCAGCAGGCGCTCCGGCAACGTGAGCTTGACCGACTGCTCACCCTCCACAGCCGCCTGCGCGATGGTGACCTGGTACTCCCCCGGAGCGACGCGGAAGCCGCCGCGCTCGCCGTCCCAGACCGCGAGCAGGCGCGGATCCACACGCAGGTCCAGCTGCGTCTGGGCGCCGGGCGCCAGCTCCACCTTGGCGAAGGCGCCGAGCCGGCGCGGTGCCTCCCAGCCGCCCGCCACGGGCGCCACGTACACCTGCGACACGACCTTGCCCCCCCGCGCGCCGGTGTTGCGCACCTCGAAGCGCACGCGCAGCTCTCCGTCCTCCAGCCGCGCGGCGAGCGACTGATGCGCAAAGCGCGTGTAGCTCAGGCCGTGCCCGAACGGGAAGAGCGGGTCAAAGCCCTGCCGCTCGTACCAGCGGTAGCCGACGGCGGCGCCCTCGTCGTAGCGCACCTGGAAGCGCTCGCCGCGCGGCAGCCCCAGACCCACGATGATGGGCCGCGGCAGCTGCTCGATGGCGCGCGGAAAGCTCACCGGCAGGTGCCCGGAGGGATTGACGGCGCCGCTCAGCACGCGCGCGATCGCCGGGCCGCCCTGGCTGCCTGGATACCAGGCGGCCACGATGCCCGGGACCGAGTCCGCCCAGGGCATCAGCACGGGGCCCCCCGTCTCCAGCACCACCACCGTGCGGCGCTGCGCGCGCGCTACCGCCGCGACCAGCCGGTCTTGATCCTCGGGCAAGGTGAGCAGCACGTCGCGCGCCTCGGCCGTCCACTGCGTGACGAACACCACCGCCGCGTCTGCCTGCGCAGCGGCCCTGGCGGCCCGCACCGGATCGCTGCCATCCGTCCAGCTGACGTACGCCTCCGGCAGCTCGGCGCGCAGCGCCAGCAGCGGAGATGATTTGGCATACACCGGCGGCCCCGGCCAGTTCGCTGGCTCGAGCCCCGGCACCGCGTTGCCGCCCGGGGCGTACACCTGCGCCGAGCCGCCGCCGGTGAGCACGCCCACGTCCGCGTGCCCGCCGATGACCGCGATGCGCTTGCCGCCGAGCGGCAGCACGTCGCGCTCGTTCTTCAGCAGCACGATGCCCTCCTCGGCGTCGGCCTGGCTGATCCTGGCGTGCGCGGCGAAGTCGATCGGCCCCGGCTGCCCCGGCGCATCCACCGCGCCCTTCGCGATCAGGGTGCGCGCCACCCGGCGCACCATGTCATCCAGACGCTCGTCGGGTACCTGGCCACGATCCACCGCCGCCGACAGCTTGTCCAGGAACTGATATTGCCCCTGGCGCTGCACGCCTGTCTCTTGATCCAGACCGTGATTGGCGTTGAGCACCGTGTCGTGCTGCGCGCCCCAGTCAGTCATCACGTAGCCTGGAAAGCCCCAGTCGCGCTTGAGCACCTGATTGAGGAGCCAGTCGTTCTGGCAGCTGTATTCACCGTTGACCAGGTTGTACGCGCACATCACCGAGCCCGGATCGCCTTGCTCCAGCGCGAGCTGAAAGGCCAGCAGATCGGAGAGCCGCGCAGCGCCCTCGTCGATCACGATGTCGACCGAGTTGCGGCCTGTCTCCTGATCGTTGAGGGCGAAATGCTTGATGGTGGAGACGATCTGGTTCGACTGCACGCCGCGCACCAGCGCGCCGACCATGGTGCCGGCGAGCAGCGGATCCTCCCCGCCGTACTCGAAGTTCCGGCCGTTGCCCGGGTCGCGCATCAGGTTCACGCCGCCGGCCAGCATCACGTTGAAGCCGCTGGCGCGCGCCTCACTGCCGATCATCGCGCCGGCCTGCTCCGCGAGCTCTGGGTTCCACGTGGCCGCGGTGGCGAGCCCGGAGGGCAGCAAGGTGCGCTCCAGCTCTGGCGGTGCTTCTCCCTGCGTGGCCACGCCGCTGCCGGCATCCGTCTGCCACTGCGGCGGAAAGCCGACCCGCGGCAGCCCGCGCACCAGCCCCGCGGACTGCGGCCGTGCCTCGGGGAAGCGATAGTCATTGGTCGGCTTCTGGATGCCGAAGTAGCCGGTCAAGAGCGTCAGCTTCTCCTCGCGCGTGAGCTCTGCCAGCAGCCGCTCTGCGCGCTGATCGGGCGAGAGCGAGCGATCTTGCCAGCTCGGGAGCACGTCTCTTGCCGGGCTGGGCGCTGGCGCAGGTGGCGCACAGCTCAGCGCCGAGAGGCCCACGAGCAGCAGCGCGCCCAGGCCCAAATGCCCGCGGGGCGCGTCATCGAGGTGTCGCATCAGGGTCACGGCAATGCGACACGCGAACGCTCGATTCAAGCACTATTTGAGCTGCGGCGTTGATCCGCTGGGCGCTTGGTGCCAGCCCAGCGTGCGCGCAAATGGGGCGGCAGCGGGCACATTCTGAGGAGCACCGCTGCCGCTGCGCGCCGAGCCCCCCTTCAAATGTTCATGCTGCTGGGACACGGCTGGCCGCTGCGCCGGGAAGGAGCGCGCGTGACAGGCAGAGGTCGCGCCGCTGTTCCACTACGGGCCACGCCGCGCACCTGCGCGACGTGCGCGGAGGCCAAGCGCGGCGCCGAGCAGCAGCGCGAACGGCCAGAGGTGCGCGGCAGGCGGATGTAGCGCTGGGCGTGCGGGCAGACTGCAGCCTGCATCTGCTCCGCTTGCGCTCGTCGGGCGGCTGCTCGTGGTCTGAGGTGCGCTGTCGCTCGCGCTGGCTTCGCGCGTGACGCTGTCTGAGGCGGCGGCTTGCTCTGGCTCGGGCAGGCTCGGCTCCGGCGGGCTATCAGCTCCGGAAGCATCGGGCATCTCCGGCTCGGGCTGCATCGGGGGCGCTGGCTCCAGCCACTCCGGCTCCGGATAGTCGCCCGCGCGCACGGCCACACCCGTGACCTCGCGGATGAAGTCACGCCAGAGCGGCAGGGCGGAGTACACCGACTCGGTGCAGTCCACGCTGCGTGAGGCGATGCCGATGACGCGGCCCTCGGCGTCGATGGCAGGGCCACCCGAATCTCCGGAGCACACGCCGTCGCCTCCGCGAAACTCGTTGGACTCCACCCCCGCCACGCCCGTGCAGCTCTCTGGCGTGCAGCTCACGAGCAGGCCCTCGCGCGAGCGACGTGCGCCCTGCTCGCTCGCGGCGGGGGTCGCGCCGAAGCCGATCGCCGTGTAGGGCTCACCGTCGATGACGGGAGCATCGAGGCGTGGTGCGATCGGCTCGGCCTCGCTGCTGGGCAGCTGCTCGCCGAGCAGCAAGAGCGCCAGATCACCGCCGCACACCTGCGGCGTGTCCGGCACGAAGACCTCGGCGACGGGCAGCAGCTCATCGCCACCGCCGGTCACCGGCAGCAGACCGTAGCTCGCCAGCGAGCCGCGCAGCTCCTCCTCGCGGTGCACCCACAGGCTGTCGGTGTCGTGCGGAGCGGCGAAGGCCGCCGGATCTTCGGCGCAGCGCACCGTGTCGGCCGAGGTGGCGGCCACGCAGTGACGAGCTGTGGCCACCAGGTTCGGGGTGAGCAAGGTGGCCGTGCACAGCTCGACCCGCTCGCGCGTCACGGTGATGAGAGCGAGCGCGCCGCTGTAGCCTGGCTCGATCTGGCCGCCGGACAGTGGCTGGCGGAGCCGGGCGACAGGCCCCTCCGTCTGGCGTTCGGCGGGCCCGCAGCTCGCTCCGAGGCTCACGGCGAGGGCGCACGCCCCCCACCGGCACGACACGCGGCAGTGCCAGCGCTGCCCGAGCCACGAACGAGAGAAAACGGCGACCACTCAGGAGCTGTAGCAGGCGTATCGAGCGGAGGCCACGCTCCCCCGGGGCGTTGCGCTGTCTGCTTGCTGACCGCCCGGAGGCGTGCCGCCGGCGGCCAGGAGCGCACGGAGTGGCACGATTGCTTCGGGCGGCGGCTCGTGAGACGCTGCGCCCACCATGTTCGAAAACGAGCGCATGTTCTCCGCGATCTCCTCCTACGTGTCGAAGCTCAGCCACGTGGAGCTGAAGAATGACCTGCGCGCGGGCACGATGACGGTGGCCTTCCATAGCCACGTGCCGAATGAGGGGCAGCTCGTCGCGCTGAAGATCTACGGCACTCGCAACGTGGAGATCGCGGTGAGCCCGGGGGCGAGCTGGCACAACTTCCGGAGGGTGGCCCACGTGTACTCGCAGGCGCTGGCGCTGCTGGATTGCTTCCACCTGATCGAGGTGGAGCAGGCAGAGCCGGACGCGGCCGGCACGGGCGAGAGCGGGGCGCTGCGCATCGCCCGCTCGGTGAAGCGCTGAGGGGGATGATGCACGCGCTGTCTGCGAAAGCCCGCGTTGCCGCCCTGAGCGCGCTGGCCACGCTCCTCACCGGCGCTGCCGTGCTCCGGGCAGAGCAGGAGCCTCCGGTCGTGGCTCGGCACGTGGCGGCGGCGAAGGCCGCTTCCGGGGCGCACTGGCAGGAGCTGTTCACTCGGCTGTGCGCCGCTCCATCGCCCCCGGCAGCGGCGTCGAGTGCGTCAGCGGCGTCGAGTGCGTCAGCGGCGCCGAGTGCGTCAGCGGCGTCGCCCGCGGCGAAGGCGCCGCCGGAGCGGTCGAAGTGGTACGCGGAGCCGGTAAAGGTGTTCGACAACCTCTACTACGTCGGCATGACGGAGTACTCCGCGTGGGCGGTCACCACGTCAGCGGGGATCATCCTCGTCGATACCCTGTATGACTACTCGGTGGAGGCGGAGGTGGTGGAGGGCCTGCGCAAGCTGGGGCTGGACCCTGCCAGCATCAAGTATGCAGTGATCAGCCACGGTCACCGAGATCACGCCGGTGGGGCGAAGTACCTGCAGGATACCTTCGGTACCAAGATCGTGGTGTCTGCGGAGGACTGGGAGCTGCTGGAGCAGAGCAAGGATGACGAGCCGCGCCGTGACGTGGTCGCGACCGACGGCATGAAGCTGACCCTCGGAGATACCACCCTGCGGCTGTACCTGACCCCGGGCCATACGCTGGGTACGGTGTCCGTGGTGATCCCCTTGAAGGATCACGGTCGCTCCCACACCGCGATCATGTGGGGTGGCACCGCCTTCAACTGGCTCAACAATCGCGAGGGCTACATCACGCCAGATCGCCCCGATCGCTTCTGGTTCCAGCACTACATCCAGTCTGCCGCGCGCCTCGCGAACGTGGCGGCAAAGGCCAGGGCGGATGTGTTGCTCTCGAACCACACCATCTTTGACGGCTCGAAGACGAAGCTGCCGCTGCTCTCCAACCGGACGGCGCAGCAGCCTCATCCGTATGTGGTGGGCGGCAAGGCCGTGCGCGACTATCTCACCGTCGCCAGGGAGTGTGCCCAGGCCGGGCTGGCGCGCCTTTCTGCACGCTGATGCGTCGCGCGCCGTTCGCGCCATGCCTGAAACGAAGCAGGGCGCCCGGACCTTTCTGGTCCAGGCACCCTGTCGTTGCGGCTTCGTCGGCGCCGCCTCGTTGCACCCTGCAACTGCTGCCCAGGGGCAGCGTGGCTTCAGGACGGCTTGCGGAACTTCAAGGTCATGCGGTCCGTCTCGCCGATGGCCTTCATCTGGGCCTGGAGCTCGGGGTTATCCTTGCTCGTGGCGAGGGTGGGGGGCAGGCGCCACACCACGTCTGACTCCGACGGCTGATCCTTCGGATTGGCGTTGAGCTCGCTCTTCTCCACCAGCTGGAACCCGGCGCCCTCGAAGGCCGCGATCACGGCCGACTGCTTGACGTAACCGCGCTCGCCCTTGGCGGAGGCATCCGAGTGCGCCTCGGGAGCACGCTGCTGCTCGACGCCGATGATGCCGCCCGGCTTGAGCAGCTTGTTCATGTCGGCCAGCGCCTGGGTCAGGTACTTGCCGTCGGCCTCGAGCCGCATGAAGTGGTGCAGCGCGCGCGAGAGCAGGATGACGTCCACCGTGCCCGCCATGTCGTCGGGAACGGCGCCGAAGGCAAACGCGCCCACCTGGGCAGACTCGGGGCCGCGCTTGGCGTTGAGCTCAGCCACCCGCTCGGCGACCCAGCTCTTCTTCTTCTCCGGATCGGGGGAATAGTCACCGAACTTCGTCCACATCTCGGGGGAGTAGTCCGCATTGATCACCTTGCCCTGCGGCCCCAGGTAATCGAGCAAGATCCCCGTCCAGAAGACGGGCCCAGCCAGGGTGTCCACCACGGTCATGCCCGGCTGCACGCCGAACAGCTGCAACATCTCCTTGGGATGGCGATCGGTGTAGCGCTCCTTGGCCTCGTCCGGCTGCTTGGCGAGCACGGCCTCGAGCTTTGCGTCCGCCTCGGCAGGGGCTGCCTCGGTAGCGGATGCCGCCGTCTCCGGTGCGGGCGTGGCGGACTGACTACTACAGGCAAGAAGGAGCAAACCCAGTGCGCTCCAGCGTCGTGTAAGCATGATCAAACTCCTAGTATTCCGACGGTTACCTCTCTGGCACCGTTTGTCATCGAGCGGAACGCGTGCACCCTACTCGACGGGTGCCGGCTCGAGAAGCGGGGCAAAGAGCGCCGCTCAGCCGGCAAGATGGCCGCTCGGGCCCTACTTTTCCTGCTCTGGGGCTGCTGCAGGGTAGAGAGGCTGCTGCAGGTTGGCTCCGCCGCCGGCTCAGCCCGCCGTTCGTGCCCGCAGCACGCTCAGCATGAAGGCGGTCAGCTGGCGGCCGTGGCGCTGGATCTGCTGCGACAGGTAGAGGTTGGCAGCGATGCCACGGCCAAATGCCAGGTGCTCGGGCTCGGCGCAGGTGCAGAACCAGCGCTCGATGTGGAAGCGATGGCGCTCTACCCAGCGGGCGAGCGAAGGGTCGGCGGGGCGGATGCCGGAGGCGCGCAGGCGGGCCAGGGCGGAGTACAGCTCGCTGGCCTCTGCCTGAAACGCGTGGCGCTCGGCGTCTGTCTCCACCTTGGCCTCGGTCTGCAGAAACAACCGGCGCGCTCCAGTGCCGGGCGCGGCCTGATGCAGCGGCACGCTGGGCTGCCGCTCACACGGCTGCCGATCACTCAGCGGCGCCAGGGACTCCAAGCTCGGCCAGGCTGCGAGCGGTAGACCGCAGTCGCTCTGCAGCAGCCAGCGCCGGATCTCCTCCAGCGCGAGCCGGCGCGCTCGCCCCACGCGGATCTGCTGCAAGCGGAGCAGGTTCAGATCGTCGTACCGCTCGTGCTCCGCGCCTTCCGCCGCACGGCTGGGCACGACCAGCTCGATGTCGCGCAGGTACTCGAGCTGCGCGAGGCTGAAGCGGGTGACACTGGTGATTTGCTGCACGGAGTAGAGCCTGACCACCACGAGCGAGCCTCCGAGATGGAAGTGCCCGCCGCGCTCGCATTTCCGTGGAAAACTGCCGGATAGACCTGCGCAAAGACCTGCGCCTGCTCGGCAGCGTGTCCTGTCAGTGTGCCAGCACCGGGTTGACATCGGGGCGCTGCAGCGAGCCGTCGACCCCTGGCTCGGCGCTCGGGCACTCGTTGCGGATGCGCCATGTCAGCGGTGACGCCGGCCACCGTGCAAAGAAGCGCTTCCCCAGCGAGCGCACCTCCTGGCCCAGCTGGCAGCGCGCCAGCAAGGTCAGCCCCAGCACTCGCTCCTGCTCGCGCTCGTGCTCGGCAGGCGCGCCCTGCAGGGCCGCCAGCGCGAGCTCCGGCTGCCGCCGCCGCAGTGAGCACTCGGCACGCAGCAAGCGATCACGCGAGAGACAGAGCTGCTCGCCGGCGCGAGTTGCACGCGGAGCAACGGCACGCTCCGCGCCAGGGCTGCGGCCCGTCACGGGCCTGCGCTCGAGAGCAGGGCCGCGCTGAAGCACAGGGCCGCGCTGAAGCACAGGGCTCTGGGCCACCGGGGCTGCGCTGCGCTCGACTGGTGCCGGCAGCGCTGCTTCCAGCTGGGGCTCGGCGGGGGGGGGGACAGGTGCAGCGAGCGCCAGCACCTCGGCTGGAGCCGGCGGCGGCGCGCTCACGGGTGAGCTACTGGTCCATCTGCCGATGGTAAAGCCCGCCACCAGCGCCAGCGCCGTGAGCCCGCCCGAGAAGGCCCACAGCGCGCGGCGGGCGTGCCACACGCCTCCTGCACGCCGCAGCACCGCCGCTGCGGCTTGCCCCGGCACGGTGGCAAGGGACCCCGCGGGCGTCACGGGTGGGATTACAGCCGGCGGGGGCAGCGCCGCCAGGCTTTGCAGCACGCGCTGGTGCGAGAGCTCGAGCTGACGCGGGCTGGGCTCCACAAATGCTCGCAAGCCGGCCACCGCCTGCTCCAGCTCCTCCGGCAGAGGCGCCAGCGCATCGGGCTCAGGCGAGCGATCGCGAATCACAGGCCGTCCCTCCCGGTGCGAAGCTTGCGTCTCTTCCACTCCGCCTCGATCTTCATCCGTGCTTCTTCCTCCAGGGCGTACGCGGCCCGTGTCGTGATCTTCAGCACCTGCGCGGTCTCTTCACCGGTCATGCCGTGCACCCGGCGGCACAGGAATGCATCGCGCTGGCGCTCGTCGAGGGTGGCCAGGATGGCGTGCAGCGAGCTCACGTCCTCGGCCACGGCCGCCTGCCGCTCGGGGTCGCTCGGCCGCGGATCGGGTGCTGGCTCGGTGGAGAGCGCCTCGCGCAGCACCGGCGTACGCTGCACGGCCTTCTTCTTGCGCAGCGCCTTGTGGCAGCGGCGCCTGGCGATCTCCAGCGCCATGGCCAGCGGGCTCTGCGCCGCCGTCACCACGGACCACGAGCGATGCAGCTCGAGCCAGATGTCCTGCAGCAGATCATCCACCTCCTGGGACAGAGCCCAGGCTGCGGCCATGCGCCGCATGCGCGGCAGCCAGCGCTCGACGGCGTCTTGCAGATCGCGCGGCACGTAGTCGAAGGGCGTGCCGGGCGCCGCCGAGTCATTGGCGGCCGCGCACGAGCCCAGCTGCTCGTCCATGTCGAGGTAGCGGTGCGCGCCGAGGTCGGTGATGCGCACGCCGCTGCGCTCGTGCAGGCACAGCTCTTCATGGCTGGCGTCAGCGTGCACAGGCTCGGAGCCGGGCTCATTACTCTGCACGGGTGCCCCCGAATTGCCAGCCGAGCGCCAGCGAGGCCGCCAGCTGCGCGCTCTCTGGCGTGAAGCGGTTGTTGCCGCTGGCGGGGCCCAGCGTGCGTTCCCCCCGGGCCACGTCCAGGCCGCCCATAAGCTCGAGCTGCAGCCCGGAGTAGACCCAGGAGAGACCGAGACGGCTGCCCAGGGTGCCGTATTGCGTGGCCCCTGCTGCGTAGTCTCGAGAGGAGAGTGACGTGAGGCGTACGAAAGCACCCCGCACGCAGCCCGCGAGCTGCAGCTCGCCAGCGGCGAGCGCGGCCGCAATCAACCGCGAGCACAGCCCCAGCGCGGCGCTGCCCGTTTGCAGGTCCACCTCCGCCGCGCGCGGGCCCGTGAGAAAAGCGAAGGGCTGCGCGGGCCACAGCGCCAGCTCCAGCCGCCCCTGCAGCCCGCGATACTCCGCTGCCAGCAGCAGCCCGGCCCCGAGCGCGGGGCGAGGCAGCGCGCCGCTGACGTAGTGCGCCTGGGCCAGCACGCTCGGCCGCCAGAGAGCGCCCCGCGCGGCCCTGTCTGCGGGGACCGCAAGGTCCACGATGGCCGGGTCGACGGCGGGCTGCGCCCTCAGCGGAGCGGGCTCCGCAGTGTGGGCGGGTGCAGTGTGGGCGGG